>JAHEEM010000214.1:0-1078 GCA_024640695.1 Rhodospirillaceae bacterium | reverse complement strand
CGGCGCAAAGCTCACACTGGCATTCCTAGACAGCGCTCCGAAAGCGGCGGCGCAGGTGCTGCAAAATATGCCACCCGAGCAGGCGTCCGCATTCCTGGCAACCGTCCCGGCTCGTCTTGCCGCGCCGGTGCTCAACGAGATGATTCCATGGCAGGCCGCGCGCCGTCTCGAGCTTATACCTGGGCCGCGCGCAGCAATGGTATTACGGCAGCTCCCGTTTTTCGATGCGACGACCATGGCACGGTTGGTTGTGTCCGAGTTTCGCGAGCAGGTACTGCAGGAGCTTCCGACGAAATACGCTCGGCGGCTCAGCGGCGCGCTCAAGTACCCACGGCATCAGATTGGTGCCTGGATTGATCCGGATGTCCCCACCTTGAATGCTGACAACACCGTAGGGGACGCACTTCGGGTGCTCCGAGCGGCGGGTCCGGCGAGCCACGTTTTTCTGGAGTCCCCGGACCATAGCGCCTTTCTCGGCACGATCGAAGTCAATGAAGTATTGCGCGCCGAATCCTCTATGCAACTTGGGGCTCTGAAGATTATTAAGACGTTGCCGGTATCGAACAGAGCGTCCTTATCATCGATCAGCTTCGATGATCGCTGGGACGAGTCGATACATCTCCCCGTGGTCGGGCGTCGCGGCAATTTATTGGGTGGGCTGTCCAGGGCGAGCATACGGGCTGGAGTGCATGAGCAATTTGCTGCTGCAAGGAGCGGCGAGCGCTCCTTGCTCGAGCATCTTTGCGGCGCGCTGCTGACGACTTGCGCCGGAATTCTCAACGTCATCATTCGACCTATCGCCCCGCGCTCACCCCAACCGCGAGACGGTGCCGCAAATGAGCGCTGAAGTCGCCAAGACAATTATCGAGCTCAATCGGCGCTTCCTGCTAGATTATCCTCAGCTGGCGGCCGCACGCATAGAAGAGTTGCCGCGTCAGGAAGCCGCTGGCGCATTGGGCGACCAAGACGCTAATACGCTAACGCCCGTCATGTCGTTTCTAGCGCCAGATGTCGTGGTTGGGCTGTTTCGGCTATTGCCCCGCCAGCTGGTCACCCATCTCGTTGCCGAGCTGTCCCC
>JAHEEM010000027.1 GCA_024640695.1 Rhodospirillaceae bacterium | reverse complement strand
GAATAAACGCTTGTCGCAGATCGCATTGGGGCGGGGCGCCTCGGCTTGCCAGTAGGCGACGCTGCGGCAGCGCACGACACGCCGTTCCTCGTCGATAAGCCCGAGACCGCCTACACTGGAATGCGGATCGAAGCGCCAACGTTCCTGCCCCGTGACCGGATCGAGAGAGACGACGCGGTTCATGGGCGTGCAGTAGTACAGCGAGTCGTTTGCGTGGATCGGCGTGACTTCAAGCCAGGCTGCATCACCGGAATGGTGGACCCACGCCACCTCGAGCTCATCGACGTTGTCAATGTTGATCTGCTTGAGCGGTGAATACTGCGCACCCCCAGCGGCTCCCCCGAACGTCGGCCAGTCAGATCCGGACTGGGCGTGCGCGGCGGGCATCCCGCAGACTAGGGCTGCCATGGCGATGAGCACACGATTCAATCGCATTACTTTTTCTCCCCCTGTTTATCAGTTCTGGCGTCTCTGTCGCCAAAGTCTAGCGGCGCGTGTTGCGAATAGCGACCGGCGCTCGGGCATGCCGCAGGCCACCATCTCGGCTTGCCCCTCGTATCCCCGCATACCGTTACTGGCGCGGCGTACACTCATACGGTCGCACTTCTTCAGCGGGACGCCACATCCACTGCTTATCCAGATGAACTGGCTCGGTAAACGTGTCCGGAGCCGTCACCGTCAACTCATACTCGAGCCGACTGCCATCAGCGCTGGGCCGGAAGATCTCTGCCAGCTCGACGGCGGGGCTTTGCGGGATCCCAGTGCCATCAAAGAAGTGCCAATCGACTTCGCGCGTAACCAGATGAAGCTCCTCGCCAAGACAGCGTCCCACGGAATTACCCAAGCGGCTTGAGGGAGCGTTGAAAGCGCTCTGGTCACCCAAATAGATCGTGCGAACGGTGTCGTACCCCTCGATCCTCCGAGCCCATGATTTGCCGCCCGGCAATGTCTGTCAACCATCTGAGCCTCGCGACATCCCCGAGCCCACAGCACAAGGCGGCATCGGTCGCACCCGGCGTTCATCGTCAGTTGACGGGCCGCCGAACAAGCACAGCCTTGGGTCTGTCAGAGGGAGCAGGATTCTTGGCTACAGAGGGGTAGCGGGATCGCCGAACGCCGAGGCTCGCTTTCAGTTCTGGGGGAGCTTTCCTACGGAAACCACCGGCGCCCAGCGAGAGCCTACGTTGGCGTGCCGGGAAATTGGCCGCAATACGTAATTTCCATGCTTGTCTCAGGCTGGTGGCGTGCGCGAACGCTGCCGAATCAGGAACGTATGGCCGAGCAACAAGAGCACCACGCCGGCATAGGTCATCGGTCGGATGCTGAATCCTTCGAGCGCTGCGGAGACGAATAGTGCCAGGACCGGCGACAGCACGGTCACGTAGGCGCCAGCCGTCGTACCGATCGCCGGTAGGATCTTCATATAGATACCAAAAGCGACCACGCTGCCCAGAAACACCAGGTAGGTATAGCCTGCAAGCCAACTGGGTGTCGGCTGAAACACCCATGGGCTTCCCGTCAACGCGCCCCACGCAAGAGTCACGCAACAACCAACAGCCATTCCGAACGCGTTGACCACGATCCAGCTTAAACGTGTGCTCATGAGCTCCGCGGATACGACGTTGCCGATCGCAACCAGGATCGCTGAGCTTGCGACGACACCTGCTCCCCACCCTCTCATGTCGCCGGACAGCGCGTTCTCTAGCTCGCTTCCGAATACGAGGCTGATCCCGCACATGCCCAAGGTGGCAGCGACGATCATCGCGGCTTTCGGTGCCTGGCCGCGAATGAGCCACTCCGCGAGCAGATTCAGGGGGACTGTCAGACTCAGAATGATGGCAACCACGCCCGAGGTCAGGTATTGCGAGCCGGCATACGCGGCAAGGTAGTTCAGCCCGAAAAAGCACACCCCGGCGATGCCGACCAAGCGCATCTGCGAGACCGTAAGCCGCAACGGCTGCTTGGTGGCTAACGCGATCGCGACGAAAATTAGTGATGCCGCTCCCATGCGCAGCGCAACCCCGATGTGCGGGGATGTGCCGTTAACCTGGGTATGTATGCCGTACCATGTTGTGCCCCAAATCAGCACGACCACTAGATAGCCAACACTGACCCAGAAAGGCCATGGCCCAGACTCAGCGCGACCGCCCCCTGGCCCCAATGCGGAGTTCCTCACGATAACTATCGATGCGCGGGACACGTCACGCCGGCTATGTTAGCCAGTGCCCCGCGACCCGTTAGCCTGATGAATCTCTGCGCCGGGCTTCCAGCCACCGCCATCACGAACGAGCGGTGCGGTCAGAACCCCCGTGGTCTACTCGCCGAAGCGCTCCTCGTCAGCGTACGCGAAGCATTCAAACTCGAGTAGACGCATGTTGTCGTCGTGACGCCGGTAAAGCGGCATACGCATCTGCCAAGGCTGCGTGAATACTTCCGGATCCTCTATCGTAACCTCATAGAGCATATGATCCGGCCCGGTACGGGTGTATCGCTCGACGACGTGCAGTGACTCGCTGTGGAAATTTCCTGACCGATCCAGCCAAGTCTGATCGGTGAAATGAATAGAGTCCACGACCAGCGTGTCACCATCCCAGGATCCGCGAGAGTCGCCCATCCACCACTGGATCGGTCCTTCGGGATGCTCGCCGGTCATGTAGACATTACGAATTGTATGGACCCACTCGTAAGTCATCACGATCTGATCGGGTGTCTGCAATATTTCGAACGGATACGGCATATAGGTGATGCGCGGAACGCCGACCATATTGCAGCTCGCCTCGGGATCGCCTGTATGGCGGTTCTCATAATTCTGCCGACGCTGCTCCAGTGCGCCAGGCCGATACGGCAGCTCGCCTCCGACGACCACACCCAAACCACCCGGGACACCGTACGAAGCCGCGTGAGGTTCAATATTCCAGACCGCCGTATTCACAGCCTGCCAAATTCCTTCCAGATCCGGCTGGCCGTGCGCGTTGTGCGGCACAGAATAACCCTGCGTCATACCCAGCGCCGGCAAGAGCCAGAGTATGAATCCGACAAATCTAGTCACAGGCGGCACCGTGATGGCTGAACTCCTCACGTAGAATCTCCTTCGTATCGGCAAGGGATCAAATATTTGCTCGATGACAGCGTGATCATTCGCGTTGGCGGCTGCCGGCAAACAATCGACGGCCGTCGGGCAGGGTCACATCTTCTGCGCCGATGGTGTTCGATCCGTCCCTCGCCGGCAAGCCGTGCACGCTCACATGGATACCGACGGGCAAGTCGTCTCGCCGCCAGCCGCGCCGATAAAGCGCGTTGGCGCTACCGAATTCGACCTGCCAGACTTGCTTTTCGCCCGCCTCGGACTCCACCTCGACCTGCAGCCAAGCGTGCGGATTACGCCACTCCATGGCAACAACCGTGCCCTCAATCTCGATCTCCTTCGACATATCAAACTGCAACGCGACCGAATGGTGCGCGTTCGCCGTAAGTCCCATCATCGCAGTCGCGATGCCGCTGGCGCCTAGCGTTAACAACCTTGTTTTAAGCCTTCTCATCTCCCTGCCTCCTCTAACTCGGCCTCCTCGAGATCCCACGCGGCGCTGAGCCTCCTGGCTTCCTCTCCGGTGATTCCGTTATAGATTTTGTATCCGACATTCAAAAACTGCTGTTGCGCAAATACATTGTTTTCGTGGCATGCCTCTTCCCACACTTCGAACTCCTCTACGGTGCTGCGCCGGTATGCCAGAGCAATCGTAAACGGCCGGGAAAACACATTAGGATCCTCAACCGTCGCCTGCCAATGGATGGTGTTGGCGTCGAGCATCGTGAATCGTTCCGTGATGACAGCTTCGTCCGTATAGAAACGACCGCGCTGATCCAGCCAATTCTTCGCGTTCTGATTTCTTGTCTCAACCACGAGCGTATCGCCATCCCAATGACCGACTGAATCGCCATTGGCGAGCTTGATGCTCTCAGGAATATGGTCCCGACCGTCTAGCGGGATCGTGCGGAATGCGTGCGACTCTTCGCCTTGAACGAAGAATGCACCAGGGGTCTGCATGAACTGGTAGGTGCCGGTCATGTACATCGTCACGGGAACACCGCTGAGCCGGCATAAGGCATTGTGGTGAACATAGGCAGGCCGGTTATAGCGGCGCTTTGCCTCGGCCCAATCCTGAATAGGCACGACCCCGTTTGCAGGATCGACCACCGCACTCGGGCCACCAGAGTCATCGAGAGTCGGCGGATGAGCCTGCAGACTTTCGTGCATTGCCGCACGCCGGCGCCAGATCCCCTGCATGTCGGGCACCCCATCCACCGTCCGGGGCGGGTCGAAGTCCCCGGCCGCTCGCAGCGCGCAGCGGTGGAACGCCAGATGTGCGTCATCCGGGCACACCGAGTCGGTCACCCAACTCTGAGCATTCGCCTGACTTTCGAGAAGTAACGCGAATCCCAGCGCTCCGATCGCCATGTACGACGAGCTAAAGAGACGGTTGATCACCTATAACCTCCTGCGACAGCCACGTGCATTACAAGCAGCCACGATTATTGCTACTAAACATAGACTCAACCACTTGAGCTGTGGTTCCGGTCTTACCGAAGAAAGTGTCGGCCCGAACGAAAGAACCGCGGGAAAGCTAACGCACCACCCGCGGGGCGTCAAGGCAGCTGGCTCAACCCGAACGGCTTTGAATCGATCCGTGGGGCTGTTAACAAAATCCCCGTTCAGCTTCGATTAAGGAAGCCTGTCCTAGGCTTCACAACAGGCACTCTAAAATCTCGAAGAGGAATGGCAATGAAGCACACATTCGGCGAAAAACTGGCTTGGACTCTCAGCTTGGCTGCCCTGTCGATGCCGCTGCTTGCTCACCACGGCGATGCGGGGAGATTTGCCGAGCAGACCCGGACACTCTCAGGCACGGTCGTCGCAGTGCAGCTGGTTAATCCGCACGCCTCGATCCTGTTCGAAGTCGAGGGCGACGACGGCACCAAGGTGACCTGGCAGGCAGAGCTGGGCAGCCCGAAGCAACTCGCAACCAACTTCGGATGGACGCGGACTACGCTGCAAACCGGCACGCGCATCAGCGTAACTGGCCGCCCGCTGAAGAGTGGCTCACCGTATATCAATCTAACGGAACGCGCGCGCATCGTCCTCGCGGATAACTGTAAAGAGATCTATCACTCGACCACGTTGCCCGAGGAACCGATTTCGTGCGAGACGACCGGTAGCTGAGCGCTGCCGAGGAAAATCGATTATCGGAGGCTCTTTTCTCGGCCGCAGGCTCGCGGATCTCAACCCCGGATCCCGATCTGCGGCCGCTTCTTTTCTCGGGCGAGACGCAGCTCGATCGCGCACGCCAAAGCGGACCGTGGCAACGGCGAGCAAACAAGAACGCCAGGCACAACTGCCCCCCGCAACCAACCTATCGTTTGCGGGGCTGAGCCTCGGCGAACAAGCGCCGGCGCGAACCCGATACGCCTCCCGCCCATCTAAAGACGGGGTGGTCTGGCCTCAGGGAACCGGACGGAAATAGTAGTTGAACGGAGTGCCTAGCACCCCGGCGTTACCGCGCACGATAAGCATCTGCTCGAGCGCATGAGCGAACTCGATCCCGCCCATATCGACCGCATCGAAGCCCATGCCTCTAGCCAGTCCGGCAACGAAAGCCTTAGCCTGCGCATCGTCACCTACGATCGGAATGGTCATAGGACCACCCGCGGATGCCGGGTCGGTCATCGTTCCGGCGCCGAGCGTGTTGAATGCTTTCACGACCTTGGCGCCTGGCGCCCAACCCTGAATCATCTGCCCGGCCGAAGTCTCAACAGCATGGTGGCGGATACCCTGCGCATCAAGACGAACAGCGTTCGTCGGATCAAGAATGATCTTGCCCGAAAGATCTCCCAGACTCTTTACGGCAACCTCAGCATCGTCCCATTTGACGGCAATCACGACGACGTCCGCATTGCGGGCGGCGTCAGCGGAAAGCATTGCCGAGGCGTTATGGCCAGTATGCGCTACGAGTGCCTGGACATCGGCGCGCTGCGGTTCCCGCGAGCCATAGATGACGGTATGCCCGAGCTTCGCGAACTGTGGACCGAGCGCTCCGCCCACGTTGCCCGTGCCTATCACGGCGATGGTCTCCGCCGCCGCCGGCAGTGCCCAGAAAAACATGCCAGCAACTACTGCCAGCGTGGCTAACAATCGAGTCTTGGAAAACGGCGCATACGCAGACATCGTCGCGAACTCCTTGGCAAATACTTTCGTGATGTTGAACAAAATGGCGCGCATTGCTGTGGCGCCAGGGTCTATCTTATTGATACGCGGTCGCCAAGACAAAGCCAACCATCAACTTATAGGCTGCGCCGCCGCGGCGCGACCGCAGATCGCTGCAGACTGAGTGCGCAAGGCGGGAAGCCGTAGCCGTTACTGACTAAGTTCTCACATGAAGATAATTTTCTAATCTATTGTTTTTACGATTTTTGTTAGGCCCTCTTCCGAGGGCCCTGCACGACGGCAACAACTCAATGCCGGCAGGCGGTCTAGGTACATCTACGAATTCATTGGCTTCGCGCCGGCGGCCCATAATCGAGCGTGGCCGCTACCTGAGGCTTTTAGCGAACGAGCGGCACGCTGCGCGAGGCAGCGCGAGTTCAACCCGGAGGAACCAACATGGTCGATATCGTGCTCACAATGGGAATGGTCGTTGGACTGGCTGCGGCGACGGCCATCACGCTCACGCTGCTAGCAATCGCTATGAACTGGATCGGGCGCTAACGTCTCACGTTACCGAGACCGAGCGCCACGGCTCTGCGCATTAGACCGGGATCGTACCCGCCACATGATGGCGGCGCGGAGCTGATGCCCTAACTCGGGGAACCGGCTTTAATCCCATGGAGGGCGCCCGCTCAGCCCGATGAGGCTGGCCATGCGATTACGGGTAGCGTCGTCCGGCAGACGCCCGCGTCCCGCCTCCATATTGTCGAGCAGATGCGATTCACTGGTTGTCGCCTGAATCGCCGCCGTCACCGCTGGATGGCCCAGCACGAACTTCAAGAAAAACTGCGCCCAGCTTCGGCAGTCAAATTCTTCGGCCCAGTCTGGCAGCACCCGGTCGGCAACCCTCGGGAACAAGGCGCCGGCAACAAACGGACGGTTGATGAGCACCGCAAGCCGCCGCTCAAGAGCGAGCGGCAAAATTACTTCCTCCGACTTGCGCTCGGCGACACTGTAGTTAATCTGAACAAAATCAAGCGGTTCATTGCGCATGATCGCAATGAAATCATCATAGAGGGTCTCGCGCGACGCGCTGATCCCGAAGTAACGAATCTCACCCTGCTCCTTTAACCTACGCAGCGTTGGTAGATGAGTCCGCCAGTCACGCAGATTATGAATCTGCATAAGGTCGATCGCATCGACTCCCATTTTCTCGGGCGAGTCTCGCATTTGACGCAGGCCGGGCTCGCGGCCATCGATCGCGACCTTAGTCGCCGCGAAAATGTCGTCCGGCACTCGCGCTATCTGTTCAAGCACTTGACCAAATGCGGCCTCAGACGGGCCATACTGTGGCGATGAGTCGATGATTCGCCCACCTTGCTCGAAAAATCGGGTCGTGACTCGCCGCAAGGGCTCAAGCGCCGCAGGCGAGCCGGCAACATTGAAAGTTCGGTATGTGCCTAGGGCGATGACGGGCAAATGCTCACCGCTCGAAGGGATCGAGCGCAGCTGTAAAGCTTCCTGAGCGCTCGCGAGGCCCGGCGCTAAACCCGCAATCAGTCCGAGTCGTGCAGTATCACGGGAAAAGTCACGGCGGCTGCTCACGGCTCAACCTCGAACCGGCGGACACCGGAATGACCGGGCGTCAGTGAACCTTCTAACGAGCCCACGACGTATCTTGAGCTATGCCTGCAAACAGATCGACTAAACCCACGAGATCACTAGTATCGATCGTTTCGATTAAAAATCGAAACTCATAGTGGGCGGATTCGAACTTCGCGAATCTTGATCGGTCCGCTATTGTATTGCAGGCCAATATACCCACGCGCATGCTTCTCGTCCTGGACATCAACGGTAACCATGTCATTGAATCGCACCGTCAGCCGATCGCCTTCTGCGGTTATATCGAGTGTATTCCACTCGTCCCCTGCCATGACGCTGACACCGGGCGGCGCGAGATTGATGATCCCCCCTGTGCGGTTGTTCGGGTTCTCATTCAGGTCGAATACGTTGATCTCGTAGCAACGTTCGGCACTGACGTCGTTCGGATCTTCGCAGCGAATGAAGACGCCACTGTTGGTATCGGAGCTCGCCTGAAACTCGACCTGAATTCGAAAATCAGTATAGGCTCCTTTCGTGACCAACCATCCAGGTTCTCCGCCATCAGCCTGAATCACACCATCGGCAAGCCGCCAATTGGCACCGCCGATAGTATTAAAACTCATCAAATCGTGCCCTGCGAACAGCACTGCCCAGGTCGGCTCTGCAAGCAGAGAGTCGTCATTCGTCGTCAGTGGTGGTGCGTCGCTGGCCGTCGCGGGCACGGCTGGCATCGGTGCTGGCATTGGCGTGGGCGCCACTTCGCTCGCGGTCTCTGAACCCGCCATTTCACCACCGCCGCACGCTGCCACCAGAAAGCTAGTCGACAGCGCCGCTGCCAATACTCGAAGTCTCATTTCGATCTCCTAATCTCTGTCCGTCTCATGGGTTCAATCTGCCAAGGCACGTGAGCCAGCACCTAACTCGGCCTCACGCGCCATCTAGATAAAGTCAGTGTACGACAGGTGACGCAGGCTCGCCGAGCTGCCGAGAAACATGCCGGCGCGCAACTAGCTGTTCAGATGCTCGCGGAAAAACGCCATCGTACGTTCCCACGCCAAGTTGGCGGCCGCCTCATCATAGCGCGGCGTCGAATTGTTGTGGAAACCGTGCTGCGTGCCCGGATACATGTACATTTGGTAGTCGACGCTGTCCGCCTTGAGGGCCGCCTCATAGTCGGGCCAACCCGCATTGATGCGTGGGTCGTTCTCGGCGTATTGGATCAGCATGGCCGCGCTGATCTTGCTGACATCATCACTGGCAGGTTGCCCGCCATAGAACGGCACACCCGCTCGCAACCGAGCGCCGAGTTCAACCGCAAGCGTATTCGTCATGCCACCGCCCCAGCAGAACCCGGTAGCACCAAGCGCACCCGTGCAATCGGAGTGACTTTGCAAGAACTGTGCACTCGCAAGCATGTCCTGTTTCAGCTGCTCAGGCTCGATCTGACTCTGCAGTGCTCGCCCCGCGTCGTCGTTGCCTGGATACCCGCCTACCGGCGTCAGGCCGTCTGGGGCCAGCGCAAGAAATCCTTCGATGGCTGCGCGCCGCGCGACATCTTCGATATGCGGGTTAAGGCCGCGATTCTCGTGGATCACGAGGACGCCCGCCGCTGGACGTTCATTGGGCCCCATGGGTCGAACGAGATACCCCCGCATCGTTCCCGAGCCTCGCGGCGAGGGGTAAGTCACGTACTCGCCCCGGATCCGCTCGTCCGTGAATGAGATCATCTGCGCCTTCGCATAGTCGGGCAGCAGGCTTTCAATCAGCGCGGCTGCGGATGTCACTCCGACCGCGAGCGCCATTGCTTTTTGCATGAACTCGCGCCGCTCCATATAACCGTGACAGTACTTGTCGTATAGCTCGAACAGCCGCGAATCAATTTTTTGGTCGCTCAATGGATTACCCCCTCAGATCTGTTTTTCAAGCGGAGCGTTTTCAACCGTCAATACTAACGGAAACTCTTTCGAACACGCCAGTTCCGCAACTAGTCGAAACGCCGAAGGGGCTCACCCGACCCGCACAACCAGCAACACTGAACGTGCGGCCCTCAAGAGAACCAAGAGCCAAGGGCGATTAAAAATCGCCACGGCAGGCGACCGTAGCGACACTCCAGGACCTGAGGCGAATAGGAATGCCGCGAAGAAGCTAGGCCTGCACTTCGCGAATGATGTAGCCGCCGGAACGCTCGTCGAGCTCCAGCTCGAGCTGTCCACGCGCCTGCGCTTCTTCGAGAAGACTACTGAACGAATCGAAGCCGTAGTAGCGTTCATTGAATCCGGGCCGCCGTCGCTTGAGCGCCTGCTTGACCATCGAGCCCCATAGCTTTTCCTGGTCACCGCGCTCCGCGTTCAGAGCCGCCGCCGTTTCCAGAGCAAGGTTGATGCCCTCCTGCTTGGCATCAGCCTCCGCTCCCTCCGGCTTAGGCGCTTTCTTCTTGCGGCTTGGAGCTGGCTTCGGCTTTCGCCTCTGCTCGTCTTCACGGACGAGATCATCGTAGTAGATGAACTCGTCGCAGCTACTGATCAAGAGATCCGAAGTCGAATTCTTGACGCCGATACCAATGACAGTTTTGGCATTCTCGCGAAGCTTGCTGACAAGCGGCGAAAAGTCTGAATCTCCGCTGATGATTACGAAGGTGTTGACATGCGACTTCGTATAGCAGAGATCTAGCGCGTCGACCACCATTCGTATATCCGCGGAGTTCTTTCCCGACTGCCGAACGTGTGGAATATCGATTAGCTCGAAAGCCGCCTCGTGCATAGTGGCCTTGAAGTCCTTATAACGACCCCAATCGCAATAGGCTTTCTTGACGACGATGCTACCCTTGACTAGCAGCCGCTCGAGTATCTTGTTGATGTCGAACTTGGCGTACTTGGCATCCCGCACACCAAGCGCAATGTTTTCGAAATCACAGAACAACGCGAGGTTGTCGTGCTCCGGGCTAACCATGAGCTCGGCCCTTCAAAATGAACGCTGCGGGCCTTGTCGACCGCGATTCACAGTTCCGCAATTACCGACAAGGACAGGTTGTTTCTAACGAGTACGAATGTTACCAGCGATTTCCGCCACCACCGCCACCGCCATAGCCGCCGCCACCGCCACCGTAGCCACCGCCGCCACCGGAACGCTTCTGCTGCGGTCGGGCTTCGTTAACTTTCATCGGCCGGCCATCGTAATCAGTTCCGTCCAGCTCATCGATTGCCGCTTTCGCTTCGGCGTCTGTGCCCATTTCGACGAACCCGAATCCTTTGCTGCGACCAGTGTCGCGATCTATAACTAACTTGGCTGACTCGACCTGCCCAAACGGCGAGAACTTGTCGACAAGTCCTTCCTCCGTAACCGAATATGGCAAATTGCCTACGTAAAGTTTTCTACCCATGGTGCCTCCTACTGGCTCGATTACCGTTAAGGAGGAACAGAGCACGGTGCCCGTAGACTCGATGAACGGTGTAACTGGGAACATAATGCTACCCTAAGTTTAAGAATAATGCTCTCCCCTCGTACGAGCAATCATGCCGTTTTTGAACGCAACGCGGCTAGAGCGCCGGGCCTTCCCGACCCGCTCAAAGCCGCCGGTCACACTCTTTCGGCAACGTTGCGATACCGGGTCGGCGCCTGGGGCGCGCGACAGATATAAACCAGTTCAAGGCGGCCGTAATTATCCAGCTCCCCAGCCGCGCCACTCACGGTCTGCATGACCGGATCTAGTCACCGCTTAGGACTCAGTCAGGCTTCCCCCGCCCAAACAGGTGACATAGGAGGTCCGCAGCGCTCGTCGTCGCGGTCGGCAACAACCAGCTTCGGCGTACCGCTCTCATTGAGCTCGACACCGAGGACACTGTGACCGAGCCCGATCAGCCCGTCGCTGACATTCCGACGCCACTCACCCCATGACAACCGATAACACCCTCCGAATATTCATGACCCATTTCCGCCAAAGGCCTGGCGATTCGTAACTATGATGAGCGGCTAGCTCGCATCGAATGCGATACCATCCGAGCATGCCAGCCGTCAGCAAATCAGCACAAGCACGCGTGGCGAAGGGCTATCGCTGGGAGTCCCTCGATGACGCAGAGCTCATGGGCGTTCGGATGTGCAGGCTCGGCGTGCGCCTGCGTGACAGTCTCGCGTGGAAAGACATCGAACGGCTCTACGAAGAACTCGAGCGGCGGCAGATACGCTTCCGGCCCCACTGTTGGCTGTCGAGCGAATGGTTCTCTCCGGACGGTATCCCAGGTATCGCAGTACCCTTCTTCGTCACTCACCCTCGTCTGCGGCGCCTGGAGCACCGTTTGATGGGCGAGGTAGAGGGCGGTAATTCACAGTGGCGCCTCAGAATCTTACGGCATGAGGCTGGCCATGCTATCGATACGGCCTACGGCTTGCGGCGCCGCGCCGATTGGCGTGCCGTCTTCGGCTATGCCTCCAAACCTTATCCGAAGATTTATTCCGTGCGGCCCGGCAGCGAACGCTACGTCCTGCACCTCGGCCACTGGTACGCACAAAGCCATCCAACAGAAGATTTCGCCGAGACTTTCGCGGTCTGGCTGCAGCCGAAGGCACGCTGGCGCCGCGAGTACGCCGGCTGGCCCGCGCTCGAAAAGCTCGAATTCGTCGACGAACTCATGGCGGAGATTGCCGGACGACAAGCCCGGGTTCGCGACCGCTCCGTCGTTGCGCCGCTTTCCGAGCTGACCGAAACTCTCGAGAAGCACTACCATCGCAAGCAGCAGGCCTACAGCCCGTCGCGCCTCCGCTACGATGACTGGCTCACCCGGACTTTCTCAAAGCGAAGCTTACGGCCGAGGGGAGTCCCAGCTGGCCGCTTCATTCGCGAGATCGCACCGAGGCTACACCGCTCGCTCATCCGGCATCTTGCGGTCAATCCGTATCTGGCGGATCACGTCATCGAGAGTCTGCGACAGCGGTCGCGAACGCTTGATCTGGTGTTGAGAGCTTCGCGCAAGCAAAGTCTTCGCCCGGTACTCTCGCTTCATGAGCGCGTTGCTTTCGACGTGCTTCGCCGGAATAGGGAGAACTATCTGTTATGAAGAAGCTCCGCATCTTGCTCATCGTCCATGAGAAGCTCGTACCACCTGATGACCCGACTGGAAAAACCCAGAAAGAGATTGATGAATGGCGCACCGAATACAATGTGATGACGACTCTCGAGAACCTAGGTCATGACGTTCGCGTAATCGGCATCGGCGATCGTCTAAAAGAGCTGCGGGAGAGCGTCCAGGAATGGCGCCCGCACGCTGTGTTCAACCTCCTCGACGAGTTCTCTGGAATCGTTTCCTATGACCACTACGTCGTAGCCTACCTGGAACTCATGCGACAGCCGTATACTGGCTGCAACCCTCGCGGCATGATGCTTTCGCGGGACAAGGTATTAACCAAGCAGGTACTAGCCTGGCACCGCATCTCAACGCCTGCATTTCGTCTCTTTCCTTTCGGCCAACGGTTCCGAGAACCCCGTCACCTGGCCTTTCCGCTATTCGTCAAATCGGCGACGGAAGATGCATCGCTGGGCATCTCGCAAGCGTCGATCGTTGACGACATGGGCAGCCTCCAAGAGCGTGTCGAATTCATCCACAACCATGTTCAAACCGACGCGCTCGTCGAGGAATATATCGACGGGCGCGAGCTCTATGTGGGCGTGCTTGGCAACAAGCGACTAACGACACTTCCCGTTTGGGAGGTCAATTTCGGTACCTTGCCCGATGTGCAGGCAGGTATTGCAACGCGAAAGGTAAAGTGGGATCGCAAGTATCAAGCCAAGCACGGCATCTCGACCGGCGTTGCGAAATCGCTAACTAGTGAACAGACTCAAAAGCTTAGCGTACTTTCCAAGCGAATCTACCGCGCGCTGCACATGAGCGCCTACGCCCGCCTGGACTTTCGCATGCGCGAGGATGGCAAGGTGTTTCTACTCGAAGCCAATGCCAACCCCGACCTCTCGTATGGTGAAGACTTCGCCGAGTCGGCCGCCAGCGTGGGCGTCTCCTACCCGAAACTCATCATGCGGATCGTAAATCTTGGCTTATCCCACATGCCAGAGTGGCGAATGTTCGAACCCTAAGCCTCCGAGTTCGGAGGCGTATCCGCATTTCCACCGTCGGGCCGCGCCTAATTCCGAAAGCGACCCGCCGGTGGCTAGGATAGAGCGCTACGCGGCCTTTAATGAATCACGAATCTCCGTCAGGAGCTTCACCTCGGCTGACGGCTCCGCTGGCGCAGGCGGCGGCGCCTCGTCTTCCTTCTTCTTTAGGCGGTTCATCGCACGAATGACCATGAATATCGCGAATGCGACGATAACGAAGTCCAGTACGTTGTTGATGAACAGACCGTACTTGATGATGGGCGCACCTGCCTCCTCGGCGGCGGCCAAAGACTGGTAGGCTCCGTCACCAAGGTTGATGAATAAGTTGCTGAAGTCGAGATTACCCATGAGCATGCCGATAGGCGGCATGATCACGTCGTTGACAAACGAACTTACGATACGTCCGAATGCGGCGCCAATGACGATGCCGACCGCCATGTCCACCACGTTGCCGCGCATAGCAAACGCTTTGAATTCGTTGAGCATTGATTCCTCCCTTTAGAAAATTATTAGTATCCGCGGACAACAGCCCGCAAGCCTGCCCAGCCTGTAATCATAGTCCAGAATGGGGCGGCAAAGCACCGCCAGCGCATCTTGATGGTCACCAAGAATACGACACAGTCGAGATTCAACCGCTCGACGCCGTTGAGTTGCCAAAAGACTAATGCGCCCAGCTCGGAGAATCAGATACGAATACCGCAAACCACAATCCACAGCGACTTCCAGTAGGAATTCGCATCGCGCTGCATCTGAAATACCTGCTTCGCTGCCGGATCTCCTCGTAAACTCTCGCGTGCTCGTCTTACCGTCCAGTCGCCATGCGGCTTCCGCCGAAGCTCCGATCGCGCGCCTCGGTAAGGCCGCTATTTTCTCAGGTATTGATGTGCATGCGGGATTAACCCACTTCTAGCCGTGCGCTACATTGAGCAGTTGCCCTACCGGATGCTAATGATCTCGTCAGCTTGCCGCCCGTCTGATGGGACAACATGCAATACGAAACCCGGGCCGATAGTCAGCGCAATAAAACAGACCATCCCGTTTTAGAGTGAGCCCGGCGGTCGAATGGGCGAGTCATCAGGCCGGGCACGGCCACTAGCCGCCATTCAGCTCGCTCCGTATGGGGCGATCTGCGCTAGGCCGCGACGGCGGCAATCCTAAAAAAGCGCGCCAATGGCTGATCTCATAATTGAGCCCCAGCGGCTCGTCCTTTGGAACCGTGTCCGGATCCGTGTATGTCCCGAAAAGATGATCCCAAATCGTAAAGATGAAGCCGTAATTGCTGTCGCTATAATCTCGGTTGCGACTGTGATGGACGAAGTGTACCCGCGGAGTAACGAGCACGCGCTCGAAGATCCTCGGGAAAGGGACCCATAAATTGGAATGAAGGTAATGTTGATTAGCAACCTGAAAAACGGAATGCAACAACGCCACGGTTCCGGCAATCGGATAGGGAAAGAACAGGAAAGCTAGCGTCGTCGGCGCAATAAGCACCAAAACGTGGACCGGTCCCGCCCGCGTCCCGGATAGAAAATACAGATAGCGGGGCGAATGATGCCAAGCATGCGAATCCCAGAGCCTGTGCGTATGCAGCGCCCGGTGAGCCCAATAGGTGCCGAAATCTGATACGAGAATGTAGCCTGCGAGCGTGATCCACCACGGCAGCGTCTCATAGGACGCGAGCCAAGTGTCGGCCTTGGGAATCGCCCAATCCAGTATCGGTTCCTCCAGCGTGATGATGATCAACAGGCCGAAAAACGCCGAACCAAAATACCCCAGGATGTCCCAGCCGATTTCCTTCCGTGCGCTCAGCGCACGGAACGGCAGCGCGAGCGCAACGAGCCACACGACCGCGCCGATACCGACATCGAACACTGTCTCGTTCCACTGATCGTAAAAAAATTCAAGCATTGCTGATCCGCCCGTGATGGGCGTTCTACTGCCACCTGTGAAGAATATTATCGCTCCGCGGTGCGCAGAGCGAGGTAACCGAGCGCCACCGAAGTCGCGAGAGACGCGCTCTGACCTCGCTCAACACTTGGACCCAGCCAATTCTCGGGCTATGAGGGCGAGCGAACCGCCAGCATCGTGTCCTTAACCTTTCACCGAAAGACTCCTCGGTCGGTGACATAACGGGAGCCGGCTCCGGTCAAGAATGGCGATCTTTGAAATGGAATCGCGAGATTTTAGGGCCACCGCGGCACTCCCCATAAACCGCCTGTTGATTTGCCTGCACGATTAACCCACTTCTGGCGGCATTCTGAATTGAATAGTTCACCCACCAGATGTTAATGATCTCGTAAGCTTACTGCCCGTCTGATAGGACAACATGCAATACCAAACCTGAGTCAATATTCAGCCCAATAACCCACTCACGCGATAACGCGATCACTCTAGAATCGACCTTCCCCAAACAGCGATTGGTTTTCACCTCTTTCCTAAGGAACACCCAGGCACACGCTTTTTCGGAACCGTGTACGGCTAGTAGCGCCGCGCTGAACCCGAACCGCAAAAACAGTCCTGCCGACCCCAGTTGCCTCGACTCGAGGAGCATCGTCTATACTGCGATCTCTTTTTGAGCAGGGAGATGAATATGCGCCGGCAGACTTTTGCGGCTATCTTCGCAGCCGCTCTGTATTGTCTTTTTGTCGGACCTACATTCGCGGCAGACCAGAGCACGATCGTGATCTACGGGGCGACAGGAAAGCTCGGCGGCAAGATCGCCACTGAAGCTCTGAATCGAGGCCATAAAGTCATTGGCGTCTCCCGCGACCCGTCAACATTGAATGGAGCACACGCCAACTTGTCCGCGGTGGCCGGCGACGTAACGAACGTGAATTCGATGCTTGAAATCATCGTCGGTGCGGACGTAGTGGTCATTGCGGTTGCCGGCATCGGAGCCGACAACACGCCGAAAAACTCTATAGTCAATCAGGCAGCCTTGACGTTTATACAGGCAGCCCGCGGACTGGGCGCCTCGGCGCCCCGAGTTATCCAGATTGGAGGCGGGACGACCCTGCGCAGAAACGGGGTGCTGGGCCTGGAAAGTGCAAACTTAGAAGAGGGCAGCTCGCTGCACGGGCGCATGTGGGGGCACTGGGTTGCTCTCCAAAACTACCGCGCAACGACGGATATAAGATGGACCGTCCTGACGCCTCCACCGAGCGCGCTCATTCCAGGCGAACGCACGGGCGTCTACCGATTAGGCACGGACGAGTTACTCCTCACCGAAGACGGAGCCGTCGCTCCCCTCAGCGAGGAGGATCTGGCAGCGGTCGTCATCGACGAGGTCGAGAATGCCAGATCGATCGGTCAGCGCATCACGGCAGCCTACTGACCGGGAGAATCTTACAAACGACCCAGGACCAAGCCACCACCTGCTGGCTGTCGCCGCTTGGCAGTTCGATCACGAGCCCGCCTTTGAGTGGCGGATGTTCGGAACTGTGAACTCGCGCAGGCCTTTTAGGACTGATCGTCTAACATAATGATGGAGGGCAACTGGTTGGTAATCTCGTATTCCTGAAAGTATCAGGTTAAACGGGTTACTTTTTTAGACAGTTAGGATCACGCACAAGGGATGTGATGAAAACGGCGTTGATCGTCGACGACTCTCGCTTGGCTAGGACGGTACTTCGCACCACGCTCGCCGAGAACGGCATCTCTGTCGATGAGGCCCCTTCGGCTGAAGCGGCCATCGAATACCTTCAGTTTGACCGACCGGACGTTATCTTTCTAGATCACATGATGCCTGGAATGGATGGCTTTGAAGCGCTAGACGCCATCAAAGCAAATCCAAAGACGGCAACGATCCCGGTCATGATGTATACGTCACAGGACGGTCAGTTCTACGTCAGTCAAGCCCGCGCCCTCGGCGCTGTCGATGTATTGCCAAAGAGCCTGAAGCCTGCCGACGTGAAACGCGTCCTAAGCTTGCATCATCTTATCAATGACGCCGATTCGAGTCCGGAAATCGCGCCGACGCCTCCGCCGCCAGGTCTTAACAAGCAGGAAATCAGCGAGATAGTTCGGAGCTTGGTCTATGAGCAAACCGAAACTCTTTTGACCGAGATCCGGGAAGAGCTGAAACGAACCAGTTTCGAAACTTTAGAAACCGAAGTCCCGGTGACGAGCTTGCCTAGCTCACCAGCATCTTCGCCGCTAGTCACACGGGTGTCGATGATAATGAGCGTGCTGGCTTTGGCCACGGCCGCCACGTTCGGGGCTTTATATTTCAATGCGAGCCGGGTGCTCACAGACGTCAACCACCGCCTATCGACGCTATCCGGCATGGCAGGTGGCGACTTTGGCGTGAACGACGTCAGACCCGAAGCTGAGCAGCGCAGACACTCTCGCATCGCAGACTTCTTCGATAGCCCAGTTTGGAGCCGATATCAGACGCAGCATTTCGCATTCGATGCAATACCGCTAGATGACGCCCGTGCGATCGAGTACGGCTCATTATTTGCCCAGCTGAAAACCGCGAGTTTTTCGGGAACAATCGTGATCGATGTTCATGAAGGTCGATATTGCATGCGAACGACCGCGGAGGGTAAGTTTGAGCTTGCGCCGCCCAATCAGTTGGCAGTCGCTTGCGATCAAATCGGAACCCCGACCGCGATGCTCGCAGGCACGAATCAGAGCGTCGTGTTTGCGAACATGGTGGCGGTCGCGACTCGTGACGGACAACTCAGCGTAGAAACCGTCTCGCATGCAGACACATCACCGATCGTCGAATACCCAATTCTGGATTACTCGGTAACTGCCGGCTACTGGAATTCTGTCGCCGCATTAAACCAACGAATCTCGCTGCACGCCCAGGAGGACGACTCCGATTTTCGCGACGGGCGAACATCCGCGATCTACCTGCCAAATTATCTCAATTAGCGGTCAGATTGCTCTGAGCGTTCGGCGGATTCGGACCAATCAACGAGTCATGACCGTCGGAACTCCAGGCCGAGCGCTACAGCCGTTAATGCCCCTCTGGCCGGACCGTTGCAAGACCGGCAACGGCCAGTTGCCGCGAGCCGACTAACAATAGAACAAAACGTGAATCGAAGCGTCAGGTCGTGCCCGATGCCCGCGAGTGAGCCGGAAATCCTCAGCCAGCGGAACCGTTTCTTTGTCCAATAACGTGATCCAGATCGCGCACAACTGGCGAAAGATATGTAGGCTTTTGCTGTCACCACTGCTTGGGAGATCGGTATGAGACACGCTCTCCGCCATCCCACTGCCCCGACCGAAGAGCTTCGAAGGGATCCTGAAGATAGCGCCCCGCTGCTTGACGACGAAGCAGTGCTGGCGCATTTGGAAACCGATCTATATAGCGATCCTTATGACTATCATGGTGGCGACCCAGTTGCAGGTATCTTCAACGGGGTCATGCTCGGCCTGGCGATCTGGATCGTAGTTATTGCAGCGATCGGAGTTGTTTTCTGGTAGGTAAGCCGCGCGTAGTTTCCACGCGATGGCATAACGGTACTTGCAACCCTCTCCTGCTTCGATAGTTCGATTCGCTACTGTTTGGAAGCTCTCGCTCGAAACGTTTCAGACTATCGCCCACCCCCCCTAACTCCCGGGCCTCAAAACGGGGCAATGCCGATCTGCAACGACTCCGATCACTCTATCAGCGTCTATGAGCGTCGATTTTTTCCAGATCGCTTCTCTCTATCGGCAAATATTAATCCTTCCGGCAGACCGTCATCCACTCCTCGGCGATTGATATCTCGCCGATCTGTATATCGATCAAAAGCGCATCGACATTGTGCTGTACACCCATCGAGCGGGAGCACCGGCGCCTCCGCAGCCAAGAATCGTTGGCCCGCGAGTTTCTTCGCCGATGCACAACTGCCAGCTCCAGCTTTTATCTCTACTGCGCGGAATCGATCTGCTGTTCCGACTTGTGGACGTTGGGACGTCGGCACCGCGCGTACCAAGGAGAACCCCTGGCGAAGAAACCCCAGAATGACTATCGCAATTAGTACGAAGGCGCCGATAGAAATCATCCCCATGGCTATAGATCGTGTTTTCTCTATCCGTTCCTAGATCCTACCTGTCACAACGAGCCACGTCTGTGATTGACCTCCCGTCCGCAACCGCTGGGTTTTGTTAAACTGGTCTGAAACCGTCTCTGCACTGCCCCTGGTCAGGGGGAACGTGATGAGTGCTGATCCGACGGTCACAAAAAGGGCTCGGGTGAAACAGCCCAATTCGTTCAATTTGCTCATTCTGTGCGCTCGAGCAGCGGCTTTCCTCAGCAATAGGCACTGAGTGCGCCCCCGCGCTCGGGAATCCGCTGGATTTCTGTTGACCGATGCAGACGAATCGAAGCGAGTCGGGTATCGTATAGCGAAAGCGGAGGCCTAACGTGTTTCATAAGCCCAGAGCAACATCGGTAGGGGATTCCGTTCTGGGAACGAGACCCTACTTCGAGGAGGCCGACCCTGCTACAGAAGAAGTTTTTCGTATCGACGGTACGGTCCAGGGCAGCATGGACTATCCCTCACACACGTTAAAGATCGGTAAAAGCGGACAGGTGAAGGCCGGTGTGCGCGCCAAAATCATCATCGTAGAAGGCATCGTTGAAGGCGATATACATGGGGACGAAGCCGTATTTTTGCGCCGCACCGCGCGGGTGTTTGGAAATATCAAGTCCCCACGGGTCTCTATAGACGACGGTGCGATATACGAAGGCAGCATCGAGACTTCGTAGCCAACGCTGTGGGTCTGGCCTGGAAGGCTCGATGGCCAAAATGATCGGTCCTGTCACAGGGTGCAGGCGCGTTGGATTCCGATGACTATCTCGCGCATCGCGCCGATCGGCGCCGGAGATGAAGGCACTGCCTACAGATGACTAGGCCAGCTACCACCGATAGAACGGATTGGTAGTGGCGGGGGCTGGCTCTTATGGC
>JAHEEM010000213.1 GCA_024640695.1 Rhodospirillaceae bacterium | reverse complement strand
TTTGCCCTGGTCCGGAATGAACAGCACGTTTCGTGCAAACGTGTCGGTTACCTCGTCAAAGACGCAGTATCCGGTCGGTCAACTATTCAACGCAGCCGACCAAGCATCGGCGCGCTTTTGAGCCTCGATGATCTGCTCGATGGTCAATCGCGTACTGAGCGCGTCCATCGCACGACTGGAAAAATCAAAGCTCCTGCTGTCATCTGCGGAATGGCCAGCAGCCAACGCAAACCATTTATAGGCTTCGACGAGATCTTGCGTCACGCCGCGACCCCATTCACGCGCACTACCGAGCAGTAATAATGCATCTATGAAGCGCGCGTTCGGATCACGCCCCCCAACGGACCGTTCGGCCCAGGCATAGGCTTTGCTGTGGTCCTGCACAACACCACGGCCATCTCGATAGTAGGTGCTCAGGTAGTATTGAGCGTCTCTATTTCCGCCGAGCGCCGCTTTCTGCATCCACTCGGCCCCGAGTAGATAGTTCTTTTCAACAACCAGACCACTCTCGTAAGCTAGACCGAGCGACAGCTGAGCACCTGTATGACCAAGCGTGGCCGCCTTTACGAACCACGCAATTGCTGCCTCCTCATCTTTTTCAACGCCATTGCCCTCCCAGCATAGTAGGCCGAGGTAGTAGGCTGCACTGCTGTCGCCGCCCTGAGCAATTGGCATCATCTCCTGAAATGCTGTGTCGTAGTCGCCTCTCAGGTATGCGTCATATCCATCCGCAAGGTCCGCACTGCTTACCGATAGATGCAAAGATAATGCAACACAGACTGATGCCGCCCACCCCAGTTTTGTTCTAGAGGAGGTGGCCGATGGCATAGCTGATCTCATCAGAATATATTTCATATGATGCTCCTAGACCCAATCAATGGGATCTATTCTGTTCCATTGCCTCCGCTGAAGGGCGCGCATCACTCTGTACAACACCATTGGCGGGATTGCGGGATGGCGCCGAGATTGAGGGATTGCTTTGCGCCACACCGAACTCCTCTCGTTCGCAGAACATTTCATCGACTATGTCTCGATCTATCACGTTGCGGCTATTTGCGTACCCATAGACGAGCGACATGTCGCATAACGTATTGATCGATCTAGGGACCCCACCGCTAATCTCCCATATCCGATTGATCGCAGGACGCGAGAAAATTCTCGGGTCTCCGCCGGCAATGCATACCCGATGGTCGATATAGCTCTCGGCTTCATCTTTGCCCAGTGGATCGAGTCGGTAAAATATTGAAACCCGCTGATTGAGCTGTCGAAAGTCGGGTTGCTTAAGCGTTTCTCGAAATTCCGGCTGCCCAATCAGGACCAGCTGCAAAAGAGTTTCACTTGTGTTCACGTTCGACAGCATGCGTAGATTTTCTAGTGCTTTTTTTGCGAGATTTTGCGCTTCATCGACGATAAGGACCGTGACTCGCCCCTTCTCACGCTCCTCAACGAGAAACTCAAGAAAGCGATCGTACATCTGTATGAAATTCATCTTCCCGAAGGGCAACCCATAGCACCGCAAGATCCAGGGCATTAGCTGAACAACACGACTATCGGTAAAATTCACTAGCCCGACAGTGAACTCCTCTCCAACCTCGCGCAGGAGCTGGTTAATGAGTGTCGTCTTTCCGGCGCCCACTTCGCCAGTAATCACTGTGAATGAGTGATGATTGACCAGGCTGTACTTAAGCAGCGTCAGGGCCATTGTGTGCTGACGCGACGAGAAGAGATACGCAGGATCCGGGAGAAGAGAGAATGGACTCTCTTTCATGCCGTAAAAGCTTTCGTACATAGTAAATTCTCCTGCGATTCCGTTACTCGACTGCTCGATAACCAGCTGCGACGAGCCGCCTCATAGCACAGTCTCGGTTCTATTGAGGACAGTACCCAGCAGCTTGACATCACAAATCGTCGCCAACGCGGCGCGCAAATGAGCTTCCGTCGTCTCACCGTCCTCGACGACCAGCAAGGTGCTGTCCACCAGAGATTCGCCCGCCAAGCCCCCTCCAGTACCGCGTATAGCCGGCAAATCAACGACAACTAAACGATCCGGATCTGCCGTAATGATTGCATCGATGAGTTTACGTAGAGATCCCGATTTGAGAATCTGCGTTGCGTTTCGACTGCTGCCCTTTACTGCCAATACGGCGAGACCATCGATGGCTGGGCTAAAAACAACATCCTCGATCGATTTGTTCTCGAATAAGCAATCCTCTAGTCCGTATTTAGGTTCGTGCTCGAAATACGAATGCACATTCGGGTTTTCAAGATCCAGGTCGAGAAGCAAGACCCGCCGCGAAGCTTGAATCGCGATAGAAATCGCCAGGTTAATGGCCGTGAGGGTTTTTCCGACCCCAGTTTCCGGACTGGTAACGCCTAGAGAAACGCAATTTCGCGCCGTCATCTGCTCGACGACGTTAGCCTGCAATACGCTGTACGCCTCGCGATGAACATTATCGGCAATGGCGGCAACGAGGCGATTACGCTCGAACACATCCTTCGACACAGGCACATACGGGACACACGCCTGCTGAACGCGCCGCGCTTTTCGTGGAAGCAACTGCTCTGTCTTCCTGCGTACAGCTGGAAGAGGAATCACTGCGCTAGAAGAATGCGCCCACTTTGTCTCAAGCGCACTTTCCATTGCCTGGCGGAGTTTTTCCATAGCCCTCTACCGCTTAGCCAGCCGCTGCGAGGGAGTAATTCGGAATCATCGGTATCTCCGCCAGAGGAAGCTGTCCGTGGATCGCGGTAATCGATTGTGCGCCACGTACGCGCCGATCGATGCGCTCCATCGCCAGCACTACCAGGGCGGCTAGGAGCAAACCGAGTAGCGCTCCAGCGGCGAGGATCGTTTCCACGCGCGTGTGAATAAGCTGATTCGGGCCATAAGGAGGACGCGAACTCAGGACAGCAGGCGCGCCGCGCTGTAGCAGAATGTTGTATTCCTGCTCTAGTTCACGCTGCGCTGTCACTGCGACCTCGTGGCGCGCCTCCGCTGCGCCCAATTCGTCTCTTAACGCCTGATACGCTTGCATGAGCACTGGCGCCTGAACCGCTCGGGCGCGAAGCTGGGCCACCTGGCGATCCACGGCGTCTCGTTCTAGCCGCAGGTCGGCGAGCTGTTTTTGCAGCGACTGTTCTTCTCGGGCGAGGTTCTCTATGTAGTCTGCCTCGCCGCGGGACAAGCCCACGGTATTCGAGGCGTCGACGGCATTTTCAAGGCTGGAAACCGTATTGGCCATTCGAACGACATCCGGAAAGTCCAGCGAATGCTGCCGCTGCAATCGAGCATACTCTGCTTGAGCGGCCGTCAATTCTCGATTCGCCTGGTCCGCGGCGCTCTCCAGTTCCGCCCTGACCGCGGCCGTCTCCGCCGCTAGCCGCTGGACATCCGAATGGTTGCTACCGTACCGCCCTCTTAGCATGGCATGAACTGTCTGCAGCGCAGTCAGGCGTTGCGATGTCGCTGGGGCCGGCTCCCTGATTTGACCAACCAGAGCACCGCGCGGATCGATCTGTTGAAGGGCGTTGGCGACCGTCGCACTTCGTTCTTGCAGGCGTTCTATCTGAATATCCAGTTGCGCCAATTCACTCTGAGCGAGCGCGGCCCCACGGTTCTCGGTAGCCGGCGTTTCCGCTAACACGACTGGATGCTCGCGCGCATACTGTGCAACCGTTTCGCGCAGCCGCTGAATATCGCCAGCACGTTGCTCAACGTCCATCGTAATCGCTTCCAGATTCCCAGCTACACTCGATGCCTCCACATCAACATCGGTCTCGACGTACAACGCCAACAGCGCTTCTAGCATCGCCAAGGCGGCCTGCCCGTCCGTTTCCTCGACAGTGACCGAGAACATCACAGAGATGACACCCGGATCATCGCCACCCCCCGCCCGGTGCGACATTTGCGTTACACTGGTTATTACTTTGTCGCGAAGCTCGCCGGCGGGCACTGATGACGCGATCGCAGCTGAAGAATTTTCTGCCTGGGCATCCTCGCCTTGACCCTTCTGAACATAAAGGCGCTGGAGTACGGCCGAAGTCCTGGCAGCGACACGTTCCTGAGCGAATCGCATCAGGGAATCTCTATCGAACGTACTCCCAATGACCGGTTCATCGAATGACAAATAAGCGCTCGCCCGAAATTGCGGGACAATCTGAAGAACCGCCGCGTACGTGAGCACAACGACCAGAATTACCGCCGCAAGCAGCGGACGGATCCGTCGGCGCAGACTTGATCGTAACGGTGCGAACAACGAAGTTACTCGGCGTCCACGCTGCCTGCACCGCCGACATTCAATCCGGGCGCGTTCATTGCGCGAACGTCTTTTCTCGACGGGCCAGCCGCAAAGCCAATGCGGGTTGCCCCCAGCGTTTCCGGGCTGATGCCAGAACTCATGCCTTCGCTACGCATCCGCGCGCGAACGAGCTCAAGATTCTGGTGAGCGGATTGATAGTAAGTCGGGGATAGTCGTGCGGCCTCGCTCAAGAGCTGTTCCGCGTCCGCAAGATCGCCGTTCTGCAGCGCGATATAACCAACATTATTGCTTGCAGTAGACTTATCGGTGGCGCGGCTGAGGATGTTGACCGCATCCGTGTACCAGCCTTGCCGCGCGTACACAAGCCCAAGATTCGACCATGCCGGCGTGTAGCCTGCGTCGAGTTGCGTTGCCTGATAAAAGTCGCGGGCAGACTGATCAAGGTCTCCGGACAAATAGCGAGAGTAGCCGAGATTGTTCATTATCATTGGTGACGCCGGATTGATCTCCAACGCCGTTTCATAGTGAACTATTGCAGCTGAATACTCTTCGCGTCGATCCGCCAGGATTCCCAGCGCGTTGTGTGCTCGCCAACGCCGCGGATCAAGCGTCACCGCCGCAACCAGATAAGGCCGCGCCTGGTTCCCCGCCTTCAAATTCATGTAGGCGAGCCCAGCGCCTTCCTGGCCTCCTGCGTGGTCTGGATTCAACGCAACGACCTGGAGGTAGGCCTGCAGCGCTTTTTCATCCTTGCCGATATGGGTACAGACGGCGCCGACCCTAAACCAAATTTCCGGATCCGGCGTTTCTTGCGAGTCGATTGCAAGCAGGTAGCTCGTCAGCGCTGCCTCATAGTCACCAGCGCGTGCTGCTCTGTCACCCGCAAGCACGGAAGCCTCGACGCTTGCCGGCTCTTCAGCGTGGGCCGACTCAGTAGTTGAGGCACCCATCGTCGCGCAGCCTGATAAGCTCATCCCGAGAATGACGAAGCTTGCCGAAACAATAATTTTACCAGTCATACTCATCATCCGAGGCTTCCAAAAACGCCGACCAGCGCGATGACGGCTGGACCGATCGCAATAACGAAAAACCCAGGAAACAAGAAGACAATAAGAGGAAAGATGAGCTTAGTTCCCATTTTCGCTGCCAGTTCTTCTGCTGTTTGCATGCGTTTATCGCGAAACTCGTCCGAGTAAACACGCAGTGACTCAGCCACACTGGTTCCGAAACGCAGCGTCTGCACCAGCAGACTCACAAGGCCTCGAATATCTTCAAGCCCCGTTCTTTCGGCAAGGTTCTTTAGCGCGATCACGCGATCGACGCCGGCACGGATCTCAGCGTTGACGAGTGCGAGCTCCATTGCGAGCTCGGGGTGACTTACGGTCAGCTCATCGGAGACTCGCTGGAGTGCCTGCGACATTCCCAAGCCCGCTTCGACACAGACTACGAGCATGTCCAGCGCATCCGGGAAGCCATGGCGGAGTGCTTTCAAG
>JAHEEM010000212.1 GCA_024640695.1 Rhodospirillaceae bacterium | reverse complement strand
AGACCACCGCCCACAACGCCATCGAGCAGATCCGGCTCGAATTTGAGGAGCTGCCGTTCACCGTCGATCCGCTGCAGAGTCTTTATCCGGGTGGCCCTGACGCGCGTACCGACGGCAATATGGTCAATCGTGGCATCGCGCTTCGCCGCGTCAAGTGGACCGCGCGAGATTTCGCGGCCGTCGAGGCCGGCCAGCTACCGATGGGCGAAGCGGCGCTCGAGTGGTCCTACGGTGACATCGAGGGTGGCTTCGAACGCGCAGCGGTCGTTCTCGATGAAACCTTCGTCACCCAGGGGCTGTCGCATCACTCGCTAGAGCCCCGCACGGCCATGGCGTACTGGGAGAACGGTAAGTGCGTTTTGCACGGCTCGTCGCAGAGTCAGAGCCTCCCGTTCCCGGGTATCGCCGAGTACATTGGTATCCCGCCCGAGGATCTCATATTCATTGCTGAGTTTTGCGGGGGTGGATTCGGCTCCAAGGGCAGCGCCTACCCCTACGTCGCGATTCCCGCGCTGATGTCGCGCAAGGCGGGGCGGCCCGCGATGATGCGCGTCAGCCGCTACGAGGAGAACTTCATCGGCTCGGCGCGGCCCGGCTTCCAGGGCCGCATCCGCATGGGTTTCGCGGCCGATGGGAGCTTCACAGCCGCGGATCTCTATCTCGTGCAGGAGAACGGGCCGACGACCGGCTGGAACGACTGGCGCGCGGCGGCCGACGCGATCTCATTGGTCTATTCGGTGCCCGCGATGCGCTTTCGCGGAATCCCGATCGCTACGAACACGCCGCCGCGAGGGCCGCAGCGCGGCCCAGGTCAGAACCAGATCGCGATGGCCATCGAACCGCTGCTCGATAAGGCCGCCGCCGAGCTCGGCATCGACCAGTATGCGATCCGCCAAATCAACGCGACGACGAGCGAGACGCGTTACGGTGGTGAGCAAAACACGGTAACGAGCGCTCATCTCAACCGTGCGCTTGAGATCGGGGCCGAGCAGTGGGACTGGGAAACCCGCAAGGCGCGCAGCGGCCAACGTAACGGCTCAAAGGTACGCGGCGTCGGTATTGGTCAGGCCTATCACTCCGCGGGCTCTAGCGGCTTCGATGGTCTCGTTCGCATTACGCCCGACGGCATCCTTCATATTCACACGGGTGTCGGAAACCTCGGCACCTATTCCCACACAGCCACCTCGCGCGTCGCTGCGGAAGTGCTGAAGTACGCCTGGGACCGCTGCATTGTCGAACGTGGCGACAGCCGCCGGCATCTGCCTTGGAATAACGGCCAATTCGGCAGCAACACCTCGTTCACGATGACGCGCACGAACTATGTTGCGGCCATGGATGCGTTGCAGAAGCTCAAGGAGATCGCCGCCGCGGACCTCGGTGGTGCGCCTGACGATTACGATATCGGCGAGGAAGCCGTATTCGCGGCTGCCGATCAGAGCCGCCGCATGAGCTTTGCCGACGCAGCGCAGCGTGCGATCGACCTCGGCGGGCGCTATGCTGGCCACGAAGTGGCCGAAGATCTCAACGATATGACCAAGCGATCCGTGGCCGCACTTGCCGGCACGGGACTGATCGGCGTGGCCAAGGATAACCTCGGCCGGAGCGGGACGGTTGCCGCGCTCGCTGCCGGATTCATGGAGATCGACCTCGACCTGGAGACCGGCCGGTGGGAGATCCTCGATTACTTCGGCGTTGCCGACTGTGGTACGGTGCTGCATCCGCTGGGTCTCAGTAATCAGGTCAAAGGCGGCGCGGTCATGGGCATCGGCATGGCAGCTACGGAGCGGCATATCTACGATCCGCAGAACGGTTTGCCGGGGACGAGTGGGCTCTATCAGGTCAAGCCGCCGAGCTATCTCGACGTTCCGAGTCAGATGGCCTGGGCAGCCGTCGAGCAGCCCGACCCCGAGAACCCTGTCGGAGCCAAAGGCATCGGTGAGCCCGTGCAGGGCTGCGCGGCCGCCGCGCTGCTGTGCGCAATCTCCAACGCGCTTGGCGGGCATTACTTCAATCGGGCACCGATCGTGCCGGATATGATCGTCAACGCTGCCGCGGGGCGTGGACAATCGCACGGCCCGCTGCAGGTCAACACCGCATGATAGGGACACGAGTCAAGGTCGGTGGGGCCCAAGCAGGCGGCCGATTTCGCCTTGTTCGGCCTCGGCTTTTTGCATAGGATCGAGCCCAGCGCTCGGCTGCCAGTTAATAAGGACGGGAGAGACTCTCACAATGTCTGACAACAACCCTATCGACCTTGCAACGCCGGTATTGCTGCCGGAACCCCGCTACGACACGGGCGGAGCCGTCGCGGCGCTGGGTCGTAGCAAGGCATCGCGTCGATCGTTCATCAAGGGCGTTATCGCGTCGGGTGCCGCGGCATCCTCGGCCAGCTATGTCTTTGGCGGTCTAGCCGGGTGTACGCCCGAGCAAGCAGCGACCCCCGGCGGCGTTGAGCGCCTCATGAGTCTCAACGTCAATGGCGAGGTGCGCCGCGTCGACGTCCTCCCGAATGAGACGCTGGCGATGACGCTGCGATACAAGCTCAACCTGACCGGCACGAAGCTTGGGTGCGACCGAGGCGAGTGCGGTGCCTGCACGGTGCTCGTAGACGGCATCCCGAACTACTCGTGCTCGACTCTGACGCATACGGTTAGAGACAAAGCCGTGCGCACGATCGAAGGTCTCGAAGGCCCGAACGGAGATCTGCATCCCGTGCAGCAGGCGATGATCGACGAGCTCGGCCCGCAGTGCGGCTTCTGTACGCCCGGGCAGATCATGTCCGCGGTTGCATTGCTCGAGAGAAATTCCTCGCCAACGCGCGATGAGGTGCGACACGCCATGTCCGGCAATCTGTGTCGTTGCGGTGCCTATGATCATTATCTAAACGCCGTGATGCGCGCGGCGCAGAGCGCATAGTCATGGCTTGGACCCTAATCGGCAAGAACTTCACGCCACCGGATATCCGCGCCAAGGTCACCGGCCAGGCCAAGTACGCGGAGGATTTTCGCGTTGACGGGATGGTGTTCGCGCGCATGCTGACCAGTCCGATTCCGCACGCGCAGATTCGCAGCATCGATGCCTCCGAGGCCCTTGCCATGGAAGGCGTGTTCGGGATTCTTACGGCTGACGACGAGGGTGTCGGCGATTTGCTGACAAACGAGCCAAAATACGTCGGCGATCCAATTCTCGCGGTCGCTGCCGTCGATGAGACCACGGCTGAGAATGCGATCGAGCGTATTCGGCTCGATTTCGAAGCGCTGCCGTTTACGGTGGACCCGCTCGTGAGCCTGTATCCGGGCGGGCCCGACGGGCGCGCTGACGGTAACAATATCGGTGGCGGTCGCACCGGGATTGAGCCCAAGCGAGTCAAGTGGACCGCGCGCGACTTTGCGGCGGTGCAGGAAGGTCAGCTTCCAATGGGCGAAGCGGCGCTGGAGTGGTCGCATGGCAACGTCGAGGAAGGCCTCGCAGCGGCCGATCTGGTTATCGACGAATCGTTTGTCACGGCCGGTAACTCGCATATGTCGATGGAGCCGCGCACGGCGATGGCCTACTGGGAGAACGGCAAGTGCTATGTGCACTCGGGCAGTCAGAGCCTGACAGCCTCGCTACCGGCGATTGCGCGACAGATCGGCATCGGTCTCGACGATTTCGTCTATATCAACGAATTCTGCGGCGGCGGCTTCGGCTCGAAGGGTACTCCGGGACAGACGGTCGGCATCGCGGCGCATCTGTCGAAGAAGATCTCGCGACCCGTGATGCTGCGCGTGAGCCGCCAAGAGGAATACTACATCGGCTCTGCGCGAGGCACTTTGCAGGGGCGAGTGCGCCTGGGCTTTCGCGCCGACGGCAAGATTACGACGGTCGATTTCTCGGTCGTGCAGGATGGTGGCGGCAACGGCGGGTTCCAGGATGCCGGTGATGCCGCGGCGGCGCTATCGATCCTATATCAGCCCGAGCATATGCGTTTCCGCGGAATTCCGGTCATGACGAACACCACCCCGCGTGGTCCGCAGCGCGGTCCCGGCCAGAACCAGATTTCGGCCGCGGTAGAGCCGCTGATCGATAAGGCCGCGCGACAGCTGGGCATGGACCGCTTGGAGATTCGCAAGCTCAATGCGCCCGACAACGATGCCAAGATCGGCGCAGATCGGCTCAACGTCACGAGCGCCTATCTGCCGGTGGCCTTGGAGCAAGGCGCGGAGCTGTTCGACTGGGAGGCGCAGCGCCAGCGCAGCGGCCAGCGCAACGGCTCCAAGGTGTACGGCGTCGGCGTCGGGCAGGCCTATCACGACGTCGGCCGCAGAGGTTACGACGGTCTTTGCGTGATTACGCCGGACGGCAGGCTTCACTTGCACAGCGGGGTCGGCAATCTTGGCACCTACTCGTACGCGAGCACGACGCGCGCGGCCGCCGAGATGCTCAAGATGGACTGGGATAACTGCGTCGTCCATCAAGGCAGTAACGCAAAGTTTTTGCCGAGCGCTTCCACGCAGACCGGCAGTAACACGTCGTGGACGATGAGCCGCGCAAACTATGTCGGCGGCATGGACGCTCTCATGAAACTCAAGGAGATCGCTGCCATGGATCTCGGCGGCGCGCCCGAGGACTACGATGTCGATGGCATGCGCGTATTCCGCATCTCCGACCCGTCCCAGTCGCTTACCTACGGGCAGGCGGCGCAGCGTGCCATCGAGCTCGGCGGACGCTTCTCGGCCGAAGAGCCGCCAGAGGACATCCACGAGATCACCAAGCTTGCCGTTCGCGGTGTTGCGGGCACGGGTCTCGTCGGTGTCGCTAAGGACACCATGCGCATGGAAGGCGACGTGCCTGCGTTGGCCTGCGGCTTCGCTGCCGTTGAGGTCGACGTGGAGACGGGCGAGGTCGAGATTCTCGACTACGTCTCCGTTGCCGACTGCGGTACCGTATTCCATCCGCAGGGTCTATCGCAGCAGATGAAGGGTGGTGGTGTCTGGGGTATGGGTTTTGCGATGTTCGAGCGCCAGATCTACGATCCGCAGAACGGCTTGCCCGGAAATTCGAGCTTCCTGGCCTGCAAGCCCGCGACCTATCTCGATATTCCTTCGAATGTCCGTTGGACTGCGGTCGACATTGCCGACCCGCAGAATCCGGTCGGCGCAAGGGGTATCGGCGAGCCTCCGATGGGGGCGGCCGCAGCGGCAGTGCTCTGCGCTATCTCTGACGCGCTCGACGGACACGTCTTCAACCGCGTGCCGGTGGTTCCGGACATGATCATCAATCACGTGGCTGGTCGAGACCAATCGACGGCACCGCTAAAAATACATACCGCATAAGGAGCGTCTCACTATGTCTAAAGACATGATGCCGCATTTCGAATTATTCCAGCCGGACAGTGAGGAGACCGCTCTGGAGCTGCTGGGCCGTTTTGGCGCGGATGCCTGGCCGGTGGCGGGTGGCCATGATTCGCTGAGCTGGTTCAAGGATCGGAACAAGTATGCGGCAAACGTCGTCGATCTGACGGCGATCGCATCGATGCGCGGTATCCGCGAGGTCGATGGTGGTATCGAGATCGGCGCCATGACCACGCTCACGGAGATCGAGAACAACGAGCTTGTCCGCTCACGCTACAGTGTCCTCGCGCAGGCCGCGGGCCGCGTCGCGAGCCCGCAGATCCGCAACGTCGGCACGCTCGGCGGCAACCTGTCGCAGGACGCCCGCTGCTGGTACTACCGGCGCGGCCTGGACTGCTATCGCGCCGGCGGCAATATCTGTTAT
>JAHEEM010000211.1 GCA_024640695.1 Rhodospirillaceae bacterium | reverse complement strand
CAGCATCGTGCGCCGATGTGTACTGGATATCCTCGACTTGCGGTTCGCTCGGCAAGTTAACGCCAAAAAAACGTTCGCGATCGAGATACTCGACCCAGCCCTGCGCAGACGCAGCGCCAGCAAAAACCAGCGTAACTGCTACCGCTAGAGTCCTGAAACAACACATGATGAATCCCCCGTCCTGCCCCGGCTAATCCCACTCTTTCTCGACGCCGCCTTCAGGCGTCAGAAACCCAAGCAGGCAGCCGTTCGAGCGGTCCCTAAGTTGGTGGCATCGCACAGAAATTGTGTCGCCGACGTTGACGTCGTCACGCGCCCAACCGTCGCGCAACAGCTCGGCGGGGCTCGCGCCTTCCAACACCCACAGCGTCGTCTGGCCGTCGTCACCCCTGACGTCGAGGTAGATCCACGTATGCGGATTCATCCAGTGAAACTCCCGAACGGTCCCCTGCAGATGTTTGTACTCGGTCGTCAGATAGTTGCCATGCGAATGATGGCTCCAGGCGGGCAAGCCCGAGACGGCCAGTACGACGACCGCAGCGACTTGTAGTCCCCAATGCCCACCCGTTTTACGAAGAAATGACATTTTGCACTCCTGAAATCGAGTCTCTTTCAATTCTACGTCCTTCGAGTGCGGCACCAGCCGCCTTCCTGCCAAGCGCTAACGAATGATGAGATTCCGCCGGATGCGGCCCGCCAACGACGAGATAGGTGAGCAGCACACCGACAAGATGAGCTCGCGCCTCGGTGGAGAGTGCAAGAACAGAACGGCAGACCTGCCTAACCCTACAGTCAGAGCTTGGATCATTTAGTCCTCGGCTTCGAGCACACAGTCGTAAGCTTCAACCTGCCCGTCTGGGAAGTAGATCCAGTACCTCGTGAACGTCATCGGCTTGATCAGGTTTACCGGATCTGTGACCGTCATCGTATAGTCCAGTCGATCGCCTTGCGGACTGAGCATGAACCGTTCGACCGCCGTTGCCGACGTGCTCAGAGGAACGCCCGAGCCGTTCAGGTGACCCCAGTTCATGTTCGTCGTCGTGACGACGAGCGTACGTTCATCCTCCCATCGGCCTATCGAATAACCATAGAGGGAGTCCGGCTGGCCATCGGCGCTCGCGTCGCGTGCCATATGGATCCTCCGAATCGTATCGTATTCCTCCTGGTGCCAGAGAATGTCTTCCCCATCTCGGAGAAACTGCGCAGGATACGGCGCGTGCATGATCAAGGGCATACCCTTGAGGGCGCAGTTTCGCAGCGGATTGTCTCGCTCCCAGACGAACGAGTCCGAAGCCTGCAACGCCGCCTGGGTCAGGTTCGCACGACCGGCAGCCGTCCGGCCAATATCCCGCGGAATGAGCGTAGGCGTGCCATCCGGGTGGCTCCAGACGCGGAAAATTCCTAGCTCCGGCGCGGAAGGATCACCGATGCCGAGGCGCCTGCTTTCGGCCGCCTGGATGATCTGGTCTGACCAGCGCGAGTCGAGATTGGGCGCCAGGAGCACTTCCCGCTGATCGTCAGTCAGTACGTGGCTGATATAGAGGCCATGTTCGGTACTAATCGCAGGGTTACCGGCGACGCGAATCGTGTCGCCGACCTCGATAAAACTGGGCTCGATCTGCCAACGCCGTATGTTACTGAGCGACGTCGTTGCCATTTCCCATTGTTGAGGATTCCCATCCTCGCCAATCACTGTCATCGAAACCTGCACGTGTGGGTTTCTCCAGAGGAGTTCCGTAACTTCGCCTTCGACCTCGACCACGTTTTTCGTGTCGTAATTTCCGGCGATCGCATGGTGGGCAGCGCTCGCGACAGGGAGACTCAGCAGACCGAGAAAAAGCACTCTACGAATGATCATTTCCGTAACCCTTCGTTGGACGATTACGTGAGTTGCTAAAACTGCGGCAACGTCCCCGCGTAGCAGCTCCCCCGGTGGAGACTAGAAATATACGCCAACGAGGCTACTTGCTGTCAACGAATTGTCTCGTCCCGCAAGAATTCAGTCGTGAGCCCTCCGCGGCGACCCAGCGTTTTTTAGCCAGACGGCCGATCTATTGCCCAGATTCCTGCTGGTAGATTCTTGCAGCAGCCAGGTCGTACGTTACGTAGAACTCGGTTTGATAGGCACCCCATGCGCCCTGTTCGAGCGCGATGTTGACCATCCTCAACCTATTGGGCGGTACCCGCAGCACGATAACTTGACCGAGCCCCATGAACACGTAGTGATCAACGATCTCTACCCCCTCGGGCGGAAATATCTCGTTGAGGCGATTGCGGGCGGCGAGCTCGTTAATCTCGGAGATATTCATGGTCTGATCGTGCTTCAGGTATACGGTCAGCAGAAACGCCCCTTCGTCTTCGAGAAGGGGCCCCGTCAACGGGCCGTCCTGAGCCAGGCTGACAGATCCAATCATCATGGTTAGCGCTATAGCTACGATGAGCTTAGTCATTTTCATATTTGGAATCTCCAATCAAGTGTTGCTGCACGTCGCAGCCGATAAAGCTACTGCTGGGTCAGCCGCTCGTGCATGCCCTGGACGTTCACAGCACGCCAGACATCGTATTGCTGCCAAACCGAGTATCCGCCACGAGCACTATCGCTTGAGCCGCCTCGAGACTAAAGCAGGTCTACAACGCATCGATCAGTGCAGCCAGATGACAGTATGATTTTGCGGCTGATGCCAGGAATCCTCCGTGCCGCTACGCATTCAGGTTTGAATGTTGAGCATGCAGGTGAGAGCGCGGAAGTCGGTTGGCCAGCTTCCGCGCTGAGAGAGATGCAGTGACGTGCCGAGCATCGACGCCGCGCGCTCGATTAGTCGCTGACTAGATTGAAGCGCTGGACTCTGCGACCGAAGTTTGTCTCGGCAACATAGAGGTTGCCGTCCGAGTCCGTCGCAATCGTATGACCATGCGTGAAATCCCCGGGCATGTGTCCGGGACGCCCGAATGTCGCCAGCGATTCGCCCGTCTTGTGGTCGAGGATATGTACTTTTTCCTCGGCGCCGTTCATAACGTAGAGCCATCGTTGCTCCTCGTCGGGCGAAAACGTAATCCACCACGCAGTACCGCGCCGCGCCGGGTGCTCGACGAAGTCGTCGGTTCGCGCGACGTGAATATCCCGGACGTGGTTGCCCAGCTTGTCGAAGACTTGCACGCGACTGCCCTGCCGGTCACAGACGTAGATGAGACCTTCGTTGCTGAGCTCGATGCAATGCACGACATTCGTGAACGTCCCGGGTGTCGCCGCGAGGTGCTCTTGGTATGTTGCCTGCCGGCCCCACTGGCGCAGATAGTTGCCTTCGCTATCGAACACAACAACGCGCTTGTTGCCGTAACCGTCGGCGATGTAGATATCGCCCGTGTCGGGGTCCGCAACGGCGCCGGCCGGCCGGTTGAGGAATTCGCGGCTCTGGTTCGTGTACGGTGCCTCCATCGAGCCATCGGCTGAGTCGAAAACGCCCTTCTGACCGATCTGCAGCAGCAGCCTGCCGCTGTGACTGTAGCCCTGCACCATGGCGTCTTCGTTACCCGCAACCCAGAGGTTGTCGTCCTCGTCGAAGCTGCAGCCGTGAACGTCGGTCGGCACGACATCCGGGTCGCCCCAAGAGTTGACGATTCTGCCGTCCGTGTCGAACATCACAAACGTTGGAGTAGGAATATTCGTCTGCTTCTCTTCATCCGTGATGTTGTTTCGATCGACGATCGCAATGTGATCGTGCGAGTCGACACACACACCGCCAATCTGCGCGAAGATCCACCTGTCTGGCAGCGGCTGCGGCCAGGTCGGGTCGATCTCGAATCGGGGCTGGGCCTGGGCGCCGAGCGTCCAGGTGAACAGGAGCAGCAGCAATCTTGCCTGTTGACGCATTTTCTTTTCTCCTCCGGAACTCTGCGGCTTCCGCTGCCGCTATTAAACTCTGAGCCGGCGCCGCCGGATTAGCTGCCCCGATCTTACCCGATATGGTCGGGCTTTACGCTTCCGGGCCCGCTACACCCGTCAATACCCGCGCCTATGCCTCCGCGGCTGGCACGACCAATTCCGCGGTAGGTACGGACAAGTTAACGTCCTAGCCGGTACGGACAAGTTAACTATTCTCATACTGGAAGTGGATGTTTAGCGAGACGTACAACTCATAACAATGTTGGAGCGGGCTCTGCCGTCGGCGACTGGGGCGAAACCCGTCCAGTTCGGTAGCGTCGGCCCAGGTCTACGAGTTCACTTGTCCGTACCGGCTTCCTCTGTATTTCGATTAAGCTAGCGCGATGAAGATACCAAAGGAACTACAGTCCCTCATCGACGACGGTGTGATCGACGAGGTCATCCGTTCGCTGAAGAGCGGCAAGGAAGCTGCCGTGTACGTCGTGCGCGCAAAGGCGGAGCTGCGCTGCGCCAAGGTGTACAAAAACATGTCGCAGCGCAGCTTTCAGAAGCGCGCGCAGTATCAGGAAGGGCGACAAGTACGCGGCAGTCGACGGACCCGGGCCATCGGTAAACGCAGCCGGTTCGGTCGCAGGGAAGAGGAATCGGAGTGGAAAAATACTGAGGTAACCGCGCTGTACCAACTGATGGCGGCCGGCGTGCGCGTGCCCAAACCCTACGGGTACTTCGACGGCGTGCTGCTGATGGAGCTGGTGATCGATGCGGAAGGGAGCTCAGCCCTGAGCCTCAGCGATATCGAGTTCACTCCGGAGGACGCGCGCCAGTGTCACCGCATGCTGATGCAACAGGTGCAGCGGATGCTCTGTACGGGGCTGATCCACGGCGACCTGTCGCAATACAACGTGCTTGCCGGTCGGGACGGCCCGGTGATTATCGACCTGCCTCAAGCGGTGAACGCGGCGGGAAACAACAGCGCGCGAGCGATGCTGCTGCGCGACGTCGACAATCTTACCGACGCGCTAGCGCGTTTTGCGCCGGATCTGCGCCAGACGCGCTATGGCCAAGAACTCTGGAGCCTGTTCAAGCGCGGTGAGCTGCGTACCGATACCGTGCTCACCGGCGAGTTCGTAGACGACGACAGCGCAGTAGATATCGAAGGCGTACAGCAGGTGATCGAGGATGCGCGCGATGAAGACGAACGCCGTCAGCGCGGGCGCGAAGAAGCCGACAGCCTGCGCGCATAGAAAGCCGCACGGAACGGTGCCGCGGAACGGTGCCGCGTGGAACGGTGCCGGGCACCGACTATTCCGACTATTCAGGGCACCGACGAATCACAGAAGTCGGTGTGCGGCCCCTTAGGGATGCGATTAGTCAAATAAGCCGGTGCCCGGCACCGAAATATCGCCCTGGGTTTGTACTAGTGGGTTTCCGGCGACTCGGCAATGCAGTCGTAGCGCATCAATTCCTGATCGGTGCTCTGCAGCTCCTGACTGCCCGTGAGGATTCCGTGATAGTAGACCGGCTCGACAGCTTTCCAGGAAATCTGGAGCCGACCGTTGTCACCTATAACCGAAAGCCGCTCTTCGAGCGTCAGCTGGTCGGTATGCAAGATTGAACCCGTCAGCACGCCCGCCGAGAAACCTGCAGTGTCGATCACCAGGATGTCTCCTTCCCACCGGCCGATGGAGTGGCCCATCTCGCTGGGCTCGATCCCGACCGGGTGTTGGTCGACGCCTATGTGTACGATTCGGGTCGTATCCATCGATTCGTGATAAATCACGACGTTCCCATCGGCCTCACTGATAGACGTCGCGAGACCCGGTGGCCCCCAAAGCCACACGGGGCTGCCACCCGATCAGTGAATGGCAGGGTTATCAGCGATGGGGTCGAACGCGGCGAC
>JAHEEM010000210.1 GCA_024640695.1 Rhodospirillaceae bacterium | reverse complement strand
CCGGATTTCGTTCAGTTCATAGAGCAGAATGTCGTTAAGCGCTAGCAAGTTTCTGCTACTGGGGAAAGCAGACGCTCAAGTAGTATATTCGCGGGGGTGAGTCGAACGACAACTTGTGGCCGAAACCCGTCATACGTTAACGAGTAATCTGCAGGGTGTTGTGCGTTAGAATTACCTGCGCGAGGAGAAGCCGATCGTGAACCAGCATATTTTCCTTGTAGTCGTGATGGGTATTCTTTCGATCAGCGCCAACGGCCAAGCTTCGGCTCAGGATGTCTTTAAGTGGACAGACGAAAATGGTGTGGTTCATTACGGAGACTCAGTCCCTGATGGTATCGAGAGTTACGAGCGCGTGAGTATCTCGCCGTCGCCAGCTGCAATGCCCGCGCCCCGGCAGACTCAGCCAGCAGACCGCTCTGAGCCGGCGCCCCAGACTCCAACGCTTTCAACGCCCACGGTAGTGCCACAACCGGCTAGTGCGATGTCGTTAGAAGAGCTGGACCGAATCTGTGAGTCTGCCCGAGAGAGGGAGATCGCTCCTCTGAGAAGGGCTGCGATCGAGGAATGTGAGGCGAGCCCCAGATCCGATCCGGCGTATTGCGAGCGATTCCACGCCACCTTTGGTGACGCTGTGTACCTCCCGAACGGCGCGACGCGACCTCGTATGTTTAACGATCTACCGGAATGCGTTCAGGCGGATCAGGAGCGCAGAAGTCGCTCTCGCCGCTAGCGAAGCCAGCCATGCGTCTATTCGCGCTCATGCTCTTTGGTCTAACGATGCTGACGAATAGCTATTTTCCTGGAAGCAGCCGTCCAAAATCTTCGTGTTGAGACCAACCCGAAGTGCAGAAAATGGCCGAAAGCCGCGGTCGAGGCCGGGCACGGATGAAGATCGTTGAGCAGTGGCGTTCGGGGGATTCAGGCGTGCGGATAATTGCTTTAGAGTCCGAGTTGAATGAATTCGATCAGCCCCCAAGTGCAGGTTAGGGCTGTTAGACAAGGGACGTTGAGATGTTAGCTACGTATCTTTTTCTGATTGCAGTTGCGGTTGGCGTGATCGCATCGAAGGGGAACTGGCGCTTGGCACTGCTATACGTGCCGGTTGCGCTTGTCGGCGCGTTTCTTGGTGCGCTTGTCGCGTTTGGAGACGCGCCGTTTCTACTCCGTTATCCTGTTGTCAACCCGTTTACGTTGGCAGTGCTCGGCTCCGCGGCGCTGGTTTGCGGCGTATGGTTGTGGCGGCGCCGCACAATGACGAACCGTTAGACGGCGGTTGCGCACCGCGGGCGCATTGCCAGCGCGAACGACTTGTGCCTCGGGCGAACGAGCGGCGTCGAGGGATCGATAAAGCCGGGGAAGTAGAATGCGAGCACTTAGACGAGCTACCTGTATCAGCATTGCCGCGACCTGTGTGAGTTTTTCAGGGCAGAGTTCGGCGGCCTGTCTCGACAGCGGCGTGCAAGTGCAGATTCTCGGTTCTGGAGGGCCGGGTCCGTCAGCAGGCCGGGCATCCTCTGGCTATGTCGTCTGGATTGATGGCGTAGGCCGTATTTTGGTCGATGCCGGCAGCGGTATCAAAGATCAATTTCACATGGCAGATGCTAGCTTGGAAGATATCGAGCTACTCGCTCTCAGCCATTTCCATCCGGATCATTCGGCGGAACTCGCTGCCATTCTGTGGCCGGCAGGCTCGCAGGCGCGGCTATCAGGGCCGACGGGAACTGACGGTTTCCCTTCGGTTTCCGACTTCGTAGAGCGACTCTTCGGTCAGAACGGCGCCTTTCCCGTGCTCGCTGATCGTATTCAGTTCGAGGTGCTTACTGTCGACACGGCCAGCCGCGATATCGTTGAGGTATGGAACGTCGACGATGTCCTGGTTCGCGGTATCGGTGTCCCTCATGCAAACGTTCCGACGATCGGATACCGAGTTGACGTCGGTGATGTGAGTATCGCGTTTAGCAGCGACCAGAACGGGTCAGATCCTTCGTTCATTGAATTTATCGAGGGCGTTGACGTTCTCGTTATTCATATGGCGGTGGGCGAAGAAGCCCGCGGATTCGGTGCGGAGTTACACGCAAAACCGAGCGTCTGGGGCCAGATGGCGACGCAGGGCAAGGTTGGCCGGGTGCTGGTGAGCCACATTTCCGCAGACTCACCCCAGGAGTTGCAGGCAAGGCTAGATGTGCTGCGCGATAACTACAGCGGACCTATGACCGTCGGTAACGATTTGCTCTGCTTGGAAGTCGACTAAACGAGTGCTAATTAAGCTATCTACGCGAAGAAGCGGACAGCTTCTGGCCGAAAGTAGTTGGACGTCTTGGGTATTCGAGCGACCGGAGTGCTCTGCGCAAAGCGGACACGCGCAAAGATTTCTTCAGAGCTGATGAGGACAAGAATGATGCCGAGAGCATGCGCGGCGCTCTTTCTAACGTTGCTTTTGGCTCCATTCCGAGTCAATGCTCAAACCGAAGCAAGCGTGCCTGCCATCCCGCCCGGCATCTACCAGATGACGCTGCCAGCAATGGGTCGTCGCTATTCATTGGCGATCCCGGATGGCTATACAGGGCAGGAGCCAGCACCGCTGATTGTGTCGCTCCACTATGGAGGAGAGGTTACTCCGTTCTACGGTCAAGGCTTGCTCGAGGCGCTGATTGAGCCCGCGCTGCGAGATCTGGGCGCCATAATTGTGGCGCCTGACAGCGCAGCGGGGAGCTGGGCTAACCCGACAGCGGAGCAGCATGTCTTGGAGTTGCTGGATCACATCCAGGCCAATTACAGCATCGACCCTAACAAGACATTGCTAATCGGTTACAGCATGGGCGGCAGCGGGACCTGGTACCTAACGCCTCGCCACCCTGAGCGTTTTAGAGCGGCTATTGTAATGGCCGGTCGGCCTCAAGCTGACTCGACGAGCTTTGACTGGGAGACGCCGATGTACGTTATTCACAGCGCGGCCGATCAAGTCGTACCCTTCGAGTCTACTGAAGCCGCCGTGAAGCGATTGCGGGGTCAGGGCGTATTCATTGACCTCGTGGTGGTGGATGAGATCTCTCATTATGAGATTCCTCGGTATCGCCCCTATCTAAGCGCAGCAATACCCTGGATTCAGCAAGCGTGGGCTGAATGACTGTCTACTCGAAAACTGCCGTTGGAGAGGGCATTTCGGTATTACGGTGTTGCACCTAACCCGATGCACTCAGTCGGCAGCCTTAGAGGCAAAGACCGAAGAAATTACTGGGCGGGCTAACTCCGGTTCAGTGCACAGAACAGTTGTCCATTAAGGTCGTTGCAATGCCGGAAGACGCTAAAGCCATCCGCTACTAAAAGCGGGGAGGGCGGTGGGTTAAGCGCGGCACCGCTCGACCTAGGTCTCGAGGCTTGCGCGGCGCAGCTCGAGGGTGATTCGCGCCCCGCCCCAGCGGGACTCGCTGACGTCGAGCCGCCCCTGGTAGAGCGCCGCGATCTCCCGAACGACCGCAAGGCCAATCCCCTCGCCCGGCACCGATTCGTCAGCACGCATGCCACGCTCCATGACGCGCTCGACCTGCTCCGGGCTGATACCCGGGCCATCGTCCGCCACGACCAAGCGCAGCGTGGCGCCGGCGTTGGTGGCCTTCACATGCACATGGCGGCGGCCATACTTGTAGGCATTTTCAATAATATTGCCGGCAACTTCGGTAAAATCGCCGGTATCTCCCATAAAGACAGCGCCACTATCGGAATCGAGGGTCGCTTCGATGCCCTTGTCCCGGTAAACCTTATCGAGGCTCAGCAGAAGATCGCTGAGAATCGGCGCCACCTGCACCGGCTCGAGCCCGAGCCCGGTGGTTCCCGAGGCGCGTGCGCGCCGCAGCTGGTAGGTGACGCGCTCTTCCATCCGATCGACGGCTTCGACGAGCTCGGCGTCCTGCGCAGTTCCAGCGCGGGCACTGTCGCCGAGCAGGCTGCGCATGACGGCCAACGGCGTCTTCAGGCTATGCGCGAGGTCATCGAGCGTATTGCGGTAGCGCACCTGGCGCCGCCGCTCGGTTTCAATGAGGGCATTGAGGTTCCGTGCCAGTCCCTTGAGCTCCGTTGGGAAACTGCCCTGCAGCTGGTTGCGCCGCCCGACCTCGACGTCACGCACCTGCCGTTCCAGCTCGGTGACCGGTCGCAGCACCAAGCGCAGCAGGCCCGCAATCACGATCAGCATCGCCGCAGTCATGCCACCGAACCAACCGATGAGGTTGTGCCTGAAGCTGCGCTGGCGCTCCTCGTACGGCGCTTTGGAAACGGCCGTGCCGAGCGCGAAGCTCGCGACCCTGCCGTCCGCAAATTCCCAGCTGACCCCCATGAGCAGCCCTCTACCCGGCGGCAATCCGGGGAGCTCGATATCGGCATAGCGCCGCTCGCCCGGCGCCGGTAACGCACCCGGGTCGATGTCGCGACCCAGCAGCGATAACGACTGCCACAAGCGCTGGCCCGCGCCATCCCAGAGGGCCGCGTAGAGCCCGGAATCGGCCACATTGAAGCGAGGATCAGCGGTCTCGTCGGGAAGCGTGAGGCCCAGAGCTGGGTCCTCGTCCGCGAGCGCGATCAGCCCAAGCAGCTGCGCGTCTAGCAGCGCCTCGATTGCCTGGTCGGTGCTGCGCTGAAACGTCACGTCTAGAGCAACGATCGTGGCACCGAAGAGAATGACGAGCACGGCGCTAACCCCGAGCAACACGCGTGCCCGCAGCGATTCGAGCCAAGGCGCCGCTAGAAGCTGCATGTTACCTCGACGCCAGACGCCCGCAGCTGGCGCCGGCGTCAGGCGGTGCTTTCACTGGAGGCACCGGCGTCGGCGCCGCGCGGCAAGGCCAGCCGGTAACCGCGCCCGCGCAAGGTTTGAATTGGCTGGTAGCGCCCATCGGGATCTAGCTTGCGGCGCAGTCGTCCGATCAGCACCTCGATCACGTTACTGTCGCGCTCGAAGTCTTGCTCGTACAGCGTCTCGGTGATCTGGCTCTTCGACAAGACCTCGCCTGCATGCAGCATGAGGTATTCGAGCAGCCGATACTCGAAGCTCGTCAGCTCCAATCCGGCGCCGTCGACCTTGACCTCCTGGCTGCGCGTGTCGAGCGTCACCGGCCCACAAATCAGCTCTGATTGCGCCCAGCCGCCCGCACGGCGCAACAACGCATCGACGCGCGCGAGCAGCTCCTCCACGTGAAACGGTTTGACAACGTAGTCATCGGCACCGAACTTCAGCGCCTCGACCTTGTCCTGCCAGCGGTCCCTGGCGGTCAGCACAAGCACCGGGTAGACCTTTCCCGCTGCTCGCAAGCCTTTGATGACCTCAACGCCCGACAAGGTCGGCAGGCCCAGGTCGATGATCGCCATATCCAGCGGGTACTCAGTCGCGAAGTAGAGCCCCTCACGGCCGTCCTCGGCTCGGTCGACAGAGTAGCCGGCTCGCTCCAGCTGCTCGAACAGCGAGCGGTTCAGAACCTGGTCATCTTCTACGAGTAGGATGCGCATGGCTCGGTTCGTCGCCGCAGCTGTCTAGAGAAACGCCCCGGTCTGAGCATCAATCCGAACCGTGCGGACCCGGCCATCGGCGCCAAGGACGCGGATCTGGTGCTCTTGTCGGCCGCCGCGGGTGACGGTCTCGGCGCGCACCACCTGCCCAGGATAGCGCTGCAGAGCGAGCTCGGTCGCCTGCGCCAGGCTCACCGCGGACTGTGCCGCATAGAGCGGTGTCCCGCGATCCTCGGGCAGCAGCACCGACGGTTCGACGGTCCATGCCGAGGCAGCGCCCTGCAGGACGAGCGCA
>JAHEEM010000209.1 GCA_024640695.1 Rhodospirillaceae bacterium | reverse complement strand
CGTCGCCGGTATCACCCCGTCGAACTTTCCCGCCATGGTGCCGCTGTGGATGTATCCGATGGCCTTGGTCTGCGGCAACACCTTCGTGCTCAAGCCCTCGGAGAAGGACCCGAGCGCTGCGATATTTCTAAGCGAGCTGCTCGCCGATGCCGGCCTGCCCAACGGCGTGCTCAACGTGGTCAACGGCGGCAAGCAAGCCGTGGACACTCTGCTGGCAGACAGTCGCGTGCAAGCCGTGAGCTTCGTCGGCTCGACCGCCGTGGCCGAAGCTGTCTATCGAACCGGCACGACCCACGGCAAGCGCGTGCAGGCACTCGGCAGCGCCAAGAACCACGCGGTGGTGATGCCGGATGCTGACCTAGATAACGCAGTCAGTGCGCTGCTCGGCGCGGCCTACGGCTCATGCGGCGAGCGCTGCATGGCAATCTCCGTTGTAGTCGTGGTCGGAGATGCGACGGCCGATACGCTCGTGGCTGCGCTTGCCGAGCGGGTGCAAGCGCTCACCGTAGGCGACGGCATGGATCGATCCAACGACCTGGGGCCGCTGATCACGGCCGCACATCGCGATCGCGTCGCAAGCTACGTCGAACTTGGCGTGACCGAAGGCGCCGAGCTCGTCGTCGATGGCCGCGCGAAGGCTGGTGAGTCCGACGGGTTCTTCTTAGGGCCGTGCCTGTTCGACCGCGTCGCGCCGCACATGCGGATCTATAAAGAGGAGATCTTTGGACCGGTGCTATGCGTAGCGCGGGCTACCAGCCTCGATGAAGCCGTGGCGCTGATCGACGCGCATGAGTACGGCAACGGCGCCTGCATCTTCACGCGCGACGGCGAGGTCGCACGAATCTTCAGCGATCGCGTGCAGATCGGGATGGTCGGCGTAAACGTTCCGCTGCCGGTGCCTGTGGCCTATTACAGCTTCGGCGGCTGGAAGCGCTCGCTGTTCGGCGATCTGCACATCTACGGGCCCGATGCGGTGCGCTTCTACACGCGCCAGAAAGTCATCACGCAACGCTGGCCTTCAGGTGGGCAGCGCGACAAGGTGAAGCTCTCGTTTCCGGCTGGAGATTAATTGGCCGGCGGGCCCGCCGGCCATGTCGCGTTCGCGATTATTGCACCGTGTACCCTTCGTCCTGCAGCAGATGGATCATCGTCATCGCCGACGGCGCCAGTTTCACGCCCGGCGCAAGCTGGCTCTTGCTGCGCCCCTGAAACCCCATCGACTGGCCGCAGACATACAGCTGCACACCCGAAGCGAGGAGCCGCTCGACGAGCTCCCGATTTGGGTTCTTCGTCTTGAACTCGGGCTCATAGGCCTCGTCGTTGAGCATGTTCTTCAGCGCCGCCCCATGCACGACTACAGCGAGATGCATCTTCTCGACAGGGATGCCGGCCTTGCCGTGAAGGTTTAGGAACCGTGCGACACGGTCGAGCGGACGATTCACCGCGTCCGGTCCATCGGGATAGGTGGTGATCTCCCAAACAACGCGATAGTCGTGATTCACGGGCAGCTTGACGTCAGCGTCCGGAATCGCAAACGACGCGCCGTAGCCATCGACGATCGGACCGGTCGTCGGCTCGGCGGCTTGAAGCTGCACACAGCCGAGGGCGAACAACAGGGTTAGAAGGCTGCGAATCATCATGTCGGTCTCTCCGAAAAGGCTTGTTTTGTTGGCTCCAAGCTTAACCCGGCTCGGCAACGTCCCGCCAGCGCCAGCGTCGTTGCGGCGGGCGCTGCAGAGGCTCCTGCGGTCAGAGTCCTGGCGATCACGCAGCGCGCGCCGTAAAATGCGACACTTTCTCAGGGTCTCTATGCGGAAATCGATTCGATCAACGGCGCACGAGAGGCGATTGCTCACAGAAGAAATGCGATTGCCGCGAATCCAACCAGGCTCACGAGCGCCATACCCGGAATAGCGAATCGAAGCCAGCGCTCGAACGGCACCCGGGCTGCGAGCAGCATGGCCAGGAACGGGCCCGTCGTGGGGCTCAGGACGTCAGTCAGAACGGCCCCGGTCTGAAATGCCATCACGGCTGCATCGCGCGGCATGCCGAGCAGATCGGCGACGGGCGCAAAAACTGGAATCGTCAGAACAGCCTGACCACTCGTCGAGGGCAGCAAAACGTGCAGCAGTGCCTGGATCGGCACCATGAGCGCTGCCGCAATATAAGTAGGCAGATCGTCGAGCGGCGCGGCAAGCGCGTAGACGACGGTATCGAGCACATGCGCGTCGATGAGCACGATCGAGATCGCGCGCGAGATTCCGATCAACAGCGCCGCGCCGAGCATGGTCTCCATACCCTTGATGAATTGCACCATCGTCTCGCCGACATTCAGTCCGGCAACCATGCCGACGGCGAAACCGGTGACTAGAAACAACGCCGAGAGTTCATCGAAACCCCAATCGAGTCGCAGCACCCCATAGACGTAGGGCACGAACGGCACGAGCACGAGACCGAGCAGCATGACGTCGCGGACCGTCGCTTGCTGTGTCCCCGAGCTGGGAATATCAGGCTTGATGTTGTCCTTGGGTGCCTGACGGACCGTCCACCAGATCCACGCCGCGGTGCCCGCAACGAGCGTGACCAGCCGCAGCCCGGCCGAGCTCAACGGTGGGAGCCCCGCATAGTGCAGCGCGATCCCGGCTGCGAATGGATTCGTCGGGCCGAACGCCGCCCCGACGACCGCCGCGCCGATGCTCATGGCGAGTGCCGTGATCGATCCGTAACCGAGCCGCCGGCTCAACATAACTACCACGGGCACGAGTGCGATGATTTCCTCGTGCATATATTCGATCGCACCGAGCACCGAGAATGCGATCGACACACCGGTGATGACGACGGTCGGGTGGTAAGCACGGTAGATTAGGGAACTGACAAGCCGGCTCAGCGCACCAGTTTGCTCGAGCAAGGCGAACGCACCGCCGACCAGCAAGATCACGGCGATGACATCGGCGCCTTCCATGATGCCGCGCGGCACCGCAACCAGTGCGGCCATGAGGCCGACCGGAGCCGCCTCGACCGCATGGTAAGTGCCGGCGACGACGACGGCAGTGCCGGTTTCCAGATCGAGGGTGCGCTCGAATTCCCCGGCAGGAATCACCCAGGTCATGAGCGTCGCAACGATGACGCCATACAGCAGCAACAGGAAAGGATGCGGCACGCGGGACTGAATGGGGTCGTTCATCGACGCCATATTCCCGTTAATACTAGCCGTTAGCAATCGTCGAGAGCGTCGACGCCGGACAGCGCCGCCCGATCGATTCTCTTGCAGCGATCGGCTCGGTTCGGCGCTCGCGCCCGAGCGTCGCTAGAGCAGCGTTGTCGAGTGGCGAAGCGGTCTACCGTCTCGACTGCTCAGCGTCGCCGAGCCCACCATAGTGAATGCCCGTCAGGTGACTCATGCTGCGGTTCCATGTCGTCAAGTCGTCCTGACAGAAATCTCCCAGACGTTCGTAACCACAGGCTCTGGCCATAACCTGCATGAGCGCCGTAGCCGACGACAGGAACCGGCCGAGCCGCTGCGCGCCGATCTCCACATCGAGTCGCTCACGCAGATGCAGTTTCTGTGTGGCGATACCGACCGGACAGTTGTTGGTGTGGCAAGCGCGCATGCCGAGACAGCCGATCGCCTGCATGGCGGCGTTTGACACCGCTATCGCATCCGCACCGAGGGCCAGAGCCTTGACGAAGTCCGCTGGCAATCGCAGCCCGCCCGTGACGATCAAGGTGACGTCAGCGCAGCCCTGCTCATCGAGATACCGCCGAGCCCGAGCGAGCGCAGGAATCGTGGGGACGGAAATATTATCGCGAAACAGCAGCGGCGCGGCGCCCGTACCGCCGCCGCGACCGTCGAGAATAATGTAGTCGACGCCGATCTCGAGCGCGGCGGCAATGTCACGCTCGATGTGCTGAGCAGACAGCTTTACACCGATCGGAATGCCGGCCGTAGCCTCGCGCACCTCCTCGGCGAAGCGGCGAAAGTCACTGATACCTTTCCAGTCGGGAAATGTGGGCGGCGAGATCGCATTCTGACCCTCCGCGAGGCCGCGAACCTCGGCGATTTTGCCGACGACCTTCGAACCGGGCAGATGCCCGCCCGTGCCGGTCTTGGCACCTTGGCCGCCCTTGAAGTGAAATGCCTGACATTTCTGCACCTTGTCCATGGAGAACCCGAAGCGTGCCGACGCGAGCTCATAGAAGTAGCGCGAATTCGCGGCCTGCTCTTCGGGCAGCATGCCACCTTCGCCGGAGCAGATACCCGTCCCCGCGAGCTCCGCGCCCATAGCCAACGAAACCTTGGCCTCTTCGGACAAGGCACCGAAGCTCATGTCGGAGACGAGCAAGGGGATCGCGAGCCGCAAAGGTTTACGCGCGCGCGGGCCGACGATCACGTCGGTCGAAACAGCGGCATCCTCCAGCAGCGGCAGCTTGTGCAACTGCGCGGTAAGAATCTGAATGTCCTCCCATCGCGGCAGCTGGTCCCGCGGCACGCCCATCGCTGCGACTCGCCCGTGATGCCCAACGCGCCCGAGGCCGTTCTTAGCGAGCTCCTGGATGTAGCTGACGTGCGGCTCGACCGGAGCGCCGTGATGGTCGGCATACAGCCCGAGATAGGCCTCTCGGTTGTAGGACTGCGGGTTGTCGCGCTCCCACGCAGCGATCTCATGTTCGTCTACCAAGACGGCGCCGTCCTCGATCCAAACCTCGAAGCGCTTGAGACGCTCTTGGGGATTGTACGAGCTGACCCCCGTTCGATAGGAGTAATCCCAATTGTGCACGCCGCAGATGAGATTATCGCCGTCGATGTGGCCGTCGGACAGCAAGGCACCGCGATGCAGGCACCGTCCGTACAGCACGGAGACCTCTTCGGTGTCTTCCCAACGCAGCATCACGAGATCGACGTTGGCAGCCAGCGCATAGGTTGGCACCAGCGGCTTGAGATCCAGAAACTCCGCGATCTTGATCTTCTTCAAAGCCACACCTCTTTCAGTCGTCTACGTCACCGCATCAAGCTGGACCCAGCGCGCTGAGCCATCGACATGAACTCCAACAGCCGCGAACGCCCGTCGCTCGATGCAGCAATGTGGGCGTACGGCATCAGGGCGCCGGTGAATGCCTCGGCATGCCAGTAGGCTCCGTCCGGCAAGCCAGCCTCGGTTAAGCCTTCGGGCGTGGGATAGGCCGTTGCATAGAAATATGCATCGTTAATACTACTATCGCCGGTCACGAAGCCGAAGTTCATCTGCTCGTCAGCGCTATCTGCATCGGCCGGATCGGTTCCGGGCACGCGGCGCCCGGAGAACCAGTTGAGACTCAAGTCGAAGTGATGTGGGAAGACGTGCACCGGCCCCGACTCCTCACGAAGGGTACCCTTGAACTCCTTGAACACCAGATCGACCGCAACCAAAGCCGACCAGAACTGCGTCGCCGCTGCAGCATCGTATTCATGCGCCACCGTCTCGAATGTCGCAGCTGGCGCGGCGATTGCTACTCCGAAGCTGCTCAGCTCGTGCCCGATTGCCGCCCCGAGATCGCTCGCGCTCTGACCGGTTAGCTTGACCGACCGGGCGCCACCGTCACTGGAGACGATATCGACGCAGTGATGGACCGGGCTGAGCGTGATCTCGATCGCGCCGGGCCCAGCCGGTATCGGAGCGGTCGTCAATCCTCGCCCGGAAACGCTCAGGGTGATGTGCCACCAGTGCTTCTGCGGCGGCATGAGCTCGCGGCGAAAATAACCGAGCACGCGCGCGTAGTCGTGCAGCGCATCCCGAGTTTCCCGCCACTCCGCCAAGCTCAGGGTTGGG
>JAHEEM010000026.1 GCA_024640695.1 Rhodospirillaceae bacterium | reverse complement strand
TGATTGATGAAGATCACCATCGTGTTCGAGCGCTTGATGTTTGCGGTGAGCTTTCTGAGCGCCTGCGACATCAGGCGTGCCTGCAGGCCGACATGCGAGTCGCCCATCTCGCCTTCGATCTCGGCCTTGGGCGTCAGCGCCGCAACCGAGTCGATGACAACGACATCGATGGCGCCTGAGCGCACGAGCATGTCCGTGATCTCGAGTGCCTGCTCGCCGGTGTCCGGCTGGGAGATCAGTAGCTCACCGACCTTGACGCCGAGCTTCTCGGCGTAGCTGGGATCCAGCGCGTGCTCGGCGTCGACGAACGCCGCGGTGCCGCCCAACTTCTGAGCCTCGGCAATGACCTGCAGCGTCAGCGTGGTCTTGCCGGAGGACTCCGGCCCGTAGATCTCGACAACCCGGCCCCTCGGCAGGCCGCCGACGCCCAGCGCGATGTCGAGGCCGAGCGAGCCCGTCGAGATCACGTCGATATCCCGGATCGCCAGGGCGTCACCGAGACGCATGACGGAACCTTTCCCAAACTGTTTTTCGATCTGTCCTAGAGCGGCTGCGAGTGCTTTCTTGCGATTGTCGTCCATACGTGCATCCCTGGCTTAAATAGCTACGAAGAAAGAATTAGAGCAATTTACCGACGTAATTATTTCACAGAATGCGCCGCTCCACATGACCGCTTTCTGGTCGCCCGGGCCGGAAAAACGACGCCTGCCAGGGCACCGTGACCGGAGCCACATCGAGCGCGGCAGCGCCGCTTCACCGCCCACCAGCGTCCACCATTGCTGTTGTCGCCAAGCCTTCTAAGGGATGAGGCCACCGCTGCCGCGGACGACGGCCGAGCGGTCAAGCCCGACCCCATAGGATAGCTACTCGGGCGCGAGCGAAAGGCCGTGTGCTCTGCACGCCATGTCACTCGAGCCCCGCGAAATCCCAGCTCTTCAAAACTTCGTAGCGCGAGCTGCGCGGGCCGGTCTTCGACTCGACAAGCGCTAAACCCTCGACAGGCCAGGACACCGGCGGCGCCGTGCCGCGCGCGGCCTGGGCCTTGCGCGCGAGGGTCACGTGCGGCAGATAGGGCCGGCGCTCGCGCTGGAAACCCAGCTCCACGAGGCGGTCCCAGAGGCGCTGCTCGAGCGCGATGAGCGGCGCGGGCGTGTCGACCGGTGCAATCCAAAGTACCTGGGCCCGCTCCCATAGACCCAGGCGATCGAGCACGAGCGCGAACGGGCAGCTCGGCGGCGGCTCGAGCGTCATGACTTTGCTTAGGTCGGCGCTTGTGATCGGCCCGAGAAACGCAAGCGTGATGTGGAGATTCTCGTGCGGCGTGGGCCGGCCGCCACAGTGGCGCACAGCCGCCCGCGTCGCACGCGCGATCGCGCGCCGCGTCGCCTCATCCGGCCAGAGCGCAAAGAACACGCGCCTGCGCGCACGGACCTCGGGGGCCGCTCCCTGACCCGCCGCAGGCTCGCCCACTCAGTCCTGCACGCGATCGAGCACGACCAGCATGCCGCGCAGCGCATGCGCGACGCTTTGGCGACGCACAGCCTCGCGATCACCGGCGAAGAGCTCGTGCTCGGCATGGATCGTGTCCGGGCTCGCCCACGCAATCCAGACGGTGCCGACCGGCTTGGCCGACGTCCCTCCGTGCGGCCCCGCGATCCCAGTCACGGCCACGGCAACCTCCGCGCCGCTGACCCGGCGCGCGCCTTCGGCCATCGCTCGCGCGACCGGCTCGCTCACGGCGCCATGGGCGTCAATGAGCGCGGCCGGCACCCCGAGCATCGCGGTCTTCGCTGCATTCGCGTACGTCACGAAGCCCCAGCCAAACCACGACGAGCTGCCGGACACATCCGTGAGGCTCTTCGCAAGCCATCCGCCCGTGCATGACTCGGCGCAAGCGATATGCCAGCACCGCGCCCGCAGCGCCTCACCAAGCGTCTGCGCGAGTCGATCTAGCTCGTTATCCGTCTGTACCATGGCCGCCGATGATCTCTCGATAGACGTCTAGATTACCGCGCGCCATACGCGCAATCGAAAAGTCTGCAACCACTTTACAGCGCCCCTGCACGATGAGCATTTCGCGCAAACCCGCATCCGCGAGCACACGCGCAATCGCCGCTGCAAACGCAGCGTCATCGCCGGGTGCCGCGAGCAGCCCGGTCAAACCATCCTCGATGACGTCGGGGACCCCACCGGCGCGCGCGCCAACCACCGGCACGCCCGCGGCCAAGGCTTCAAGCACGGCGACGCCGAGCCCTTCGCGCTCGGCTGGATGCACGAGAACGTCGAGCTCGGGCAGGAGCTCAGCTAGATCGTCGCGAAAGCCCGCGAGCCGCACGCGGCCCGCAAGCCCGAGCCCGGCGACCTGCCGCTCGAGCGCGGCCGCGAGCGGGCCGCGGCCGAAGCATATTAAATAGATGCGCGGGTCGGCGGCGGCCAGGCGCGCGAAGGCGCGCAACAGCGTGCCGTGACCCTTGCGTGGGATTAGCTGTGCAACGTTGCCGAGCACGATCGAATCGGGCGGCAACTCGAATAGCTGCATCAGGCGGCCACGCTCGGTGCACGGCCGATAGACCTCGGTGTCGACGGCGCTCGGCACGAGCGTGACTGCGGCCGGATCGAGCCCGAACCGCTCGGTGAGCTCGGCATGCACAGCGCTCGAGATTGCAATAACGCGCGCGTAGCTGCGGAGCTTGCGCCGCGCCCACAGCGCAAGCTCCGCGCTTTCGACGCGCCGCGTCAACACCGCCGGCAAGCCGGCGCGCCGCGCGCTGATGCCCCCGTAAAGGTCCGCACCGCGGCGCGAGTGCACGTGCAAAAGATCCGGCGCCAGGTCTCGCAGCGCACGCGCGAGCCGGCCCGTCTGCGCAAGGTCGAGATCTCCATGCAGCGGCAGCTCGACGATCTCCGCCGCGGCAACGCTGCGTGCGATCGCGCTGCCGCGCGGACACAGCAGGACGTTGTCGACGCCCAGCCGCGCCAGCCCGGCGATCAGAGAAGCAACCTGGCGCGCGCCGCCGTTCATCCGGCGGCCAGCTTCGAGATGAGCAATTCGCATCGTCGGATCTTACAACCCCGGCGTCGCTTACAATGAGCCATCGATTCGATCGACAGACGCGCGAGCACGTGACCGAAGCCCATACGCCAATGATGCGGCAATACCTGAGCCTCAAGGCCCAGCACGCCGATGCGCTCTTGTTCTACCGCATGGGCGATTTCTACGAGCTCTTCTACGACGACGCGCGCCGCGCCGCCAAGCTCATCGACATCACGCTCACGAGTCGCGGCGCGTCCGCGGGGAAGCCAATTCCGATGGCCGGCGTGCCGGCTCATGCCGTTGACAACTACCTCGGGCGCCTCGTGCGGCTCGGCGAATCGGTCGCGATCTGCGAGCAGATCGGCGATCCGCGCACGAGCAAGGGCCCCGTCGAGCGCGAGGTCGTGCGTGTCATCACGCCCGGCACGCTGACCGATGAGTCCCTGCTCGATTCAAAGCGCGCCAACTACCTGGCAGCCGTCGATCTGAGCAACGCGGGCAATGCGATCGGCCTGGCATGGCTGGACCTGGCGAGCGGGCGGTTCTGGGCCATGGCGCTCGACGGCGCGGAGGCACTCCGATCGGAGCTCGAGCGGCTCAAGCCGGCCGAGATACTGGTCGCCGAGGAAGCGGCGCAGCCCGCGTGGCTGGCCCAGGCCGGGGCCGTGCGCGAGCGGCCGCCGTGGCACTTCGACACACAAACGTCCGCGGATCTGCTCTGTCGCCAGTTCGGCACCCGCGATCTCGAGGGCTTCGATGTCGCCGATGCGCCGCGCGCGATCGGCGCTGCCGGCTGCCTGCTGCAGTTTATCAAGGACACGCAGCGCGCTGCCGTGCCCCACATTCGCGGGCTGACGCGGCAGCGCCGCGAGCACACCGTCATCATGGATGCCGCGACGCGGCGCAATCTCGAGATCGAAGCGAGCTTCGCGCAGCGCGATGAGTTCACCCTGGCCGGCCTCATGGACCGCTGCGCCACACCGATGGGAAGCCGCCTGCTGCGCAGCTGGCTGAGCCAGCCCCTCCGCGATCGGGTAACGGTCGGCGCACGCCAGGACGCGGTCGATATGCTCTGTCGCGCGGCAGCCCTCGAGACGCTGCGAGCGGAGCTCGAGGCGGTCGGCGACCTGGAGCGCATTCTCACGCGTGTCGCGTTGCGCTCCGCCAGGCCGCGCGACCTGACCCGACTGCGCGAGGCGCTTGGCAGACTCGATCTCATTCGCACACCGGTCGCCGAGACGGATGGATCACCGCGGCTCGCCGCGCTCGCACGCACGATCGCGCCGCACACAGACGAACGCAGCTTGCTCGAGCGCGCACTCGTCGCCGAGCCGCCGGTCCTGATCCGGGACGGCGGAGTCATCGCAACGGGCTACGATGCCGAGCTCGACGAGCTGCGCTCGATCAGCGCCGATGCGAGCCGCTATCTCGATGAGCTCGAGGCACGCGAGCGGGAGCGCACGGGACTCACGAGCCTCAAGCTCGGCTATAACCGCGTGCATGGCTACTACATCGAGATCTCGCGCGGGCAGGCAAAATCGGCGCCCGCGGACTACGTTCGACGCCAGACTCTCAAGGGCGCCGAGCGCTACATCACGCCCGAGCTCAAGGAGTTCGAGGACAAGGTGCTCGGTGCACGCGAGCGCGCGCTCGCGCGCGAGCGCATGCTCTACGATGAGCTGCTCGAGCGCTTGAACGAATCACTCGCCAACCTGCAGCTGACCGCGGCGACGATCGCCGAGATCGACGTGCTCGCCGATCTCGCCGAGCGGGCGTTAGCACTTGAGCTCGTCAAACCCGTACTCGCCGAGAGCCCGCAGATTTACTACACGGCGGGGCGCCATCTCGGCGTCGAGCAAGCGCGCTCGGCACCGTTCGTGCCGAACGATCTCGTGCTGGACGACAACCGCCGCCTGCTCGTGATCACAGGACCAAATATGGGCGGCAAGTCGACGTATATGCGCCAGACCGCGCTGATCGTGATCCTCGCGCACATCGGCAGCTTCGTGCCGGCCGATGCAGCCACAATCGGCCCCGTGGACCGCATCTTCACGCGTATCGGCGCCGGCGACGATCTTACGGGCGGACGCTCGACATTCATGGTCGAAATGACCGAGACGGCCAACATCCTCAACAACGCCACGCCCGCGAGCCTCGTGCTCATGGACGAGATCGGCCGCGGCACGAGCACGTTCGATGGCTTATCACTCGCCTGGGCCGCCGCGCGGTTCATCGTGCGCCAGACGCGCGCGTACACGCTTTTTGCGACGCATTATTTCGAGCTGACGAGCCTTGCCGATGAGCTGCCAGCGACGGCTAATGTCCACCTCGATGCGACCGAGCACGGCCACGAGCTGATCTTTCTGCACAGCGTCAAGGAAGGTCCCGCGAATCAGAGCTATGGCCTGCATGTCGCGCGCCTGGCCGGCGTGCCACAGACGGTCGTCGACGACGCGCGCGTCTATCTAGCCAGCCTCGAGAGCGAGCTCGAGGAACTGCGCGAGGCCGATCTGCAGGCGGAGCTGCCGCTGCGCGTGCCGCCGCAGGATGCGCTCGGCGCCGAGATCAGTGCGCGCCTCGAGGCGCTCGATGTCGACGCGCTGACACCGCGCGACGCGCTCGCCATGCTCTACGAGCTCGTCCAGCTCGCTCGCCGCGAAGGCCGATGAACGCGACCTCGCACCCTACCGCTTCGCAGACATACTAAAGACGCTCGAACCGGCCTCTGCGCAGGAATGCGACGACCTGATCGGCGACGGCGCGCGACCAGAGCATCGAGAAATGCGTCACCGGCAGCACGATGTGGTCGGTCGCGCCCGGTAGCTGCGTCTCTTCGACGGCTACGGTGCCGTCGTGCGGCAAAGCGAGTGAGCCGAGCAGTCGGCCCATTCCCAAGGGCACGCTGCCGGCGACGATGCCGAGCTCACGCCGCCCATCCCAACGCCGGCCTGGTGCTTCTTCCAGCACCTGTGCCATGGCCTTGCCCAGCACGCGCGCACCGCCCGGCAGTCGTGCGAGCTTGACCCCCGCGGCGCTGCCGCAGAACGGTGAAGCGAGGCCGACGAGCCGGCCGACGCGTTCGGAACCATAGCGCTCGAGCAGTTTGACCATGATAAGCCCGCCGAGGCTGTGACCGACGAAGTGGACGGGTTCTCCGGATATATCCTCGACGAAAGCCGCAAGGCCATCCGCGCCCGCATCGAGATCCTCGGAGACGCTATGGTAATGAAACTGCAGCGGCTGGAATCCGGCCCGAGCGAGCCGCCGCCGCAGCAACGATAGCTCGCTGCCCGGCATCCAGAGCCCATGCACGAGAACCACGGCAGTCATAGACGAACTATGGCGCGGGAAGGAGTCGGCCCGCAATCTCGAGCAACTTGCGCGCGCAGCTCAATGACTGCCCGGCCACATTGGCGGGCTTGAGCGCAACAGCGCCAGAGCTTCCTTGTTCGTCCACGAGCTCGCAAGCGTGATCGCCGCTTCGAGATCGAGCCAGCGATAGGCACAATGCTCGGTCTTGCTCAGAACGATGTCGCGCTGCTCGGGCAGCACGAGATACAGCCAGTGCTCGAGGTTCTCGGTCACTTCCGGCGCATAGCGGGCACGCCACTCGGGCGCAATCAGGAATCGGCGCTCGATGCCGGCGTCGACGAGGCCGGTCGGCCCAAGGCCGGTCTCCTCACGCAGCTCGCGTGCCGCGGCGTCGGCCGTGGTCTCGTCCCAGCGCAGACTGCCGGTAACGGACTGCCAGAAACCGGCTGGCGCGAGACGCTCGAGCATCAGGCATTGCAGGTCCGGCGTGTAGACGACGATCAGAACCGACTCGGGGCGTTTATAGCCCGACGGTGTCATCGGTTATTTTGCAGGGGGCGTGCGCAGACGGATACCAACCTCTTTGAGTTGCTCCGGACTCGCGGCACTCGGCGCGCCCGTGAGCAGATCGCTCGCGGTCTGTGTCTTCGGAAACGCGATGACGTCGCGGATCGATTCCGCGCCCGCCATGAGCATGACGAGCCGGTCGAGCCCGAACGCGATGCCGCCGTGTGGCGGACAGCCGAACTCCATCGCGGTGAGCAGAAAACCGAACTTGGTCGCGGCCTCTTCTTCGCTGATACCGAGCAGCTCGAACACGGCCGACTGCATCTGTGGACGGTGAATGCGCACCGAGCCGCCGCCGATTTCCGTGCCGTTCAAAACCATATCGTAGGCACGCGCGAGCGCGCGGCCGGGGTTGGCGAGCAGCTCTTCGGGTGACTCGGTGTGCGGCGCAGTGAACGGGTGATGCGCAGACGTCCAGTGGCCCTCGGCATCCTTCTCGAATACCGGGAATTCGACGACCCAGACCGGCCGCCAGCGGCCCTCGAGCAGCCCGAGGTCGCGGCCGAGCTGATCGCGCAGCGCGCCGAGGCTGTCGTTGACCACGCGGGACTTATCCGCGCCGAAAAACACGAGGTCGCCGGTCTGGGCACCGACACGCTCGAGGGTGCCTGCGACGGCAGCCTCGGGCAGGAACTTCAAGATCGGCGACTGCAGGCCCGCGGCACCGGCGGCGAGATCGTTGACTTTGATATAGGCGAGGCCCTTCGCACCGTGCCGTGCGACGAAAGCGGTGTAGGCATCGATTTCCTTGCGTGTGAGCTTGCCGCCCTGCGGCACGCGCAGCGCCGCAACGCGGCTGTCCGGATCTTTCGCCGGCCCTGCAAAAACCTTGAACTCGACATCGCGAAAAAAATCGGCGACCTCGACGAGCTCGAGCGGGTTACGCAGATCCGGCGCGTCGCGCCCGTAGCGCGCCAGCGCCTGCCCATAGGTGATGCGCGGGAACGGGTTCGGCAGCTCGACATCGATCACCCGCTTGAAGGTCTCGCGGATCAGTGACTCCATGATGTCCATGATCGCGAACTCATCCAGGAAGGCGGTCTCGATATCGACCTGCGTGAACTCTGGCTGCCGATCGGCACGCAGGTCCTCGTCGCGGAAGCATTTGACGATTTGATAGTAACGATCGAAGCCCGACATCATGAGCAGCTGCTTCATGAGCTGCGGCGACTGCGGCAACGCGAAGAACTCGCCCGGATGAGTCCGGCTCGGCACGAGATAGTCGCGCGCACCCTCGGGCGTGGTCTTGGATAGAATCGGCGTTTCCATCTCGATAAAGCCGGCTTCGTCGAGAAAGCCGCGCATCGAGCGCGCGACGCGGTGGCGCAGGCGCAGATTGCGCTGCATCTGCTCGCGGCGCAGATCGAGATAGCGATAGCGCAGACGAAGCTCCTCGCTCGCATTTTCATCGTGATGAAAGGGCGGCGTCTTGGATTCGTTGAGCACGGTCAGCTCACGGGCGAGCAGCTCCACGCGCCCAGTCGGCATATCGGGATTGACCGTGCCCTCGGGCCGCTCGCGCACTGTGCCGGTGATCGTCAACACGTACTCGCTGCGGATCCGCTCGGCCAGCGCGAAGATGGCCTCGGCATCGGGATCAAAAACGACCTGCAGCAAGCCCTCGCGATCGCGCAGATCGACGAAGATTACGCCGCCGTGATCGCGGCGGCGATGGACCCAGCCCGCAACGGTGACTTCCTGGCCGATGAGGCCTGCATTGACATGGCCGCAGTTATGACTGCGCATCGAAGCTAACCTTATGAAATAAAAGGGACTGACCCGGGTCGCGAGAGACGGCGGATGTTACGGGGAAGCCTGCGGTGGCGCAACCTCGGGGGGCGCGAGACCTTCGGGCTCGCGCGCAACGCCGCGATTGCCTGGCGGAATCTGAGCGCCTCGCCAGGGCGGCAGCACGACGCCGAGCGAGATGATCATCTTGAGCGCCTCCTCGACGCTCATGTCGAGCTCAGTGATGTCCTTCCGCGGCACGAACAGCATAAAGCCCGAAGTCGGATTGGGGGTCGTCGGCAAAAACACCGTGACGATCGTGTCCCCCGTTCGAGACTGAACCTCTTCGGGATTCTCGGAGGTCTGGAACGCGAGGCTGTAGAGCCCAGGCCGCGGATATTCGATCAGCAGGACCTTCTTGAAGGAGCTATCGGACTCACTGAAAACGACCTCGGCGAAGCTCTTGAAGGCGCTGTACACGCCGCGCACGAGCGGGATGCGCCCAAGCAACGACTCATAGCTCTTTACCAGGCGCCGTCCAAATAGATTTGCCGCCAGCATGCCGGTGACGAGCAGCATGATGACGGCGAGGATCAGACCGAGACCTGGAATTCGAAATCCGAGCAGCTGTTCAGGCCGCAGCGGCGGCGGCAGCAACAGCAGCAACCGATCGATGAGATCGAACAGCACCGAAAAGACCAGCACGGTCGCGCCGATCGGCAACCAAACGAGGAGGCCGGCTATGAGGTAGCGGCGCAGGCGGACTTTCATCGTTCGCGAGCCCGGCTCACGCAGCCGCAGTGCCCGAGTCTTTCTTCCCGCTCGTCGACTTCACGCCGCCGTCGCTGGCCTTGGTTGCCTTGGATGCGGGCTTCTCGTCGGTCGACTTTGACTTGCCATCCTTGGGCTTGTCGTCCTTGGGCTTGTCGTCTTTGGGCTTATCGTCCTTACGCTTGTCGTCGGCGCCAGAAACAAGATTGCGCTTCTTGTCCTTGTCGGACTTGAAATCGGTCTCGTACCAGCCGCTGCCCTTGAGCCGGAAGCTCGGCCTGGATATCAATCTGCGCAGGCTGTCCGAGTCGCACTCGGGACAACCGGTGAGCCGCGGGTCGTTGATCTTTTGCAGCGCCTCGAGCTCGTGACCGCAAGCATCGCAGCGATATTCGTAGATCGGCATGTCTGTATAACCTTTACCTAGCCTCGGTCTGCGCGGCGTATTCTTGGAGCGCTGGACCAGCATTTCAATACCTAGCCACTCAGCATACGGGTTTGATCAAGCAGCTTCGACCGCCTCGCCCTTGCTGAAGCTCAACGCTTCAGCGCCGGCCGACACGTGGATGACGTCACCCGGCCCGAACTCCCCGCCGAGTATGCGCTGCGCGAGCGGGTTCTCAAGCTGTTGCTGGATCGCCCGCTTCAATGGACGCGCGCCATAGACCGGATCGAAGCCCGCTTCGGCGATCCGATCGCGCGCCGCCTCATCGAGGCTCAAGCCAATATCGCGCTCGGCCAAACGCGCGCTCAGATAGCGCAGCTGGATGTCGACGATCTTGCGCAGATGTAAGGCATCGAGCGGGTGAAAGACGACGACGTCATCGATACGGTTGACGAACTCCGGACGGAAATGTTGGGCAACAACTTCCATCACAGCGGCCTTCATGCGCTCGTAGTTCTCCTCTCCGGCGAGCTCCTGGATGCGCTGGCTGCCGAGATTCGACGTCATGACGATGACTGTGTTGCGGAAGTCGACGGTACGGCCTTGACCGTCCGTGAGCCGGCCGTCGTCGAGCACCTGCAACAGCACGTTGAAAACGTCGGGATGCGCTTTCTCGATCTCGTCTAGCAACACAACCGAGTAAGGTTTGCGCCGCACGGCCTCGGTCAGATAACCGCCTTCCTCGTAGCCGACATAGCCCGGCGGCGCGCCGATGAGCCGCGCCACGGAGTGCTTCTCCATAAACTCGGACATGTCGATGCGCACCATGGCTTCGTCCGTGTCGAATAGGAAAGCGGCGAGCGCCTTGGTCAGCTCCGTCTTGCCGACGCCCGTGGGACCGAGAAACAGAAACGAGCCGTTCGGCCGGTTTGGGTCAGCAAGCCCCGCGCGCGAGCGCCGGATCGCGTTCGAGACGGTCTGCAAGGCTTCGGTCTGGCCGACGACGCGCTGCTCGAGCGCTTGCTCCATGCGCAGCAGCTTGTCCTTCTCGCCCTCGAGCATCTTCGAGACCGGAATGCCGGTCCACTTCGAGACGATTTCGGCGACCTCCTCCTCGGTCACCCGGTTGCGGACCAGCTCGTATTTGTCGTGCTCCTTCGTGAGCGCCTGCTGGATCTGCTTGTCGAGCTCCGGGATGCGCCCGTACTGCAGCTCCGCCGCGCGCGACAGATCACCGGCTCGATGGGCCTGATCGAGCTCGGTCTTGGCACGCTCGAGCTCCTCCTTCAGGTGTGTGGCACCCTGCATCGAGGCCTTCTCGGCTTTCCAGACCTCGTCGAGATCGGAGAACTCGCGGTCGAGCTTGTCAATCTCGGTCTGCAGGTCACCGAGCCGCCGCTTCGAGGCTTCGTCGGATTCCTTCTTGAGCGCCTCCCGCTCGATTTTGAGCTGAATCAAGCGACGTTCGAGGCGATCCATAGACTCGGGCTTGGACTCCTTCTCCATTCTGATCCGCGACGCCGCCTCGTCGATGAGGTCGATGGCCTTGTCGGGTAACTGCCGATCACTGATGTAGCGATGCGACAGCACGGCGGCGGCGACGATCGCCGGATCCGTGATTTCGACACCGTGATGGAGCGCGTAACGCTCCTTGAGGCCGCGCAGAATCGCGATCGTGTCCTCGACGGTCGGCTCCTCGACGAGCACCTTCTGAAAGCGCCGCTCCAGAGCAGCGTCTTTCTCGACGTACTTGCGGTATTCGTCGAGCGTCGTCGCGCCGACGCAGTGCAGCTCGCCGCGCGCGAGTGCGGGCTTGAGCATGTTACCGGCGTCCATGGAGCCCTCGGCTTTGCCGGCACCGACCATCGTATGCAGCTCGTCGACGAACAGGATCACCTGACCTTCCTGCTTGGCAAGCTCGTTGAGCACCGCCTTCAACCGCTCCTCGAAGTCGCCGCGAAATTTTGCGCCGGCGATCAGCGAGCCCATGTCGAGCGCCAGCACACGTTTCGATTTGAGGCTTTCGGGCACCTCACCGTTGACGATGCGCTGTGCGAGGCCCTCGACGATCGCGGTCTTGCCGACGCCGGGCTCGCCAATGAGCACGGGGTTGTTCTTGGTGCGACGCTGCAGCACTTGGATCGTGCGACGTATCTCCTCGTCACGACCGATAACCGGATCGAGTTTGCCCTGCTCAGCGCGATCGGTCAGGTCAATCGTATATTTGTCTAGCGCCTGCCGCGCGTCCTCGGCATTCGGGTCGTCGACCGGTGCGCCGCCGCGCAGCTCACTGACGGCTTGCTCGACGGCGCCCTTGACGGCACCAGCAGCTTCGAGAATGCGGCCGAGGTCTCCGCGCGCCTGCAGTGCCGCGAGCACGAACAGCTCGCTAGCGATGACCTTGTCGCCGCGCTGCTGGGCAAGCTTGTCGGCGACGTTCAAATGCTTCGCCAGCTCGTTGGAGATATGCACCTCGCCGGGCTCGGCCCCCTCCACAGTCGGCAGCCGGTCGAGCGCAGCACCCAGCTGCGAGCGCAGCTGGTTCAGGTTCACATCGGCCTTGGTCAGTAATCCAACCGTGCCGCCACCTTCCTGCTCGAGGAGGGCGCTCATGACGTGCACCGGCTCGACGAACTGATGATCACGCCCAACGGCCATGGACTGGGCTTCAGCCAGAGCGAGCTGCAGTTTAGTGGTCAACTTGTCCATGCGCATGATCGGGCGTCCTCCGGGTGTTACCGGCTCTTAAATGGGGCCCAGCGGTGCCAAGTTCAAGCCGCGAGCCATATCAATGTAGCCATGCGCCCGCAGGGCGCCTGCCGCCGGTGTGAAAAAAACCGACCAGGCTCAGCATATGTGCAGTGCCCGCCACCGTAGACGGCCGCCACACCGGCAGCCATGAGGCTCGCACGCGCCAGTCCATAGAGATCGGCGTACCAATGGCCCGGCCGGCCAGGCACAAAGTAGCGCTCGGCAGCAGGATCCGTGGCAACGAAGGCACCGCGCACATCGGCGCCGACCTCGTAGCTGGCCGGCCCGATCGCGGGCCCGAGCCAGGCCATAATCGACTCCGGCGACACGCCCATGCACGCCACGGCAGCCGGTAAGACGCCGGCGAGCAGGCCGCGCCAGCCCGCGTGCGCCGCGCCGACGCGCCCACCCTCACGGGCAGCGAGCAGCACCGGCAGACAGTCGGCGGTCAAGATTGCGCAGACCTGGCCCGGCGTCGAGCTTACCGCGCCGTCGGCGGCTCCGGGCGCCTCGCGGTCGAGATCGAGCACGCGCATGCCGTGCACCTGCTCGAGCCAGCAGGGCTCGCTCGGCAGGCCAAGGGCGCGGACCAGCGCGCCGCGGTTCGCCAGCACATGCGCCGGCCGATCACCGACGTGGTCGCCAAGATTGAGGCTCGCATAGGGACCGACGCTCACGCCACCGGTGCGCTCGGTCGAGGCAGCCTCGACGCCCGGCGGGGTCGGCCAGTCGGGCTCAATCACGGCTCGGGCCTTCAGCTGCGTCCGCGGCGAGCACGTCGAGCAGCGAGCGCATGTCCGCCGGCAGCTCTGTCCGAAGGTGCAGCCACTCCGCGCTGAGCGGGTGGGCGAACTCGAGCTCCTTTGCGTGCAGCGCCTGGCGGGGAAAGGTTCGCAGTATCGCGATGAGCGCGGCGCTCGGCGCCTTCGGCAGGCGCGGCCGCCCACCATAGAGCGGGTCGCCGAGTATCGGATGACGCAAATGAGCCATGTGGACACGGATCTGATGCGTACGGCCGGTCTCGAGCTCGACCCGCAGGTGGGTGTGCGCGCGAAAACGCGTAATACGGCGGTAGCGCGTCACCGCCCTGCGGCCACGCTCGGTGACGGCCATACGCAATCGGTCGCGCGGGTGCCGGCCGATTGGCGCATCGACCTCCCCACCCCCGGTCATGATGCCCTGGCAAACTGCCTCGTAGATTCGGTGTATCTCGCGGCGCTCGAGCTGCGCCACGAGCGCTTGGTGTGCGGCGAGCGTGCGCGCCACGATCAGTAAGCCCGTCGTGGCTTTGTCGAGACGATGAACGATCCCCGCACGCGGCAGCGCCGCAAGCGCCGGATCAAACCCGAGTAACGCATTCTGCAGCGTGCCCGACGGGTTGCCGGCCCCGGGATGGACGACGAGCCCCGCGGGCTTATCGATCACGAGAACTGCCTCGTCCTCATGCACAACGGTGAGCGGAATCTGCTCCGCCGCCATCGGCACGGCCGGCTCGATCTGAGCGTCGAGCCGCAGGACCTGACCCTCGGCGACCCGCATTTTCGGCGCCGCGAGCTTCCCCGCGAGCGTGAGCCGGCCGGCCTCGATCCAGCCCTTCAAGCGGCTGCGCGAAAAGTCATCGAACAGCGCCGCGGCAGCCTGATCGAAGCGCTGGCCGGCCAGATTCGCCGGAATCAGCGCCTCGCGCACGATGCGGTCCGGATCAGTCATGCGCGGACTCTAGGAAACTTTTAGCTATACTGCCGCAACTAATAGGCTGCGAGGTCAGCGGCGGAGACGGTGCGTCCCAGGTAAGCAATGCTCGTGCGTTCAATCTCACAATCTATGGCTCTCGCTGTGGTCTCGGCCGCTGTGCTCATCGGCTGCGCGTCTGATCGCCGCGCCGCGTTTATGCCCGGAGAAGGCCCCGAGGTCATCTACGAATCCGGTGCCGAGGCCATGAATGCGGGCGATTTCCGCGACGCGCTGCTGTACTTCCAGGCGCTGCAGGCACGCTATCCGTTCAGCAACGTTACGCGCCAGGCGCAGCTGGACATGATCTACGCTTATTATATGAATCGCGAGCGCGAGTCGGCTATCGATGCCGCTGAAGCCTTCGAGCGCGAGAATCCCACCAATCCGCGCGTGGACTATGCGCTCTATATGCGCGGGCTCGCGCATTTCGACCAGGCGCCAAACTGGGTAGAGCGGGTGATGAAAGTCGATCTGACCGAACGCCCGCCGCGCGACACCATGCAGGCGTTCTCCGTCTTCCAGGAACTCCTTCGGCGTTTCCCCGAAAGTAAATACGCGCCTGATGCGCGCGAGCGCATGATCTTTCTCCGCAACCGCCTGGCGACCTACGAGAACCACGTCGCCGAGTACTACATCACTCGCGGCGCCTACGTCGCGGCGATCAACCGCGCCAAGTTCTCGCTCGAGCACTACCCGGGCGCGCCGGAAACCGAGCGATCACTAGAGATCATGATCGAGGCTTACGACACGCTCGGCATGACCGAGCTGGCCAATGACACCCGCCGCGTACTCGCCCAGACGCGCGGCGAGATCGCTTCCGCTCAGTAACCCGAAGTAATCGGATAGCGCCAGTCGCGGCCGAACGCCCGGCTCGACACGCGGATGCCTGGTGGTGCCTGGCGGCGCTTGTACTCGTTGCGCTTCACCATGCCGAGCACCCGGCCGACTGTGGCTCGATCGAAACCAAGCTCGGTGATCTGGTCGACGGAATAATCCTGCTCGATGAACGCCTCGAGGATCGGATCGAGGACATCATAAGGCGGCAGCGAGTCGACGTCCTTCTGATCGGCGCGCAGCTCGGCAGTCGGCTCGCGTGCAATGACGCGCATGGGAATCGCCGCCGACACGCTGTTACGGAAGTTGGCCAGCGCGTACACGAGCGTCTTGGTGCAATCCTTGAGCGGTGCGAACCCGCCGGCCATGTCACCGTAAAGCGTCGCGTATCCGACCGCCATCTCGCTCTTGTTGCCGGTCGTCAGCAGCATCCGACCGAGCTTATTCGACAGCGCCATGAGAATGATGCCGCGGCAGCGCGCCTGGATGTTCTCCTCAGCTGCATCCGGCGGGAGCCCCGCGAAGATGTCCGAGAGCACACCGAGAGTCGCCTCGAAGATCGGCTCGATGCTCAACACGTCATAGCGCACGCCGAGCATCGCCGCCTGCTGCTTGGCATCCGCCAGACTCATCTGCGAGGTGTAACGCGAAGGCATCATCACCGCGTGGACGCGGTCGGCGCCGAGCGCGTCCACGGCAACGCACAGTGTCAATGCCGAATCGACGCCGCCCGACAATCCCAGCACGATGCCGTCAAAGCCGTTCTTATTGACGTAGTCGCGGGTACCCATGAGCAGCGCGGAGTAGACACTCGCGGTCTCGCCCGGGACCGGCGCGACTTTTTGGGGCACAACCGTAACACCGTCCCCGCTGCGCTCGATGTCGACGGCGAAGAGGTCAGCGACGAAAGCGGGCGCACGAAACTTCACCACGCCGTCCGCGTCGAACACGACCGAGCCGCCGTCGAAGACGAGCTCGTCCTGCCCGCCAACCATATTCACGTACACGATCGGCAGACCCGTTTCCGCGACACGGCGCGCCAGCAGCTGTTCACGATCCTTCTGCTTGGCGACGTGATAAGGGGAGCCATTGGAGACGATCAGAATCTCCGCACCGGCCGCCTTGGCAGCGGCGCAGGGCGAGGCTTCCCAGACGTCCTCGCAGATCGTAAGCCCGAGCCGGATACCCTTGAAGTCGATAACCGTCGGCTCGACGCCGGGCTCGAAATAGCGCTTTTCATCGAAGACGGCATAATTCGGCAGCACCAGCTTGCGGTGCCGGGCCAGTATCTTGCCGTCGTGGAGCAACGCGGCCGCGTTGTAGATCTTGCCGTCGCTGTACTCGGGGTAGCCCACGTAGACCGCAATTCCTGCAACCCCCCGGCGGACTCTCTCGAGCGCGGCCTCGACCCGCAAACGCATCCCGCGATGCAATAACAGATCCTCCGGCGGATAGCCGCTGAGGGTCAGCTCGGGAAAAATGACCAGATCGCAGCCGTGCTCGTCGCGGGCCTGCGCAGCAGTATCGAGCACTTTCTGCGTGTTGGTGTCTATCGCACCAACGTGCGTGTTTATCTGAGCAAGGCCGAGCTTCAACCCAATGCCTTAGCCATGGCCGCGCCGAGCTCTGCAGGAGATCGGACCGTCGTGACGCCGGCCCGCTCGAGCGCAGCGTACTTCTCCTCGGCTGTCCCCTTGCCGCCTGAGATGATCGCGCCCGCATGGCCCATGCGCTTGCCGGGCGGCGCCGTGACGCCGGCGATGTAGGCAACAACAGGCTTGGACACGTGGGCCGAGATGTACTCGGCTGCGGCTTCCTCGTCGGCACCGCCAATCTCGCCGACTAGAATGATGCCGCGAGTCACGGGGTCCGCCTCGAAGAGCTCGAGGCAGTCGATGAAATCCATGCCGCGAACCGGATCGCCGCCAATGCCTACGCAGGTCGTCTGGCCAAGGCCTTGGTTCGTTGTCTGATACACAGCCTCATAGGTCAGGGTTCCAGAGCGCGAGACGATCCCGACGCTGCCGGGCCTGTGGATGAACCCAGGCATGATGCCGATCTTGGCGCCACCTGGCGTGATGATGCCCGGGCAATTCGGACCGATCAGGCGGCAAGTCGCGTTGGCCAGCGCCGCCTTGACGCGAACCATATCGAGCACCGGCACGCCCTCGGTTATACAGACGATGAGCTCAATACCTGCGTCGGCTGCCTCGAGGATGGCGTCGGCCGTGTACGGCGCGGGCACGTAGATCATGCTGACGGTAGCACCCGTGGCACCGACCGCCTCGCGCATCGTGTTGTAGACCGGCAAGTCCAGATGCGTCTGGCCGCCCCTGCCGGGCGTCACACCGGCGACGACCTGAGTACCATAGGCCAGGCACTGCTCGGTGTGAAAGCTGCCCTGCCGGCCTGTGAGCCCCTGACAGATGATCTTGGAGTCGGCGTCGACGAGGATGCTCATGATTGCCCCTGCTTGGAGAGCGCGATCACCTTGACCGCTGCGTCCGTCAAGTCGGTCGCAGCGACGATATCGACCCCGCTGCCGGCAAGCAGCGCGCGGCCCTGATCGACGTTGGTGCCCTCCAGGCGCACAACGACCGGGACGCGCACACCGACCTCTTTGACGGCGCCGACTATCCCCTCGGCGATCAGGTCGCAGCGCACGATCCCGCCGAAGATGTTGACGAGAATGGCTTCAACCTTGGGATTGGCAAGGATGATCTTGAAAGCCTCGGTGACGCGCTGGGCCGTTGCGCCGCCGCCGACATCGAGAAAATTGGCCGGCTCCCCGCCATGCAGCTGAATGAGGTCCATCGTGGCCATTGCGAGGCCAGCGCCGTTCACCATGCAGGCGATATTGCCGTCGAGCGACACGTAGTTGAGGTCGTGAGCCCGCGCGGCACGCTCTTGCTCGTCCTCCTGGGCGGGGTCGCGCAGCGCCTCGAGGCGCTGTTGGCGGAACAGGGCGTTGTCCTCGACGTTGATCTTCGCATCGAGCGCCATGACATTGCCGGACTTCGTCACGATCAGCGGATTGACCTCGACGAGACTCGCATCGCAGCGCTCGAAGAGCTCGACAAGCTTGCCGAGAAGATCTCGCAGCTCCGCCTGTTGCGGGCCGTTCAAGCCTAAGCCGAAGCCGAGCTGGCGGACCTGGTAGTCCGAGAGGCCGACTGCGGGATGAATGGCGACGGTAAGTATCTTCTCGGGCGAGGTCTCAGCGACGGCCTCGATGTCCATGCCGCCAGCCGCCGAGGCCATGATGACGACCCGTTCCCTGCCGCGGTCGACGAGCAGGCTCAAATAGAGCTCGCGCTCGATATCCGAGCCTTGCTCTACATAGACGGTGTCGACTGGCAGGCCGTCTGGGCCGCTCTGGTGGGTCACGAGCTGCGTGCCGAGCATTCCCGCGGCGTGCTCGCGCACTTCTTCGACCGAGCGCGCAAGCTTGACGCCACCCGCCTTGCCGCGCCCGCCAGCGTGCACCTGGGCCTTCACGACCCATAGCGCGCCGCCCAGCGCTTTGGCTGCTTCAGCCGCCTCCGCGGCCGTCTTAGCCACCCTGCCTTGCGGCACGGGGACCCCGAATTCGGCAAACAATGCCTTCGATTGATACTCGTGGAGATTCAAAAAAGGAGCCTCGCTAGCGGTCGCGGCGGTATTGTCCATAAAAGAGAAACCCTTGGCAAAGTGAACTCCGTTCCGGAGCGGCGAGCACAATCGGGTAAAATCCAGCCGAGATGTCCGCAGTCGACGCCCTTCATAGCCTGCCGTCCAAACCTGCGCGCAGCCCCGCGGCCGCGCTGGGCTCGACAGACTTCGTCTGGCGCGCGCTGTCTCTGCTCAATTTATTCCGGCTGGGACTCGGCATCGTGCTGCTCGCGACCTTCTTCCTGGTGCTGGATCCGCGCATTGTCGGTGATACGAACCCGCGACTCGCGCTCGGCGCCCTGCTCTCGATGATCGGGTTCAGCCTCGTGAATCTCTGGCTGGTCAGCGAGCGCAAGCTACCGGCGCAGGCCCAGACTTATCTACAGGTCGCTCTGGACCTCGCCACGGTCACGACGCTCATGCACGCAAGCGGCGGGATATCGAGCGGTCTTGGCGGGCTGCTGATCGTTTCGGTTGGGGCGCTCGCGCTCACCGTCGAGCGTGACCGCGCCTACCTGATCGCCTCGCTGGCGACGCTCGCGCTGCTCGGCCAACAAACTTTCGCGCAGCTACAAGGCGCGACAGCCACCGCGCAATTCGTCCCTGCCGGCATCCTCGGCGCCGTAATCTTCGCAATCGCATCCGTTGTGCAGGCTTTGCGCCGCCGGATGCTCGAGACCGAAGCGCTGGCCGAGCAGCGCGGCGTTGATCTGCGCGACCTCGCCGAGCTGAACCGTTATATCGTCCAGCATCTTCGCGAGAGCATTGTCGTGGTCGATGCCGAAGACCGCGTGCGGCTCATGAACGACTCAGCCGCCTCGCAGCTCGGCGCGAACAACCGCCGCGCCGATCAGGCGCTGCGCGGTATTTCCCCTGAGCTTGCCAACCGCGTCGAGGTCTGGCGTGTTCATGGCCGGCCGCAAGGCATGACGCCGCCCAAGTTCAGCGCCGCCTATGGAGCGACCATGATCACGCCACACTTCGTAGCGCTCGGCAACGAGAAGAACGGCGGCACCCTGATCTTCCTCGAGGACATGTCGCTCATCGCCGAACGCGCGCAAAAGACAAAGCTCGCCTCACTCGGGCGGCTGTCGGCCAGCATCGCGCACGAGATCCGCAACCCCGTCGGCGCCATGAGCCATGCCGGCCAGCTGCTCGCCGAGTCGGCTGCGATCGGCGATTCGGAGCGGCGCCTCACCGATATCATTCGCGTCAATGGCTCCCGCGTCAGCCAGATCGTCGAGAGCATGCTGACATTATCTCGGCGGGACACGACTCAGCCGGAGCAAATTGAACTGACCCCTTGGTTGCGGCAGTTCTGCCGGGAATTCGTGCAGACGCTGGAGCTATTCGAGGACACCGTCCGCTGCACTGAAGTGGTCGAGAACCTCATCATCCGCATGGATCCCACTCACCTTCACCAGGTGATCTGGAATCTCTGCGACAATGCGATCAAATACGCCAGCGAGGCTGCCGGCGCGATCGCTGTCGAGCTCAGCTGCGGCCGTCTGGAGCACTCCAGCCGCACCTATCTCGAGGTTGCCGACCGAGGCCCCGGCATCGACCCGGATAAGGTCGATGAGGTCTTTGAGCCGTTCTACACCGGCAGGGACGGCGGCACGGGGCTTGGACTATTCATTTGCCGCGAGCTCTGCGAGTGCAACGGCGCCAGCCTTAGCTATCAGCCGCGGCCCGGCGGCGGCAGCGTGTTTCGTATCGTGTTCTCCGACATTAATCGTTGGCAGTAACCAGGAGCTAGAACGAATCTCATGAAACCGATCGCACTGGTCATCGACGACGAGCCGGACATCTGCGAGCTGCTATCGATCACACTGGATCGGATGGATATCGCCACACGCAGCTGTGAGGATATTGCCAGCGCCAAGCGCCTGCTCTCCAATCAAACCTACGACCTGTGCCTGACCGACATGCGGCTGCCGGACGGCGACGGGCTCGAGCTCGTTGATTGGATCCAGCAGGAGGTGCCGGGCACGCCGGTCGCCGTCATCACAGCCCATGGCAGCGTCGAGACCGCGGTCAAGGCACTCAAGCTCGGCGCCTTCGATTTCGTCTCCAAGCCGCTGGATCTCAATGCCCTGCGCAAGCTCGTCGCGGCTGCGCTGAAGCTCAAGGGCGTCTCAGTCCCAAAGGGGCCCGGCGGCACACCCGGTCTCATCGGCAAATCCGTCGCCATCGAGAAGGTCCGCGGGATCATCTCAAAAGTCGCACGCAGCCAGGCGCCCGTGCATATCTCCGGGGAGTCCGGCACTGGCAAAGAGCTCGTCGCACG
>JAHEEM010000208.1 GCA_024640695.1 Rhodospirillaceae bacterium | reverse complement strand
TGACTTGGTTGCGGTCAGAGCAGAACTTGCGGGTCCTGGCGTGGTCGAATCCCGGTCGCTCAGAAGCGGTGCTCAAGTGGGCAGAGTCTGCAACCGCTCAAACTTGAGGGATCGGCCTTGAAAAGCCGGCGCTATGTTACTATTTTGTACTTGTGGGATTCGTGATCTGATCTATACGGCGTCTGGGTTTCAGGAATTTGTCGCTTACGTCGGCAAGAACCCCGGTCCTGATCTCGATAAGATCAAAAATTAAGGAGATATCCATGGCCAAAGGGCAGTCGCTGCAAGACCCGTTTCTGAATGCTTTGCGTAAGGAGAAAGTTCCTGTTTCTATTTATTTGGTTAATGGTATCAAGCTACAGGGACAGATTGATTCTTTCGATCAGTTCGTGGTGCTGCTGCGCAACAGTGTCAGCCAGATGGTTTATAAGCATGCGATTTCGACCGTGGTTCCGTCGCGTAACGTGCAGTTACCCATGGATGATGAGCAACCAGAAAGCTAGTACGCCTGAGGCGCAAGGAGTGCGCATTGTTTGATCGTCCGGGAACTGGCGAGCGCGCACTTCTACTTCACGTCGGTTTGCAGAGATCGTGTGATCAAGACGAGATCGAAGAGTTTCAGGCGCTAGCCGAGTCGGCGGGCGCGGAAATCGTGGCCGAGATCGAGACGCGGCTGCAGCGTCCTAGCCCGAGGCTACTGATCGGCCGCGGCAAGGCCGAAGAGGTGGCTCAGCGAATCGCCGAAACGGGCGCCGAGCTGCTGCTCGTCAATAAGCCGTTATCTCCAAGCCAGGAACGCAACCTCGAAAGCATTTTGAAGGTCCGCGTGCTGGATCGGAACGGTCTTATTTTGGATATCTTCGCGCAGCGCGCGATGACTTTCGAAGGTAAGATCCAGGTCGAGCTCGCGCAGCTCGAGCACCTTGCGACCCGCCTCGTTAGGGGATGGACTCACCTCGAGCGGCAGAAAGGTGGTATTGGCTTGCGCGGCCCGGGTGAAACCCAGCTAGAGTCCGATCGGCGCATGCTCAATCAGCGTATAAAGAACCTGCGCGCGCGCCTCGTAAAAGTAGAGCGTCAGCGAGAGATGAGTCGCCGCGACCGGTTGCGTGGCCAGGTTCCAACCGTCGCTCTGGTGGGCTATACGAATGCAGGAAAGACCAGTTTGTTCAACGCTCTCAGTGGCGCAAACTCATCGGCTCGCGATCAGCTGTTTGCAACACTCGATCCGTCGGTGCGCCGGATGTCACATGGCATCGGCGACGAAGTGCTGCTCGCTGATACAGTTGGATTCGTGCGGGATTTGCCGCATGAGCTTGTTGCCGCTTTCAAAGCCACACTGACGGAGACACGGGAGGCGCGGTTGCTGCTGCATGTTATCGACGCAAGCGACCCGCATCATGCTGACCGTAGAGGCCAAGTCGAGGAGGTGCTGGAGAGCATCGGCGCCGGCCATGTGCCGCGTATCCAGGTGTACAATAAGATCGACAAGGCCTCGGCTCAGCCGGGCTTCGAGTATGCTGTTGGTGATGGTCCCGCCCGGATGCGGGTCTCGGCAGTGACGGGTGAGGGCCTCACGGCTCTGGCGGCAGCGACTCGCGAGGCCTGCGTCGGTGCGAGGGTGGCCCGCAGGCTGCAGCTCGAGCCGGCCCAGAGTAGGTTGCGGGCTCGGCTGTTCGACCTGCGCGCTGTGACTGCCGAACGGATCAATGAGGCGGGCGGTTGGACACTCGATGTGGAGCTGACGTCTCGTCGCTGGCAGCAATTGTGCGCTCAGGAAGGACTTTTGGATGACGGTTTGTTACGGGAAATGTGAATGACATGAGCTGGGACGATTCTGGCAATAAGGGGAATCCGTGGAAGTCCGGAGGGGACAAGGGACCCGCCGATCTAGATGCTATTGTTCGCGATCTGCAGCGCAAGCTCGCGGGTCTGCTCGGTGGCCGCGGTGGACGCGGCAGTAGTGGCGACGCTGGAAACGCGCCGGGACGATCTCCAGGACGTGGATTGGTATTCGGCGGAATAGTTATGCTTGCCGGTCTGTGGGGACTGACGGGTCTTTACCAGGTCAACGCCGCCGAGATCGGCGTCGTGCTGCGCTTCGGGGCGCTGCAAGGTCTGGCCGCACCTGGTCTGCGTTGGCACTTGCCCTGGCCGATCGAACAGGTCGACCTCATCAATACTAATGTGACCGAGCGCTTTCCATATCAAGGCAGCATGTTGACTCGCGATGAGAACATCGTGCTGGTTGATCTGGTCGTGCAGTTCCGGCGTACCAACCCGGAAGCCTACCTATTTAACGTGGAGGCCCCTGAGGAAACGCTCGAGGACGTGACTGCGAGCGCGATTCGAGAGGTGATCGGCAAGAACGATCTCGATTTCATACTGACCGCGGGGCGGACCGAGGTTGCCGCGCAGACGCAAGCGGTGATCCAGTCGACGCTCGATGCCTATGGAACGGGCTTCACGATATTCGAGGTCAATCTGCAGGAGGCTAACTTCCCGCGTGACGTCGAGGACAGCGTGCAGGATGCCATTCGAGCGCGCGAAGATAAAGAGCGCATGAGTCTGGAGGCCCAGGCCTATGCCTACGACATACTGCCGAATGCGCGCGGCGCGGCGGCTCGTCAGCTGCAGGATGCGGAGGGCTATCGCGCGCGCGTGATTGCCGATGCTGAAGGCGAAGCGGACCGGTTCCTGCAGATTCTTACCCAGTACGAGCGCGCGCCGGCGGTTACGCGCGAGCGCCTTTATCTGGAGACTTTAGAGCAGGTCCTGGGTAACTCTGCGAAGGTGCTGCTCGATACCGAGGGCAGCGGTAACGTGATCTACCTGCCGCTGGATCGACTCATGGAGCGACGCGCAGGTGCCGCGCCATCTGCGGCTTATTCGTCGCCTGCTAACGCGACACCTTCCGGTACAAACAACGATTCCCTGGCGCGGCTCAGGGCGCGCGATAGCCGCTAGGATGGACTGACAGATGAGCCCACGCACCAACTTAATCCTAGTCATCGCCGTGCTCGCCTTGCTGGTGGGTCGGATGTCCATGTTCACAGTCGATGAGCGCGAACATGCGATCAAATTTCGGTTTCAAGAGATCGTGAAGTCCGACTACGAGGCAGGCCTGCATTTCAAAATTCCATTCGTTAATAACGTGGAAAAGTATCCGGACCGGATTCTGAACTATGAGGAATCCGAGGAACGCTTTCTGACCGGCGAGAAAAAGAATCTTATCGTCGACTACTTTGTGACATGGCGAATCATCGATCCCGCGCAGTACTACCGCTCGGTGCGTGGTGAAGAGCAGTTCGCCGAGCAGCGGCTTTCGGCAATCATAAAAGAAGGCATCAAAGCTGAGTTCGGTCGCCGCACCGTGCAAGAAGTCGTTTCTGCCGAGAGAACCGAGCTGATGTCACAGATGCTCGTGCAGGCCGGGCAGCGGGCCCCAGAGCTCGGCATCGAAGTCAAAGACGTGCGCGTCAAGCGCATAGAATTGTCCGACGAGGTCAGCGGATCGGTGTTCTCGCGAATGCAGCAGGAACGGCTTCGCGTCGCCACGCAGCTGCGCGCAGAGGGCTCCGAGGAATCTGAGAGGATTCGCTCTGACGCGGATCGCCAGCGCACGGTGATTCTCGCCGAGGCTTATCGTGATGCCGAGCGAATTCGTGGCGAGGGTGATGCACGGTCGGCGGAGATCTATGCTGAGGCGTATACGCAGAATCCCGAGTTCTATTCGTTCTTTCGGAGCCTGCAGGCATACCGTGCTTCTATGGGCCGCGACCAAGACGTGCTCGTCTTGAGCCCGGACAGCGAGTTCTTTCAGTTCCTGCAAGAAAAGTCGGGCGCGACGCCCTAGGAACTGGTCCTCAGTATAACCTCATCGAGCTGGGAGGCTAGGGCATTGGCCTGGTCGGATCTTTTTGCGGGTTTCGCTTTCTACCTGATTATCGAAGGGCTGTTTCCCTTTGCGGTCCCGCAGGCGTGGCGACGTGGGCTCGCGGGTATCGCGGAGCTCCAGGACAATCACCTCAGGGCTTTCGGGCTGGCTGTCGTCATCGCCGGGCTCTTGCTGTTGTTCGTGGTTCGGAACTGAGTTATGGGTGCGAATGTCGTTGTCATAGGCACGCAGTGGGGCGATGAGGGCAAGGGCACGATCGTCGATCTGCTTGCGGAGCGCGCGCAGGCGGTGGTGCGATTTCAGGGGGGGCATAACGCTGGGCATACCCTCGTGATTGATAACCAGAAGACTGTGCTACACCTGATTCCCTCCGGTATTTTGCGCCAGGGAGTCAAGTGCCTAATTGGTAACGGCGTCGTCATCTCACTCCCGGCACTACTCGAAGAGATCGACGGGCTTACTGCTCGCGGTGTCCCCGTCAGTGATCGCCTTAGCGTATCCCCGGCATGTCCTCTGATTCTGTCGTCGCACATAGCGCTCGACAAGGCGCGAGAGGCGGCGCGCGGCACTGACGCGATCGGTACGACGGGGCGCGGAATTGGTCCGGCGTACGAGGATAAGGTGGCCCGCCGCGCGATCCGCATCTCGGATCTTTTTACGCCGGACGCGCTGCAGGAGCGTCTGACCGGTCTGCTCGATTTTCATAACTTCGTTCTACAGCGCTTTTACGATCAGACACCGGTCGATCCGGCGCAGGAACTAGACCGTATCCTGACGCTCGGCGAACGCGTAACGCCGATGGTCGCAGACATCACCCAGCTACTGCATGAGATGCAGCGCGATGGCGCAAGCGTGCTCTTTGAGGGCGCTCAAGGGGCAATGCTCGATATCGACCTCGGCACCTATCCGTTCGTGACATCGTCGAATACAACCATCGGCGGCGCGTCTACGGGTACGGGTGTTGGGCCGGGTGCGCTTGACTACATTCTTGGGATCGTCAAGGCGTACACGACGCGTGTGGGCGCCGGACCTTTCCCGACAGAGCTCTTTGACGATATGGGCAAGCACTTGGCCAGCGTTGGCGCCGAGTTCGGATCGACCACAGGTAGGCCGCGGCGTTGCGGATGGTTTGATGCGGTGTCGTTGCGGCGCGCTGTGTTCACGAATTCGCTGACCGGACTATGTGTTACCAAGCTCGATGTCTTGGATGCGCTTAAGGAAATAAAGATCTGCGTTGGCTATCGCCTCGACGGGGATCTGCTTGAGACGCCGCCGCTGCTCGCGGACAGCTACGCCAGGTGCGAACCGGTGTACGAGACGATGCCGGGCTGGCAAACCTCGACTTGCGGCGTCACGGACTTTGCGGCTCTGCCGCGCGCGGCCCAAGACTACCTCGCCCGCATCGAGGAGATACTGGCTACGCCAGTCGACCTCGTCTCTACAGGGCCCGCCCGCGAGGCGATTATCGTGCGCCGGCACCCATTCGACGCCTAATTCTTGCGTCAGCATCGGCTCGGCGGGGGCGGCGTCGGCAGGCAAGTTTTTGCTCCTCGGGTCATCCGGGGGGCTGCCTTGTATAAGGGGTCTCAAGAAGTTAGAGTAACCAACGGAGATAACCACCTAGAAAAATAACGATTAATTCGTGTCACGCAGGCACAGTGGCTGCGGCTGAAAATTGATCAGGATCGTGAAGTGGCTTCGAGCAGCCGGTAGCGATCAGACATAACCTGCGGGTACGGAGACAGGGAGGAGTGATGCGCGTGAACTTTCGCAACTGGTGGTTGGCTGCCATTGGCGGGTTACTCTCCTGCGTCTCCATTGCGCAGTCGCTCGAGTTTCCGCGGCCGGCGGAGTTGGAACCCGATATTGCCTTCTGGACGCGGGTCTATACTGAGATCGACACCAGCAGCGGCTTCATCCACGATT
>JAHEEM010000207.1:3248-5832 GCA_024640695.1 Rhodospirillaceae bacterium | reverse complement strand
AAACACGCTTGAGGCGTTGCGCCCAGGTGAGCGCCCGTTGCCAGGCGGTGGCCGACTCCTCGCCGCGCTCGGGGGCCTTGCTGGCCGCGGCGGCGCGGGTCATGGGCACAACCCGCGCCCGAGCCTACCAGCTATCGGACTCGATGGCCTCGGAGCTGGCCCAGGCGATTTCCGGATCGATGCCCGACGAAGTCATGTTCCGCTACATCGGCGGTGCGGTCAGTCTCGTCGAGGAGTTGTTTCTCGCGCTGCGGCTCTGACGAGCCGCCATCCCCTGCTGGCCGTAAAGTACAATACGGGCTCCAATACCCCGGAAAAGCGCGTCATGGTGAAGCGCGATGACGAGAGCCTGCGCAGTACGCGAATGACCCAGAAAAAACGCAGGCTTCTAAGCAAGTGGAGCATTCAATGAACCTCAGCGATTGCCACAATTTTCAGAATTTCCGAGAGCTGGCCCGTAGGAGGCTGCCTCGCCCCATCTTCCATTACATCGACGGTGCGGCGGATGATGAGGTTACATACCGCCGCAACACGCAGTCCTTCGAGCAGGTAGATCTAGTCCCCAACGTGCTCGGCGGAGTCGCAGACATCGACATGTCGGTGACGGTATTCGGCAGGAAGCTGGCCATGCCGCTGTACTGTGCGCCGACAGCGCTACAGCGTCTGTTCCATCACGACGGCGAACGCGCGGTCGCGAGGGCGGCGCAGAAGTTCGGCACGATGTTCGGGGTTTCGTCGCTCGGCACGGTCAGCGTCGAGGAGATCGGCAGCATGATCGATACGCCCAAGATGTTCCAGTTTTATTTTCACAAGGACCGCGGACTCAACGACAGCATGCTCGAGCGCGCAAGGTCAGCCAACTTCGACGTCCTGGCCCTGACAGTCGATACGATTACCGGTGGCAATCGCGAGCGCGACAAGCGAACCGGCTTTACCTCACCGCCGCGGCTGACGCCTTCCAGCCTGCTGAGTTTTGCCCTGCATCCGCGCTGGGCGCTCAACTATTTCACGCACCCGAAATTTGATCTACCGCACCTGTCTACCCACGTGCGGGAGGGCAGCAACGTGGCGATGTCGATTGGAGACTACTTCGCCAAGATGCTCGACCAGTCCATGAATTGGAAAGATGCCGAGAAACTGAGCGCCCAGTGGAACGGTCACTTCGCGCTCAAGGGCGTCATGAGCGCGGCCGATGCCCGCAGAGCCGTGGATATCGGTTGCACCGGCATCATGGTCTCGAATCACGGTGGCAGGCAGCTCGACGGGTCCCGTGCGCCCTTCGATCAGCTGGCCGAAATTGTCGATGCAGTCGGCGACAAGATCGACGTGATCTGTGAAGGCGGCATCCAGCGGGGCACGCATGTAGTGAAGGCCTTGTCGTTAGGCGCCAAGGCCTGTTCCGGTGGACGCATGTATCTGTATGCGCTGGCGGCGGCAGGCCAGCCCGGCGTCGAGCGTGCGCTGGAGCAATATCGCAGCGAGATCGAACGAGCGATGAAACTGATGGGCGTGAATTCAGTCTCGGAGCTCAATCGAGGTAACCTGCGGTTTCGCTAGCGGCGTCCGGGAGCCCTCCCCCCAGACCGAGGCTCCCACAAAGGATTGCCGGTGCCTCTTTTAATCTCGTGAATGCGAAGATACCCGTCATCGGTTATCTGCGTAATTGCATGGGCGTTCCAGTCGAGGCCGCAAGCAACGACACGGTGAGGGTCGCCCTCCCCGGTGGTCTTTAAGAGATTACGGTTCCTGTCGACGCGCCAACCATCCAACTGACGACTCAAGGGACTCGTGGCCAGGTGCTCGTGTCCGGTTGGCGCGTTCAGGGCAACCCAGCTGCTGAGTTTCTCGACGTCGGACTCTTCTGCAACGACGACCTGGGTTGCCGAAAAAATCAGGCCCCAAACAAGTGGAAGTTGCACACTGGAAAAACCAATGTTCGAAAGTGTCTATGAGTTGTTCTTATTCGACATGATGAACGGTCCCGTTCCGCCTCACTGCCCATTCACAATCTTGCGACTGCTCAGGCTAGAACGCAGCTCTGAGGCCCAAAGCGAAATTGCGTCCGGGCAGCGGCGCGATGTCTTTGATCAGAGAGGTATGTCGTCGCGCATCCTCATCGAGAAGATTCATACCCTTGAAGAAGACGGATAACTCTCGTCCAGTGCTGAGCTCCCGAGTCCAGGTAACGTCGGCGCTGACCATCGTGTAGCCCGGCGTCGGATTCTCGAACGGTGCGGTCTCATCCTTCTTTGCGTAGCGAGAAGACTCCAAGCCCATGATTAGACGATCGTCGTGGTACTGGACGCGCGCGCCTATCCGCAGCGGCGGCAGCCTCGCAAGATTGCCGTCCGAATCGAGCTCACCATCGACATAGTCGCCGAAAATGCGTAGGTCGATCTCGCCGGAACCGACCTCGGCCACAGGCGCGAAAAGCTCGGCCTCGAGACCGGTTACGACCGCATCCTGCTGACGATACATATAGATCGGCAGCTCAGAGTCGGTATCGATCATCCCGGTGTTCTGTAAGAAAATGAAGTCCGCGAAGCTCGTGTAAAAGGCCGTCACGGTCCACGTTACAGGACCG
>JAHEEM010000207.1:0-3238 GCA_024640695.1 Rhodospirillaceae bacterium | reverse complement strand
TGCGAATACCGATGTCTATATGACGTGAGGTCTCCTCTGCCAGGCTCGCGTCGCCGACCTCGAAAGTGTTCGATGCCAGATGCGGTCCATCCGCATAGAGCTCCTCGGCCACTGGTAGGCGCTCGGTCACGGCAAAATGCATTGCCAGCGCATAGTCGTCACTGAGCTGGCGAATCGCTGCAAACGATGCGCTCGCGGCGGTGCCACTGTAGTCCGTCGACAAAGGCGAAGACGGCTTGTGCTCCTGGCGCTCCAGCCGTCCGCCGAGCGACAGGTTCCAATCGTCGATCTCACGATGCTCGAGCAAGAAGAGACCGACTGTCGTCGTATCCACTGGCGGGATGAAAGCCTCCTCGCCGATAGCTGAGAACTGGCGCTCACCGAACTGGATACCGAAGTCACCATCCCATTCGCCCCATGGCGCATGCGTCAACTCGATGCGCCCTTCATAGGCGCGGTTCTCGAACAGCGTGCCAATCTCCTCGCCTTCGAGCTCCTGGTGTTCGTAATCGTTAACGCCAAGCCTGACGTTGATGCGCTCGATGGGTCCGGACATCGCCGTCCAGCCGCCCTTCAGATCGAAGCGCGTTTGGTTCAGATCAATGCGCACGAGCTCTTCCTCGGCACCCGTCACTGCGGCCTCTTCATGGTGGCCGGGCACGCCGTATTCGGAATCGTAGCTACTGAGCGAAATACCAAAAAAACCATTGTCTCCGAGCCATGAGCCGCCTACCGAGCCGCTCGTCGTTTTCAAGCTGCTGTTCTCGAGCACGCCAGTCGGCGTTTCTCCAGCCTCAGGCTCGAGCTCTGCGAACCCCGGAATCTCGTAGTTCCCGGCATCGCGCGAGAGCATGTCAACGTGCCATGCAAAACTATCCCGACCGCCATCGAGCCGAACGGCGCCCGTGCGGTCATCCGCAACCGTACCCCCCCGCAACTCGAAAGCGCCTTCGAGTCCGTCGTCCGGCAGCATCTCCGGTATGCGCCTTGTCACGGTGTTGACCACACCACCGATAGCGCCGCTACCGTATAGCAACGTCGTTGGTCCACGAAAAATTTCTATCTGCTCGGCTATCAACGGATCGATGCCCACCGCGTGATCGACGCTGACCGTGGACACGTCCAAAGAGTCGATACCGTCCTCCATGAGCTTGACGCGCGCGCCCGCAAGACCACGGATGATGGGCCGTGATGCCCCGGCACCGAAAGAACTGGCGGACATCCCGAGCTGGTTGGCCAGCGTCTCGCCGAGATTCGTATTTTGAGCACGCTGGAGCTCGTCGCTACCGAGCACTGTCACGGATTGGGCAAGCTGCGCGATCGTGCGTTCGTGAGGCGTGGCGATCACGCGAACTTCCTCGGTGGCGTGCTGGGCATAAGTTACCGGAGCGCCAAGCGCCGCGCAGATACACAGCGCGCTGCTTTTTCGGTAACCGTTGAAGTGAGCGGTCATTCCCCGACTCCTCTGAAAATAATGTGAGTTCCCTGCAACGACGGTCGCAGGAATTGAATCAAAGTCAGAAAAAATTAGGAATAGACTGGAGGCGCTCTCGCAGATCGCGCGACGGGGAATATCTCTACGACGCGGAAGAGACGTTCGGGCACCGCCGCCGCAGTTTGGCTGACCGGCGACAGCGACTCGATTCTTGCGGCATCGCCGGCACTGAGAGTCGACGAACTCGCACAGATGACGCACGTCGCGTCAGCGGAGTGGCCATCGAAGTCGGCATGACCTGCGACGGTGATCTGCGCGGCAACAATCGTAGCTGCCAGCAGAAGCTTGCAGAGTAGCTTCCGAGTTGTTCGACGGTAGCGCATTCAGCCTCGCCCTGTTTATCGCCCGACCAAAGCCCGAAAAGAATGTTCAGCACCTTAGATCTGAGACAGGACTGTCAGTTCCCTGCCGCGCCCGACTCGATGTCTGTAATAGCCGAGCGCGGACCACCGACAGTGTGGAATACCTGTGTCGTCAGCGCAATAAGCGCAGGGACGAGACCTGGGCCGGTGAATGGATTGGCTTCGGGCCTTTCCGCCTGGCCCAGGTCATGCAACGATGGCGATGCGCCTCGGTCTTCTCCGCCGGCCCCGATGGCGACTGGCCTCGCCGGCCTTTTGGCTGCGCTGCGACCTGACCTCGCAGCGCACTGGAGGTGCAAAAACACCGTGATACCTCGTCAGATGGGCGGATATACGCCGGACGGTCGATCGAAGAATCGCGTTGCCGGACAACGAAAAACGCAAGGAGAGACTTTCGCGCGCTGCGCGCGACATTTCTTATGTATGTGAGTCTCTGTTTTCGGCCGGGCAGACTCAGGCCTGCGTAACCCTCCAAAAGCATTACAGAATTCCAGGTGGTCGGCGAAAATCAAGAGACTGTGACGAGCGAAACTTATAAGTGGCGGTGCGGGGAGTCATTGGCGAACCATGCGCTGTTCTGTCTTGGTCCGATTTTCCCGTTTCACGGGAAAATTGCAGGGATCTTCTTATTTGCAGCCTAGGCGTCGTTGCCGCAGCGAGCAGTCCGACTCCGTCGCTCATAACGATGGCATTACACGGTCCAATCCCGCCTTCTGCCGATTCTCAACGGCTGCGTTCGGGTTCGTCTATCGGGCTTTTGAATCGCCTATACTTTTTTTTGCTCGTTGCCACTCTGACCCCAGTAGTCGTGAACTAATTCCGGGGCCGATAGGTCGAAATTAGGTGCCAAATGTTGGAAAATCCAGAACCAACCGTTTCTAAGGATCTGCATCAATGCAAGAATCGCTCGCCGGAGTTGCCGGCCTTATGTTACTCGCCCTGTCCTCGGCAGCTTTCGCGCACCATGGCTTCGCTGCTCACTACGACCCCGACCGCGTAATCAGAATCGAGGGAACGGTTAAACGATTCGACTTCATCAATCCGCATGGCCTGCTTTTCATCGACTCGGTCAACGAAGCCGGTGAGCCGGTTGTTTACAAGTGTGATCTGCAGGCAGCCGTGCAGCTCGTAAGGCGCGGCGTCGATGCAACGCTGTTCACGGTCGGTGACGCTATTATTGTCGAAGGTTATCCGGCGCGACGGGATCCTTACGGCTGCGAGTTCGGCACGGGCTACTTTGCGGACGGCAGCAGTTTTACGATGCGTAGCACGGACGAAGCGCGCACACAGTTTGCGGCGAACCGCGAGACCCGGCTCGCACCCGGTTCGACCCGCTCAATCTTCGGCACATGGATTCGGCCGGGAATGTTCGGTGATGCTA
>JAHEEM010000206.1:5280-5871 GCA_024640695.1 Rhodospirillaceae bacterium | reverse complement strand
CCGGTAGCCGAAGAACTGGTCGTCTTCGGCGAGATCGGTCTGACGGGGGAGATACGGCCAGTGCCTTTCGGCGAGGAACGACTGCTCGAGGCGCAGAAGCACGGCTTCAAGCGAGCCCTGGTTCCCGCGGCTAACCGCCCGCGGCACGCGTTGCCGGGTCTGGCGGTGCATGCCGTCGAGCGCCTGGCCGAGGCGATTGTCTTTGCCCAGCTCGGCACCGATTAAGGGGCCGAATCTCGGGCCTATCAGCCGCCGATAGCGGTTAGTCGTGGCGCTCCGGAAGTGTGGCCGGGCACGTTGATTCGCACCTTGCGGATGGTGTGCTCCGTGGTATCGAGAATCTCGACTGGATAGCCGGCGAGCGTGAGCGTCGTGCCCGCTTGCGGGATCATTTCGAGCTCCTCGACGATCAGACCGTTGAGCGTCTTAGGGCCGTTGGTTGGGAGCTCCCAGCTCATGAGCCGGTTGAGCTGTCGGATGTTCGCACTCGCATCGACCACGAACACGTCGTCCCGCTCTTTGCTGACATCCGGCCCGATCGGTCCCGGGTCCGTGCCGAACTCACCGACAATTTCGCGCAGCATGTCCTCG
>JAHEEM010000206.1:0-5231 GCA_024640695.1 Rhodospirillaceae bacterium | reverse complement strand
AGCTGCTTGTTTAACGCAGTGCCTTCGGGAACGAAGTACGGCTCCAGTGTCTTGGCGAGCAGGACTTTTTCATCGAGAGTGCCTTGGGCAAGCGCTGACAGAATTCCGCGCAGATGCACCACGCCGACGATGTTGTCGATATCGCCTCGAAACACCGGTAGCCGGCTGTAATCGCTGTTGCGGATAAGTTTGAGACTGCGCTCCCAGGGTTCATCCAGGTCGACGCCGACAATCTCCTGACGAGGCACCATCACATCATCGACGGTTACCTCGCCGAGGTCGAGAATGCTCAGCAACATGCGCTGGTGCCGCCGCGGCATCAGGCTGGCGGATTCTGTCACCAACGTGCGCAGCTCGGCTTCGCTGAGCGCGTGGTCGTGGTCGCCGTGGCTACCGAAGCCGAGCAGCTTCAGCAAGTTGTTGGCCAGGAAGCTGATGACCCACACCAGTGGGTAGGCGATCTTGAGCAACGGGTAGTAGATCACGGCGGCCGGAAGAGCCAGCTTCGAGGGGTGGCGCGCGGCGATTGTTTTCGGTGTGACCTCCGCGAAGATCAGCACCACGACCGTGAGGATCATCGTGCCCGCGAAGATGGCTGCCTCGCCGCCGAGGCGAATAGAGATGATTGTCACCAGAGCAGCCGCGGCAAGATTCACCGCATTGTTGCCGAGAAGAATCAGGCCAATGAGTCGATCTGGCTGCTTTAGCAGCTTCTCCGTCAGCCGTGCCGCCTTGTTGCCTGCGCGCGCGCTATGCCGCAACCGATAGCGGTTGAGGCTCATCAGGGCGGTTTCCGTGCTAGAGAAGAACGCGGACAAGAGGAGCAAAACGATGAGTAGGCCGAATAACCAGCCTAGCGGAACGTCTTCACTCAAAAAAAATAGCCCTCGAGCAGTGTGGAATCTCGTACATTGGCGGCCCCTGGAGACGCTGTCAAGGACGCGGGCCGCCGTCCCGCGTCCTGGCTCGCGAGCTTGAGTGTGCCGTGCTAGGCTCTGCGACCTTCTCCGCGAGCCCCAGGACCCCCGCGATGTTCCAATCCTTGACCGAGCGCCTGACCAAGGTCGTTCGAAAAGTCACCGGACGCGGTCGGATCAGTGAGGACAATGTTCGAGATACGGTGCGCCAAATCCGCATGGCGCTGCTCGAAGCCGACGTGGCCTTGCCCGTTGCCAAATCGATCGTCGAGCGCGTGCTCGAGCGGGCGCTGGGTGCCGAGGTTGCTCAGAGCCTCGACCCGGGTCAGACGTTCATCAAGATCGTCAACGATGAACTCATCAGCGTGCTCGGCGGTGAGGCGGCGGAAATACGGCGCACGGCTCGTCCGACGACCGTGCTGCTCGTCGGCCTTCAAGGCGCCGGAAAGACGACGACGGCAGCAAAACTCGGCCGGCTGCTAAGCACACGCGGCAAGGATCGCGTACTTCTTGTCAGCACAGACGTGTACCGACCGGCGGCTAGGGAGCAGCTTGCAACGCTGGCCAGGACTCTGGAGATCGAGTGTTTCCAGTCGCTGAGCGAAGATCCTGTTTTGATTGCCGAAGAGGCGCTCGAGGCGGCTCGACTTGGCGGCTACGGCTGGCTGATCGTGGACACGGCGGGCCGCCTGCATGTCGATGCGGAGATGATGGACGAGGTCGGTGGCATACAGGCGGCTGTGAAACCTGTCGAGACGTTGTTCATCATCGACGCCATGGCCGGGCAGGACGCCGTAAACTCCGCACGTGCGTTCCACGATCGGCTCGAGCTGACCGGCGCAATCCTGACTAAGGCCGATGGCGATTCGCGCGGTGGGGCGGCGTTATCAGTGCGCGAGATCACCGGCGTGCCGATCAAACTCGTGGGCACTGGCGAGAAGCTCGATGCACTAGAGGCATTCGTGCCTCGGCGGATGGCGTCGAGGATTCTTGGCATGGGCGACGTTGTCGGTCTGGTCGAGACCGTTGAGCGCAAGCTTGATAAACGGGCTGCCGAGCAGATGGCGACCAAGGTCAAGCGCGGCCGTGAGCTCAATCTCGAGGATTTCCGCGCGCAGCTGGAGCAGCTCCAACAGCTCGGCGGTCTGGATGGGCTGCTCGACAAGCTGCCTGGCATGAATGCGGCCGCCGCCGCTCAGGCAGGATTCGACGAGCGGCAGATCCGGCGGCAGATCGGGATCATCAACTCGATGACCCCCAAGGAGCGCCGCCTGCCGCGGCTGATTGACGGATCCCGGAAGCGGCGGATTGCGGCGGGAGCGGGCCTGCCGGTTCAGGAGGTCAACCGGCTGCTCAAGCAGCACAAGGTCCTCTCCAAGACGATGAAGCGGGTCGCCAGGGGCGGGGGGATGGAGCGCATGCTCGCCGGCGCGCTGGCTGGCCGCCGTGCCCCGCCTGGGCGGCCTGGCCGCTAGGTCGGATCGCTTACCGGGCGCCCTTGGGGTTGAGCTCGCTTGTCCAGCCAGGCCGATGGCTCGGTTCGCGTTCCAGGCTGCCGCCCGAGATCCTCGGCAGTCCGACATCATGGGGAGTTCCAGCCGGATATTTGGGTGCAGCGATACCAATCGCTAAAAGCCTTTTTTTCTTCAGTCAATACAGTAAAATGCGCGGCTCTGGACGGCGGCCGTTGAATGCGGCCGTTTTGGCTTTCTGAAACAGTTTTTTGTGAGATCGAACCATGGTGAGTATTCGTCTTTCTCGCGGCGGGGCCAAGAAGCGGCCTTTCTACCACATCGTGGTGACCGATAGCCGTAGCCGCCGCGACGGCAGATATCTCGAACGCCTGGGATTCTTTAATCCGATTGCGACGGGTGGTGAGTCCAAGCTCAGAATCGATCTCGGTCGCGCGGACTACTGGCTCCAGCAGGGCGCGCAACCCTCGGCGCGGGTGGTGACCTTGATGCGGCAGTTTAGAGCTACCGCGGCAGCTTAGCCCACCGGACGCTTGCGGCCTGCCGCAGTGAACGGCGCCGGCGAGACGATGGTGAAGCTCGGGCGGGTACTTGGCCCGTGGGGCATCAAGGGCTGGATCAAAGTGCACTCCTATACCGAGCCGCGCGAGAACATCGTCAGCTACCCGATGTGGATTTTGCAGCGGGGTGGCGAGCAGCGGACTGAACGCCTGGAGCAGGGCCGCACGCACGGCGGCAAGCACGTTGTTGCAAAGCTCGAGTCCATCGCTGATCGCGATGCGGCCGAGGCACTGGTCGGCGCTGATATTTTTGTCGAGCGCCGGAGCCTGGCGCCCTGCGAAGAAGGCGAGTACTACTGGGCAGACCTCGAGGGTTTGCGAGTCGTGACGAGTCTGGGCGAGGAGTTTGGTGTCGTCGATAGCCTTCTCGCTACCGGCAGCAACGATGTCATGGTCGTTCGCGGCGATCGGGAGCGACTGATTCCGTTTCTGGCGGGGCAGGTCGTGCGGGACGTGGATCTCGACAAGGGCGTCATCGTCGTGGACTGGGACGCGGACTTTTAGGTTGTGGGCGCGTACGAAATCAGCGTCGTTGCACTGCTACCAGAGCTCGTTGAGCCCGTCACGCGCTACGGGGTCGTCGGGCGTGCCTGCGAGCGCGGCTTGGTGCGAGTGCGGCATGTGTCGCCCCGAGCCTATGCGCTAGAGCCACACCGCGCGGTCGACGACCGGCCGTATGGTGGCGGTCCGGGCATGGTGCTGAAGTACGAGCCCCTGCGAGATGCGGTGCGCGTGGCCAGAGCATCGCTCCCGGCGGGAAGTCGGGCGTTTATTTTGAGCGCGCAGGGACGGATGTTGAATCAGGCGCTGGTCGAAGAGCTTGCGGAAGCGCCGGGGCTGCTTCTGGTAGCCGGGCGTTACGAGGGCGTCGATGAGCGCATTATCGACCACGAGGGTCTCGAGGAGTTGGCCGTGGGGCAATATATCTTGACTGGCGGAGAGCTCGCGGCGGCGGTAGTGATCGATGCGGTGACGCGTCTCCTGCCGGGTGTTCTAGGCCACGAGGACTCCGCGCGACAGGATTCCTACACGACGGGTTTGCTGGACTACCCGCACTATACGCGGCCCGAGCAAATTGACGGTCTCGAGGTTCCGAGGGTGCTTCTTGAGGGGCACCATGAGGCAATCAGCCGCTGGCGGCTCAAGCAAGCGCTCGGCAGAACCTGGCAGCGCCGGCCAAAGCTGCTCGAGAATCGGGTGCTTAGCGTCGAGGAGCGCAGTTTGTTGGACGAGTATATCGCCGAGCACGCGTCGGGACCCGTGGAGGGATCCAGTTGAGTGCGGGTGAGTTGTAATGGCCATGTAGGCCAACTCACGGTAACCTATTACCGTGAATGGAGTTCCGGCGGCGCGTTCGAGCGCCAAGATATTGAGGGATTGAGCCATGTCTAAAGTGATCTCGGAGCTGGAGCAAGAGCAGCTCAAGCAAGACGTTCCCGACTTCTCGCCGGGTGACACCGTTGTGGTGCAAGTGCGAGTTAAGGAGGGGGATCGCGAGCGATTGCAGGCCTACGAGGGGGTTGTGATCGCAAAACGTAACCGCGGTCTCAACTCTGCGTTCACGGTTCGAAAGATTTCTCATGGCGAGGGCGTCGAGCGTGTGTTTCAGACGCACAGCCCAGCGGTCGCTAGCATCGAGCTCAAGCGGCGCGGTGACGTCCGACGCGCAAAGCTCTACTACCTCAGAGAGCGCAGCGGCAAGTCGGCCAGAATCAAGGAAAAAATCTAACGACAGCGATCTCGACGTGATGGGCCCATCCCTTCAGCCTGGGTCAATGCGTCACTGGCGAAGCTGGCGAGGAGCCGTCGTTTGGCTGTCGCTCGTGGCGGTTTGTGGTGGCTGTGCCTCAGTTATTGGTAGTCGCGCTGCCAACACGCTGTCTGCTGCTGTTCTGAACCAGGACGATCCACAGGTTGTCGAGCAAGGGCTGCCGGCCTATCTGTTGATCGTCGATGGATTAATCACCGAGAACCCGGAGAATTCCGCGCTGCTCGCCGGCGGCGCACAACTTTTCGCACTGTATGGCTCGCGCTTCGTGACCGACTCGGATCACGCGGTCGCGGTCGGTGCTAAAGCACGCCGTTACGGTCAAAGGGCGATCTGCCTGGACTACAGCCCGGCCTGTCGTTGGGCGGGCATGGGTTACGATGAGTTTGTGGCTGAGCTTGCGGCATTGCGACCTCGCCATGCAGATGTGCTCTATGCCTACGCAGTTAGCTGGTTGAGTTATCTATCCTCGACGAGCAGCGATTGGTCGGCGGTAGCCGAGCTGCCGTGGGTC
>JAHEEM010000205.1:3770-5873 GCA_024640695.1 Rhodospirillaceae bacterium | reverse complement strand
TGGACGTGCCATGTGCGTTAACGTAGCCGATTTTTTCGGCATCGATGTGCGCATCCCGCAGCGCGGCGATCATACAGCGTCGGGCCCCCTCTCCGTCTTCAGTTGGCGCGGTAATATGATTCGCGTCCCCACTCATGCCGAAGCCCACCAGCTCAGCATAAATCTGCGCGCCGCGCCGCTTTGCGAACTCGTACTCTTCGAGCACCAGACAACCTGCGCCGTCGCTGAGCACGAATCCGTCACGGTCTCGATCCCATGGGCGGCTCGCCTTCGTTGGCTCATCGTTCCGCGTGGACAGCGCCCGCGCAGCGCAAAAGCCGCCAATACCCAGGACTGTCGTCGCGTACTCGGCCCCGCCAGCGAGCATGACGTCGGCATCGCCCCCCCGGATCAAACGGCCCGCGAGCCCGATGCAATGAGTCGATGTCGCGCAGGCCGTCACCATCGCTAGGTTCGGGCCTGTGAGTCCGCACGCAATTGAAATATGACCGGAAATCATGTTTGCGATGCTGCCGGGCACAAAGTAGGGAGAAATCTTGCGGGCCCCACCGTTGACATATTTCGCGTAGTTAGTCTCGATGGTGTAGAGCCCACCGATACCCGCGCCCATAATCACCCCAATTCGGTCTGAATTGGCGGGAGTCACTTCCACGCCCGCGTCGGCAATCGCCTGCATACCGGCAGCAAAGCCATAGTGAATAAAGGGGTCTGAGCGCCTTGCCTCCTTTGGCTCGAGGTACTCGGTAACGTCGAAGTTGCGAATCATGCCGCCGATCTTGCTCGCAAACCCGGAGGTATCGAAGCTGTCGATCACGGAGATTCCGCTGATTCCGTCACGGGCATTACGCCAGCCTTCCGCCGCGGTGTTACCGACGGGAGCTAATAGGCCCAAGCCGGTCACGACAATTCGTCGTTCTGTCACAGGCTCATCCTGCTTTGGGGGGATCGAGTTGGGGGCTGCGGCCCTACACGCCGCGAGAGGCTAAGCGTCCTTCTTTTTTGCCGAGACGAAGTCGATGGCATGCTGAACCGTCGTAATTTTCTCGGCTTCGTCATCAGGAATTTCAGTTTCGAATTCTTCCTCTAAAGCCATGACGAGCTCTACGGTATCCAGTGAGTCGGCTCCCAGATCATCGACAAAAGAAGCGTCATTCTTGATTTCTTCAATCTTAATACCGAGCTGCTCTGCGATGATTGCCCTGACTTGGTCTTCGACACTACTCATGCGTGTGGTACCCCTTGATGTATTAACGAGCCCGACCTGAGGCCAGGCCAGCGTGGCGCGTATTGTATGGGAATCATCTGGGCCAATCTACTCACACGACACATCACACATTTGCCCCATTTAAAACAGTTACTTATATCAGTGCGGCGACGTTTAAACCATGACCAGACCGCCGTTTACATTCAGTGTTTCCCCGGTCACGTAAGAAGCCGCATCGGAAGCCAAGAACACAACGGCAGCAGCCACGTCGCCGGGCGTCCCGAGCCGACCCGAAGGAATCTGCTGCAGCAGGGCTGCTGCCTGTTGTTCACTGAGCTCACGCGTCATATCAGTTTCGATGAAGCCCGGCGCAATCGTATTGACCGTGATGTTTCTCGAGGCGACCTCGCGAGCCAATGCCTTGCCGAAACCGATCATCCCGGCCTTCGCTGCGGCATAGTTGGTCTGGCCGGGGTTGCCCATGACGCCGACCACCGAAGCAATATTGATGATTCGCCCTGTCCGAGCTCGCATCATCCCCCGCACGGCGGCCTTGCAGACTCGGTATAAGGACGTCAAGTTGGTGTTGAGCACCTGATCCCACTCCTCGGGCGTCATGCGCATCAGCAAGTTATCGCGTGTGATCCCAGCATTGTTGACCAAAATTGCCGGCAGCCCTTCGGCAGCCTTGAGATCCTCGAACAGTGAATCCACTGAGTCCGAATCGGCGACGTCTAGCACGACCCCTCTGCCCTGGGCGCCCACTTCAGCCAAGTGCTCGCTGATTCCTTTGGCGCCCGGCGCCGTCGTAGCCGTGCCGATGACGATCGCCCCTTGGCGCCCGAGTGCTTCGGCGATCGAGCGACCGATTCCGCGAGAGGCGCCCGTCACCAGGGCGA
>JAHEEM010000205.1:0-3760 GCA_024640695.1 Rhodospirillaceae bacterium | reverse complement strand
GGAATTCCAGGCCAGGGCTTAAGTTCGGCTAGATCCATTGGGTTTCTCTCTTGGCGTAATCTAACCGAAGTATACCCAAGCTGGCGCATATCCGTAGGGAGAAAGGCGCGCGCGCGGGCTCAGTTCACGGCTGGAAACGGGTGTTTGTGCTATCTTCTGCCCAGCTTTCCGTAGGCAAACAGAGGGATCTGTGACATGTCGTCATCGCAGCAGTCAGCGGCTTTTGGCGCGCGCGGTTTTACCTTGATCGAGATCATGGTGGTCGTCGTGATCATCGGGCTGCTCGCAGCCATTGTTGCGCCGAATCTTATCGGCAACATCGACCGCGCCGCAGTCACCCGGGCCAAAGCGGATATTCGCGCTATAGACAATGCGCTCAACCTCTACCGGCTCGACAACTTCAGGTATCCGAGCACTGACGAGGGGTTGCAGGCGTTGGTGACTAATCCCGGCGAATCGATCGCGCCCAACTGGAAGCAGTATCTGCGCAGCGTGCCGCCGGATCCGTGGAACAAGACGTACTTATACGTCTCGCCCGGGCAACAAGGAGAGTTCGACGTGTTCTCTTATGGCGCCGACGGACAAGAAGGCGGCGAAGGCATCAATGCCGATATCGGCAACTGGAATCTCAACTAACGGCGGCTGCCTCCTCGGTGCACCCGATGTACCCATGCATGAGCCAGAAAGCAGCGCGCCGCGGACATGCCGCAGTCTGAGAATATCTTAGAACCGCGGGGGCGAAAGCCGACCGATACCGGTTTTTCTTTGCTCGAGTTGCTTGTCGTCGTCGTGATCATCGCGATACTCGCCGGCGCAGCCATCCTGTCGCTCGGCACCTTAGGCAGTGACCGAGAAGTCCAGAGAGAGGCGGAACGCCTGCGGAGTCTCATAGACCTGCTGACCGAGGAAGCGATCATGGAAAGCCACGACTACGGCATCCTGTTCAGTGAGTCCGCCTATCGGTTCTATATCTACGACTACCAGACGCTGACCTGGCAACCCCGCGCGGGGGACCGTCTGCTCGCCGAGCACGAGTTGACAGCGCCGCTACAGCTCAGACTTTCGCTCGACGACCGCGAAGTTAAGCTTTCCCGCGATTTCCAAGCGATGGACGTCAACGAGCAACCCGAGCCTCAGGTCGTGCTATTCGCAACCGGCGAGGTAACGCCATTCCAGGCAGCTTTTTATCGTGAAATGACCGGAGGCCGCTTTCTACTCGATGTGGATTTCGACGGCTCGAACGAGCTGACCCAGGACGGTTTCGATGCGCCATAAGATCCGCTGCGGTGGATTCACTCTATTGGAGGCTATGGTTGCGCTTGCCATCGTCGCACTCGGCATGATGGCCGTGCAAACCCAGCTCAATCGCTACATCGTCAGTGCTACGGTTACGGAGGAGAAGACGCTGGCGAGCTGGGTCGCAGCCAACAAGCTGACCGAGCTCAGTGTCTCTGCGGCCTGGCCTGAGCTTGGCCGCAGCGATGACCAGGTGGAGCTCGCCCAGCGGCAGTGGCGCACTGTCGTGGATGTCTCGGAGACTCAAGTCGAGAACCTGCGCAGGGTAGACGTCAGAGTCTATCTGGCAGACAACCCCGAGCGACTCATTCATTCGCTGTCCGCGCTGTTAGAGCCCCCACCTCCCGCGGGCTTTATGCCTGTGCGCTGGTCGGCGGCAGGAGCCGGCGGATGAGGCGTGCATATGGCTTCACGCTCATTGAACTCCTCGTCGCGATGGCGATCGTTGCGGTGATCGGTGTCATGGCCCTGGGCGGACTGAGCGAAGTCATTCGCCAGCAGACTATCGCTCGCGAACGGGCGGACCGTTGGCGCGCGATTCAGTTCGCCATGCGCATCATCACGCAGGACCTCGCGCAGATTCACCCGCGGCCTGCGCGAGACGAGCTCGGCGACGAGCAACCCAGCGTGCTTGCGAACCCGAATGGCCAGTTCGCGCTCGAGCTCAGCCGCGGTGGTTGGGCGAATCCCGCTGGCTTTCCGCGGGGCTCGGTGCTCAGAGTTGCCTACGATTGGGAAGATGACAAGCTGGTTCGCTTCCACTGGCCGGTCATGGACCGCACCCCAGGGACCACACCGATTCGCGCAGAGTTACTGGAGGAAGTCGACAATGTCGAAGTCCGGTTCATGGATCCGGCAGGAGGCTGGCATGTGGATTGGCCACCAGCTGAAATGTCTGGTCCGGAAACCTTGGTCTCTAGACCTCGCGTGATCGAGTTTGCTATTGAGCTGGAGGATTACGGCAGAATCTGGCGCGCTGTGGAGACTGGCGGATGATGGCGCCGCGATCAAATCAGCGTGGCGTCGCAGTGCTGATGGCCATGCTCGTCGTGACTCTCGGGACGATCATCGCTGTCAATCTCATGTGGATCAGCAGTCTGGATCAACGGCGCACTGGCGCGGCGCTCGCGGCAGACCAGGCGTTGCTCTATTTGCAGGGCGCGGAAGCCTGGGTTGGCGATATCTTGCGCCAGGACCAAATCGAATCCGGTGAAAGCGATCATCTGGGAGAAATCTGGGCAGTCGAACTGGCGCCTCTGCCTGTGGAAGGCGGCCTGATCAGTGGCCGCATCGAAGACCTTCAGGGACGCTTCAATCTCAATAATCTCATCACGCCGGAGGGCGAAGTCGATCAAATCGCGAAGCGCCAGCTCGAGCGGCTGCTCGAGACCCTGCAACTGGATCCCGCCCTAGCGACCGTCGTCGTTGACTGGCTGGATAGCGACACCGAGGCTGGATTCCCGTCCGGGGGTGAGGATGCAACCTATGCAGGCATGGACCCGCCGTACCGCACCCCGAACGCACTGATCACGAGCCCGAGCGAGCTCATGGCAAATGTCGGCTTTGATCTGGAGACTTACCGCTTAGTGGCACCCTATGTCACCGCCCTGCCCTCCGGGACGCGGTTGAACGTCAACACGGCCAGCGACGTCTTGCTGGCATCGCTATCGGATGATATCGATCTCGCGCTCGCCGCCGTTCTTATCGAAGAACGCGGCGGCGCAAACTTTTCAGATATCGATATTACCTTTGAGGACCGCGTCGAACCCGAAGTGCTCGGGCGTATCGACGGAGTGAGTCAGTACTTCCTGCTGACCGGCTCGGTCGCACTTGGCACCTATCAGCTCACCATGTACTCTCTACTCGAGCGCGACAATAGCGGCCTGGTACGCGCAATTTTTAGAAGCCTGGGAGCCTCATAACTGTGTCTGAATTCCTCGTTGTTCGGCTGGCGGAGGAACCAGCACAGGCGTCCTGGCTCATCTTCAGCGATCAGGGGCATCGGCTAGGCCGACCGATGACGGGACCATTGACCGCCGCTGTCGCGGAGAGCCGCAACCGAGAGGTTTTGCTGCTCGTCCCTGGGCTCGAGGCTGTATCGACTCGCGTGAACCTTCCGGTCAAGCGTCAGTCGCGAGTTCAGCAGATGCTGCCATACACCCTCGAGGACGCCGTTGCCGAGGACGTCGACATACTGCACTTCGCCGCAGGACCCAGGCGCGAGGACGGGACGATGGCCGTAGCCATAGTCACTCGCGAGCTGGTCTCTGGATGGCTCAATGAATGCGCCGCGGCAGGGCTCATCGTCGATGCGATCTTCATCGATGTTCAAGGGGTGCCAGAGACGCCCAACAACCTGACGTTGCTGCTGGAAAACAAGAAGATTTACGGTCGGCTGCCGAACCGTGAGCCGTTCGTCTTCGAGGACCTGTCGCTGGAAGAGCTCATCGACGTCCTAGAGACC
>JAHEEM010000025.1 GCA_024640695.1 Rhodospirillaceae bacterium | reverse complement strand
TTCATGCTGCGGTGAGTCACCGGCTTCGGCACGATCGTCGCGGCAGTACGCCATTTTGTGTTGAGCCGATCGACCACTTCCTGGTACTCGGCAGAATCTTCCGTGTAGCCGCCGTACTTGTTGTGACCTGAGCCGCGAACAAAATAGGCGCCCTTTGGATGAACTCCGGGGTAGGTGCGATACGTAATGCCATCACCGTCGGAGTCGAGATAGCGATAGAACTTCTCGATCTTCTCGAGCGCCTCGGCATCCAGCACCTTGCCGCGATCCGGCCGATAGGCGTCATCCCAGCTGAATTCCTTGCACATCCAGTCGTTCATGCCGATATCGAGGTCGAGGAGCACGATCACGGGGGTCTGCAGACGCTCGGCGAGATCGAAAGCGCTGACGGCGAGCTCGAAACACTCCCCGGGGTCGGCAGGGAAAAGAACGACGTGGCGCGTATCGCCGTGCGAAGCATACGCAGCCGCGAGCATGTCAGCCTGTTGGGTACGTGTCGGCATGCCGGTAGACGGGCCGACGCGCTGAACGTCGAACACCACGGCCGGCAGCTCGGCAAAGTAGCCAAAGCCGATAAACTCGTTCATCAGCGACAGACCCGGGCCGCTCGTCGGTGTAAATGCGCGCGCACCGTTCCACGCCGCGCCCAGCACCATGCCGATGGCAGCGAGTTCGTCTTCGGCCTGAATAATGCAGTAGTCGCGCTCCCCGGTGTCCTTGTCGACGCGGTAGCGCTCACAGAACGCCTTGAAGCCGTCCATGATTGATGTCGAAGGCGTGATCGGATACCACGCGCCTACGGTTGCACCCGCGTACACGCAACCAAGCGCCGCAGCTGTGTTGCCATCGATCATGATGTGGCCGGCGGTCCGATTAGACGACTCGCAGTGCATCTCGAGCGGGCAATCGAAGTGCTCGCGCGCATAATTTGCGCCAAGCTCGATCGCCTCCATGTTGGCAGGTATGAGCTTCGTCTTGGATGCGAACATCTCCTCGACGAGTGCCTTGATAACGGCCATGTCGATGTCCAGCAACGCTGCCAGCGCGCCGACATAGGACATGTTCTTCATGAGAATGCGGGCTCGGGCATTCGTGAAATTCTCGTTGCACATCCGCGCCAGCGGTATGCCCAAGATCGTGACATCCGGTCGCGACAACATGCGGTCGCGCGGCCAGGTCGAGTCGTAGATAAGAACTCCGCCCGTGCTGACTTCCTGCAGATCCTTCTGGTAGGTCTGCGCATTCATCGCGACCATGACGTCCACTTTTCCCGAGCGCGCGAGATGACCCTCTCCGCTGACGCGAATCTCGTACCACGTTGGCAAACCCTGAATATTGCTCGGGAAGAAGTTCTTGCCCGTGACGGGGACCCCCATGCGGAAGATCGCCTTCATCAATAGGGTATTGGCACTGGCCGAGCCGGTGCCGTTGACGTTCGCCAACCGGATTACGAAATCGTTTACCCGGCTTTTCGCTCTTGCCGACATTTAGCCTCGCTCTGTTTCATCTCATCGATAGCATAAGGAATCTGAACCGTCGATTTCTGCATGTCCCAGGCACTCGTGGGGCAGCGCTCCGCACAAAGGCCACAGTGGACACAGAGGTTCTCATCTTTGACCATGACCCGGCTCGTTTGCTTCAGCGGATCGGATACGTACAGCAACTGGTCGGAGTTCAGGAACGGCGCCTTCAGCGACTCCTTGATCCCGTCCTCGGTGCCATTCGCCGCGATCGTCAGGCAATCGACCGGGCAGATGTCGATACACGCGTCGCACTCTATGCAGAGCTTCGGGAAGAAGACGGTCTGAAGATCACAGTTCAGGCAGCGCTCGACCTCAGTGGCGGCCTGCTCGGCGGTAAAGCCTAGCTCGACTTCGATGTTGAGCTTCTTGAATCGCTCCACGAGGCCGACATTCGGCACGAGTCGGCGCGCCGCGGGATCGAAGTTATTGCTGTAGCTCCATTCGTGGATACCCATCTTGGCGCTCTGCAGGTTGACGCCGCGCGGCAATCGCTCGGTCAACGGCGTGCTTTCGCAGTACTTGTGTATTGAGATGGCCGCTTGGTGGCCGTGCTCGACCGCCCAGATAATGTTTTTGGGGCCGAAGGCTGCATCGCCGCCGAAGAACACGCCCGGCCGGGTCGACTCAAACGTCGCCGGATCCACAACGGGTACTTCCCACCGGTCGAACTCGATCCCGAGATCGCGCTCGATCCAGGGGAACGCATTGTCCTGGCCAATCGCCAGCACGACATCGTCGCAGGGGAACGTTGTCTCACCGACGATGCGCGTCTCGACGATCTTGCCTTTCGCGTCGACGTCGTACTCCATCTGCTCGAAAGTCATGCCGACGAGCTTGCCATTCTCGACCACAAAGGCCTTCGGCGAGTGATTGATGACGATATCCACGGCCTCTTCTTCGGCGTCTTCCAACTCCCAGTCCGAGGCCTTGAAGAACTCCCGCGGCTTTCTCGCCATCACCTTGACGTTCTTTGCGCCCAGCCGCAGCGACGTCCGGCAGCAATCCATCGCGGTATTACCGACGCCGATGATCAAAACATTCTCACCGATCTTTTCGATATGCCCGAAAGCGACCGACTCAAGCCACTGAATACCGATGTGGATGTTTTCGGTATCGTAGCGGCCAGGAACCTCGAGGTTCTTGCCCTTCGGTGCCCCGCTGCCCACGAATACCGCATCAAAGCCTTGATCGAGAAGGCCTGTCATGCTCGGGACCGGCGTACCGAGACGCAGATCGACGCCCATGTCGACGATGTAGCCGATCTCCTCATCGAGGACATCACCGGGCAGCCGAAACGCCGGAATGTTAGAGCGCATGAGGCCGCCGGGCTTATCGAGCGCCTCGAAGATCACACACTCATAGCCGAGGGGCATAAGGTCGTTCGCCACGGTGAGCGACGCGCAGCCTGCGCCAACGAGTGCGATACGTTTGCCGTTCTTTTTCTCTGGCGCGACGGGGAGACGGTCGCTGACGTCACCACGGTTATCGGCGGCAACGCGCTTCAGCCGGCAAATAGCGACGGGCTTGTCTTCGACCCGCCCCCGCCGGCAAGCTGGCTCGCACGGTCGGTCACAGACCCTGCCGAGGATGCCGGGAAATACATTGGATCCCCTATTAAGCATATAGGCATCGGTGAACTCCCCCTGCGCGATCATTCGAATGTACTGAGGGACGTCCGTGTGCGCCGGACACGCCCACTGGCAGTCGACGACGCGATGAAAGTACTCGGTTCCTGATGTGACTGTCGGATCCATGCGATGGGCTCTAAGTTGAAATAAGGCGCTAGCGTTCTCGAAGCGAATTCAAGAGAGCGATGCTGAGGTACGCTGGCTGGTTTGCGGTGAGCTCGGGGAAAATGCAGCTCGCAGGATACACCCGAGCACAATGCTTTGAAATATGAAGCCCCGCTGCTGCCAGCCCGACACTTGAGGTGTTCCTGCCCTGGTTATGTCAAGACCGGGCCCGGCGAGAGAAGGCGAAATAGTCGGCGCCCTCCAGCAGTTTCTCGAAGCTCTGCTCGGTCACTTGGACCAGAGCGCAGGGCTCGCCGGCATCGAAGAAAATATCAACCTGCTCACGAAGACTGGAATCCACCACGGTGGGGATCCGATACCAGGGTCCCAGCGGCGGCACCGAGCCGATTTCGCAATCGCAGAATAGGTCGTCCAGGTCGTCATCGCCGGCAGGCACGAGCTCGCGGTGCAGCTCACGGCGCAACAGGTCCATGTCGGGCACGCGCGTGGCAGCTGTGACCGTGAGCACATAGCCTTGCGTATCCTTAAGCAGCTGTGCCCTGGCACAACCCTCGGGTTCCACTCCAGCGCTCCGAAGAGCCTCGACTGTCGCAACCGACTGCGCCGTGCGCAGGATGCGGAAATCGATTCCCTCGAATGCCAGGGCGTCCCCTACCGTGGCGGCGATCGTCATAAGTGTGTGCTAATCCGTGACTCCGCGCGTCATTATAGACGGGCGCAGGCTCCCGACAAGGTCTTTGACACGGCGCGCAAGGAACCGAGCCGGGCCTTTGGCGGTCCATACGTTTATTGGACCCAGTCCAGCACACCCCCCACTATTTGGATAGAATCAAGCGCTATGGTCCTGTCATGGCCACAACTCCTCTCGCTGCGAACGCGGGCTAGCGCTCGCGCCGCCATTGCGCTCAGCCTGTGCGCCGCCGCGCTCGGCGCCGACGGGCAGACTCGCGACGTCGGCTCCAGGGCAACCCCGGACCCTGCGGTCGAGGAGGCGACGGCTGATGCCTATGGTGCGGCCGAGGACCCATCCACAACGAGCGCGTCCTCGACCGCAGAGGCCTATCGCCCCGAGATTCCTACTGAGACACACCTGACGCGCCTGGAAACGCAGATCGAGTTCATCGACCTCATCAACGAGCGCCGACTCGAGGAAGCACTGCCGCTGGCTGAGTCAATGGTGACGCTGACCGAAGCGGAATTCGGCTCGCCGAGCGAGGAGCTCGCCACGGCGCTGAACAACCTCGCTATCGTCCAGCGCAATCTGGAGCATTACGATGATTCGAAGGCATCGTTCGTCGCCGCAATCGACATGTTTCGTGAGGTGGAGGGACCTTTTACCGAATCGATAATCAATCCGCTGGTGTCGCTTGGTGCCAACTACCATGCGACAGGAGATTATCCGCAGGCGCTCGGGTTGTTTCAGGAAGCTCGAACGGCCAACCGCAGAAGCTACGGGCTGCTCAACCCCGAGCAGGTAGAGATTGTGTATCACATCGCCGCGACGCTCGCGAGCATGCGTCGCTACGAGGAGGCACACCTGCAGCAGGAGGATGCCTTACGGCTCATGGAGCGCGTCCATGGGACCGATACCATGGAGATCCTGCCGTATATCTACCGTTACGCTGAATGGCTGGTCAGTGCGTTCCAGTTCGAGCCCGCCCGGTTCCAGCTCGTTCGTGCGATGGACATCATCCGGCTGGAGCAAGGACCCGACAGCCCTGAGCTCATAAAGCCCCTGACGGAGATTGGCAACAGCTATCGCACCCAAAAGCTCGCCGAGGGCCGGGGCATCAGCGCACTGAACCGCGCGTTGGAGATCGTCGAGCTGCAGCCCGAGCCCAACGCGCTCGCCTTGGCCCGAGTGCTGCGTGATATCGGCGATTGGTATACGGCATTTAGCCGCGTGGGAGCGACCGGCCAGGATTATCTGCGCGCTTGGCAGTTGCTCGGCGAGGTCGAAGATGGCGAGTCGATTCGCGCCGAGTGGTTTGCCGAGCCCGACTATGTGCTGCGGGAATACCCCAGCAGCCGCGGGTTGGCCGAAGCCAGTGACCTCGGCGCCGTTCAGGGCCACGTCCGGGTAGTGTTTGACGTCAATGAAGACGGCAGGCCACTCAACGTCACAGTGCTCGAGTCGGATCCACCCGACTTCAAGGACGCGACCATGATGCGGGCGATACGCCGCTCACGCTTCCGGCCACAAATACTCGACGGTGTTATCGTCTACTCCAAGGGACTGATCCGGAACTTCACGTTTTATTACGTCACCAATTAATGAGCCGGCCCCGATTTCCGCTTCCGGGAACAACAGCGCTCGCAGCAGGCCTCCTCAGTTGCATGCTCGCGGCGGGTGCGCAGGAACCCGCTGCAACTGATACGGCGACGGATTGGGCTACGGCACCCGCCGCATCGCAGCGCCTCGCCGGCGAGAATCTCCTCGCACTGGCGAGAGTGCAGGCACAGCTGGATGAACTCGACCCCGCTGAGGCCAACTACCTCGAGGGCATCGAGCTGATCACGAGCGCTGATGGCGAATTTGCCCCCGCCCTGATCGGCGCCTATCAAGGCCTTGCCGAGGTGTTCGTGCAGCGCGGCGACTTCGCCGAGGCGGTCACCGTGCTCGAGCAAGCCCGCCATATCAGCCATCGCAACTTCGGGCTGTTCAATCTCGACCAAGCCGATGTGCTCGACGATCTCAGCGAGGTATACGAGGCAGCCGGAGACACCCGCGAGGCGCAAGAGATGCAGCGCGAGCTACTCGATGTTGCGGTGCGGCGCTTCGGTAGCGATGATCCTGCCGTAGTCCCGTATTACTACCGGCTCGCCGGTTACTACGAGCTCGCGAGGATGCGCGGGCTCGCGCGCGATCAGTATGAGCGCGCACTCGAGATACTCCGCGAAGATCCGCAGGCGAAACCCGCGGATACGCTGAAACCGCTGCGTGAACTCGTGCGTATCGACACCCTGCTCGGCGAGCAGACCTCCGCGAAGCGGCAATTGCTGGAGGTTCTCGAAGCGGCCCCGGAGGCGCCGGCGGGCGAGCGCGCCGAGGCCTTCGCGGTGCTTGGTGACGCGGAGCTTGCTGCCGGGCGGGACGAGAGCGCGCTGCGCTACTACAGCGAGGCCTTTGGCGCGCTCGGTGACAACGAAGCGGGCGAGGCGTTGTTCGGCAGCCCCCGTATGGTCAACTTCATTCCGCCCGCAGGCCCGGTCGACTGGGGATCGCGCAGAAATCGCGCCTATGCCTGGGGCTCGATCACCGCGCGCTTCAGGCTCTCGGCGAGAGGGCGGGCGGAACAGATTCAGATTACCGCATCCGATCCACCCGGGCTCATGGACGCTCGCTACGTCGAGCGCCTCGCGGAGGCCGTATTCCGGCCGCGGCTAGTTGCCGGCGCACCCGTCGCTACACCTCGGCTGCGCTACTCGCACGAGTTTCGTTATTTTCTACCGGAAGCCGAGTAAGCGGATCACGACGCACACCGTGGCGCTGCCCGCGGCCGGTCAGGCGCTGACACCGCAACAGCTCGAACGCTCGACGGCTGGCCCCGGACAGATTCTGATCCGAATCGAAGCCCGCGCCGTGTACCACACGGACTTGTATCGGCTGGATAGGGAGCTCCCAACGATTCCATAGCCGGTAATAGCGTGGCATCAGATCGTTGGAAAACTCGCCACCTCGGTTAGCCCGTCACACAAGTGTGGGGCGAGTGCAAACTCATGTCGGTCGCGAATCTGATCCACCGCGATGGAACGGAAGTTCTCGAGCTGGGCGTGAGAATCCCCATGCGAATCCAAATCGAACGCTTCGAGCCAGGCGAAGCAATTGTGGCGCTCGATCGGCTGCGCCGCAACTCCCTGACGGGCAGCGCTATCCTGGAGATTACCGGCTAGTCCGCGAGCTTGCCGGCCATGCGAACCAGCTCCGCGAGCGAGCGCGCGCCCATCTTCTGCATCACGCGGGCACGGTGGATCTCGACTGTACGCTGGCTCACACCAAGATCTAGCGCGATAACCTTGTTGGCCTGGCCCATGACTACGCGCTGCATGACCTCGGTCTCGCGGCCCGTGAGACGCGCTACACGGTTTCTGATCTCGGCCACGTCGCGGTTGTCGTCACGACGCTGCTCGTCTCGCTCGAGTGCCTGGTGAATGCGATCAAGTAGATCCTGATCGCGAAACGGCTTCTGAATGAAGTCGAGCGCCCCCGATTTCATCGCATCCACTGCCATCGGCACATCGCCGTGACCGGTGATGAACAGTATCGGGATTGTCGACGCCTGGCGGTTGAGCTCGTCCTGGAGATCAATGCCGCTCATTCCCGGCATGCGAACGTCTGCAACCAGGCAGCTATGCTGGTCTGGGTCGTGGTTGTTGAGAAACTCGGTCGCCGATGCGTAAGTTTGGCACTGCAGATCGACCGACTCGAGCAGCACCTTGAGCGAATCCCGCACTGCCGCATCGTCATCAACGACATAAACAACTGCTGAGTCTCTATTCATTAGAGTCATCCTCGCCCGGCCACGGGTAGCTTGAATCCAAATATCGCCCCTCCAATTGGATTACGGCGACAGAATAGCTCGCCCTCGTGGGCGCTAATGATTGTACGACTGATCGCAAGGCCGACACCAAGCCCGTCCCGCTTGGTCGTAATGAATGGCAGAAAAATGCTCTTCGCAAGCTGCGGTGAAACGCCCGGTCCGTGATCAAGCACGCTGACCTGAACCTCCTCGCTGCTCAGCCGGGTCGTCTGGATCAGTATGCCTTCATCTTTATTCGGGCTGTCGCGCATGGCATCGACTGCGTTACGCGTCAGATTCATGAGCACCTGCTGCAACTGGACCAGATCTCCTTTGATCGTGGGGAGATTGTCGGCCAACTCCATGAGCATCGGAATGCCCTCGGCGCGCGCATCGGCCTCGACGAGATTCAGGGTGCTAAGTACCACATCATTGAGCTTCAACTCGGACTTTGTTGCATCGTCATTGCGCAGAAAATCGCGAAGCTTGTCGATGATATGGCCGGCCCGCATGGCCTGCTCTGTGATCTTCTCGAGACAGGCTGTAATCGACGCGATGCCCGGATCTTTACGCTCGGCAAGTCGCCGCCCTGCCTGAGAGTAATTTACGATTGCGCTCAACGGCTGATTGAGCTCATGGGCAAGCCCCGCAGCCATCTCGCCCATGAGGCTGAACCGCCCCACGTGCTCAAGCCGGTTTTGAAGCTTGTAGGCCTCCTCCTCTGCGGCGCGCTGCGCCGATAGGTCCCTGATCAATCCGATGAACCGCCGGCGGCTGCCGCCCTCGATCTCGCCGACACTCAAGGCGAGCGGGAAAGTGCTGCCATCGGCTCGTTGCCCTCGGACCTCCCGGCCGATACCAATGATGCGCGCTTCGCCGGTGTCCAGATAATGCTTGAGGTAGCCGTCGTGCGCGGATCTGTCGGGTTCTGGCATCAAAAGCGTAAGGGGCTGACCGACGACCTGCTCGGCCGGAAAGCCGAACAGCCGCTCCGCGGCTTTATTGAACTCGGCGATGACGCCGCGCTCATCCGCAACGATGATGCCGTCGACAGCCGCATCGAACAGCGCGCGGAGCTCGGCAACCAGATCGGCCGGCAGAGCACGCTCGACCGTCCCATAAGTAGATTCCGAAGTCAGCTTAGGCATTTGACCCGATTATCGTTCGCGAACGCTCGGGAGTATAAATCCATTGAGGACCGTGGGCGTTCGCAAAGAAGGTTCTGCTGCACGTGGCTTAGCGCCAGAAGTCAGATTTCTGCTGTACGGCTCGAGAAATAAAGCCATGGACGAGAACAAAAGCATACTCGTAGTCATCGATCCGTCTACCGATCGACAACCGGCATTGGAGCGCGCCACGTGGCTCGCAGCGCATCTCGGGGCCACGCTTGAGCTGTTGATCTGCGACTACGACCAGCAGCTATCTGGCGGGCGCTTCCTCGCATCGGAAGCCATGGAAGGTGCAAGGCTCGCGCTTCTCGACATGCACAAGCGCCGTCTCGAGTCGTTGGCCACGCCACTACGCAAGCAAGGCCTCGAGGTTCGCACCGACGCGCGATGGGAGCATCCGCTGGACCACGGCGTGCTGCGCAAAGTCGCCGAGCTGCAACCGATCATTACGATCAAGGACACGCACTATCACGGCGCCGTGCAACGGGCGCTGTTCTCGAATACGGATTGGAACCTCATACGAGGCTGCGCCGTACCGCTGCTGCTCGTCAAGCCACGTCAGCCTGCAGCTGTACCGCGCATCCTTGCTGCAGTCGATCCGATGCACGAGTTCGATAAGCCTGCGGCGCTCGATCATGCCATCCTCGCGCTGGCTAAAGAACTCGAAGTGGCGCTTCAAGGTAAACTCGACGTGTTTCACGCGTTCGACCCTGCGCCGGCTATTGCGAGCGCGGCCGGAAGCATCGCATCGCCGATCGCGGTACCGGTGCGCGAGCTGACTGAGGCGCTCGAGAACAATCACAAGTCGGCGCTGTCCGCCCTGCTACGCGACTATCCGGTCGATAAGGAAGCAGTGCATTTGCAGCAAGGCGTTGCAGCGGAGCAGCTATTGGCACTGAGCCGTAAGCTCCCGGCCGACATCGTGGTCATGGGCGCCGTCGCACGCAGCGGGATCAAGCGAGTGTTCATCGGCAACACGGCCGAGCGTGTGCTCGACCGCTTGCCTTGCGATCTATTGATCGTCAAGCCGGCGGGATTCGCCGTACCAGTCAACTAGGTCGCACTTCTCACCAATCGGGTGCGTTGCCGGGCCAAGGCCAACGGCCGAGCCCGGCAACGGCGTTGGTCTAGATGTTGTAACCGCGCTCTTCATGCAGAACCAGGTCAAGGCCTTCGTTCTCTTCTTCGGCCGACACACGCAGCGGCACAATAATCGCGATGATCTTGAGCAACACGACGCTGGCGACCCCACACCACGCCATGGTCACGACGATGCCGAGGAGCTGGATGCCGAATTGGCCGCCAATCGAAACACCCTCGTCTAGACCGAGCCCGCCAAGGCTCGACGCGGAGAACACCGCTGTGAGCAGCAGACCAATCATGCCGCCGACACCGTGAACCGAAAACACGTCGAGAGAATCGTCGATCTCCAGCTTGCGCTTCATGAACTGCGTCATGAGGAAGCAACCGACTCCGCCTGCCACACCGAGTGCGAGCGCGCCCATCGGCCCGACGAAACCCGAAGCTGGCGTGATCGTTGCGAGTCCGGCGACCATGCCCGTAACGATACCGAGCACGCTCGGCTTGCCGAATCTGACCCACTCCGCTGTCATCCACGTCAACGAGCCCACGGCTGCGCTGATATGCGTGACGAGCATGGCCATTCCGGCGGCGCCATCGGCCGCGAGCGCACTGCCCGCGTTAAAACCAAACCATCCGACCCAGAGCATGCAGGCGCCGGTTACGGTCATCGGCAGATTGTGCGGCGGCATGGCCGTCTCCGGAAATCCGCGCCGATTACCCATGACCAATGCGGCCACGACTGCCGCAACACCCGCTGTAACGTGGACCACCGCACCGCCAGCGAAATCGCGAAAGCCCATCGCTCCCAGCCAGCCACCGCCCCAAATCCAGTGGGCGACTGGAAAATAGACGACGATGACCCACGCGCCCGTGAACATCAGCATCGCCGAGAACCGCATTCGCTCGGCGAACGCGCCGACAATGAGCGCCGGCGTGATGATTGCAAAGGTAAGCTGGAACATAACGAACACGGTTTCCGGATAGCTGCCCGACATCGCGTCGAGGCCAACGCCGTTCAGCCACGCTTTCGATAGATCGCCGACGAGGCCATTCAACGCGCTGCTGCCGAAGGCCATGCTGTAGCCGAACACGACCCAGATGACGGAGACCATGCAGGCGATCGCAAAACATTGCATCGCCACGGACAGAACGTTGCGATTTCGGACCAGCCCGGCATAGAACAATGCCAGCCCCGGCAGGGTCATGAACAGCACCAGCGCCGTCGATGTCAACATCCACGCGGTGTCTCCGCTGTTTAGGTCCTGCGCACTTGCGATAGCCGGCCACGCGAAGGCGGCGACCAAGAGGGCCGCGACTCTTATTGTTGTTTTCATCGTTGCTCCCCGTTAGATTGCTTGATCGCCCGTTTCTCCGGTCCGGATGCGATAAACCTGGGTTAGCTCCGTGACGAATATTTTGCCGTCACCCACTTTACCGGTCTTTGCCGACTCGATAATCGCTTCGATCGCCTGGTCGACAAGATCGTCCGTGAGCGCCAGCTCTAGTTTCACTTTCGGCAGGAAATCGACGACGTACTCAGCGCCACGGTATAGCTCCGTATGGCCTCTTTGCCGGCCAAAGCCCTTGACCTCCGTTACGGTCATGCCCTGGACGCCTACTTCGGCAAGGGCGTTGCGCACGTCATCCAGGCGAAAGGGCTTGATCACAGCGGTTATTAGCTTCATGAGAGTCCCCCGAAGACTGGTTGGAAACGAAAGACGCCGTTTGGCGATATTCTTTTGTTGCGCGTTAATTGTAGCCGACAGTCGACCGTGAGTGCTCGACGGTGGTTCCCGGTAGCATCGCTACGGCGCAGAAGCACCATTTCGGTGCGCTAGCGCGCGCATTCCCACCCCTGTAGGCTCTGACTGGCTATTTTTTCGGCCCCGCTGCAATATCCTAGTCAATCGAGCGGTCTACCTATCTGCCTCCCGGCACAGCGAGCACCATCATGTTGATAAGACGACCCGATTCCATCAAGCCATCGCAGATAACGCCCGAGCATCTCTTCGCGCAGCGCCGTGAGCTGCTCATCGCAGGCCTTGCCGCGGGATTGATACCCGGCACCATGGCGCAGGCTCAGCGGGCTGCAGACCCCGAGTCGCGTCAGCTCGCGGCCGCATCGGACGGGCGATTCGCGGACCTGAAACGCTGGCCGGGCAGCTCGACCGCCGAACCAACAGCTCTCGAGTACGTCACGCAATACAACAACTACTACGAATTCGGAACCGACAAGGGTGAGCCCGCCCGCAACGCCCATACGCTCGTAACTGATCCGTGGAGCGTTACCGTAGAGGGCGAGGCGGAGAACACAGGGTCCTTTACGCTGGAGGATATCCTTCGACCCCACGCGCTCGAGGAACGGATCTATCGATTCCGCTGCGTCGAGGCCTGGTCGATGGTCGTACCGTGGGTAGGCTTTCCACTCGGTGACCTGTTGAAGCGGTTTGCGCCGACGTCGCGGGCGAAATACGTGCAGTTCTTTACGCTCAACGACCCGGAGACGATGCCGGGCGTACGCTCCCGTGTGCTGGACTGGCCATACCGCGAGGGCTTGACGATCGCCGAGGCCATGCATCCGTTGGCTTTATTGACCGTCGGAGTCTACGGTCAGGCGCTGCCGAACCAAAACGGTGCGCCCCTACGGCTTATCGTGCCCTGGAAGTACGGCTACAAGAGCATCAAATCGATCGTCCGTATCCGCTTCATGGAGAACGAACCGGAGACGAGCTGGAACATGGCAAACGCGCGCGAGTATGGGTTCTACTCCAACGTGAACCCGGACGTGCCGCACCCACGCTGGAGCCAGGCGTCAGAGCGGCCGCTGGGCGGGGGGCTGTTCGCATCTCGGATACCGACCTTGCTCTTCAACGGTTACGCCGAGGAAGTGGCCAGTCTCTATGCCGGACTCGACCTCGTTAGGAACCACTAAAACCCGGTTACGCACTCGTGATGACGCGCCGCAGGCTTGCATGGCTCAAGGCCGGGATCGTCGTCGCGGGCTTGGGCCCGCTCGCGCTGCTGTTTGCCCGTGCGGCCGGCTACGGCAGTCTCGGCGCTAATCCGGTTCAGGAGGTCCAGCACAGTCTCGGAATCACGGCCCTTAATCTGCTATTGCTGACCCTGGCCATTACGCCGTTGCGGCGCATGACGGGGCTCAGCTGGCTGGTCAGCTTGCGCCGCGCCCTCGGACTGCTCGCGTTCACCTATGCCCTCTTGCACGCCTTGAGCTACATGGTCCTGGACCGGCGTCTCGACTGGTCATCGCTCATCCCCGACGTCACCGAGCGCCCCTGGATCACGGTCGGCTTCTTGGCGCTGCTATTGCTCGTGCCGCTCGCGGTTACCTCCACGAACGCGATGCAGCGGCGGCTCGGCCGGCGCTGGCGCAGCCTGCACCGCAGCATCTACGTCATTGGCTTGCTCGCCGTGCTGCATTTCTTTTTACAGGTGAAGCTCGATACCTCCGAGCCACTGCTGTACGCGCTGATTCTCGCGGTGCTACTCGGCTTCAGAGTCGGCGACTGGCTGCGCCGTCGGGCCCGGGCAGCCCCGGCTCAGTAGATCCTGAAGCCACCATGCCGGCGCCGGCTCATGTAGTCGACCCATGCGATACCGGCCGCGAATCCTGCCAAGAGCATCACGCCGAGCGCGCCGAGTACCCAGGGCATCGGGATGCTGCCACGATACTGGTCCAGGCGCTGCTCGTAGTCGGCATTCTGCTCCTTGAGCCGCGTCAGGGTCGCCTCGACGGCATCCGACGACGCTGCCACAGCGTCGGCTTGCTGGGAGATCTGCGCTAGCTGCTGCTCGGCGGCAAGCCGCGCGGCCTGCTCGCGTCCGAACTCAAGGCGCAGGGCCTCCAGCTCGCCGTCCAGCTCCGACACCCTGAGCTGCGCGGGCTTGTCGAGCACGAGATAGGCTGATTTTACCCAGCCTTCCAGCCCATCCGCGGTCCGCACCCGCGCAAAATTCGTCGTGCGGCCCAGAACTTCGAGCTCCGTGCCACTCACGAGATTCCGAAACGGCTGGTCGCTGGTGTCATCGGCGCGGTGTAATCCGAGTCGCAGGATATCCGTCACATAGGCCGTCTCTGCCAATAGCAGCGTCGGCCAAACCAGCCAGGCGGCGAGAATCACTATCCATCTGCGCACCGTACTCTCCGTCAGCGTTGCGGGTCACCGGTGGCACATTATAAGAGGGTTCCCAAGACAGAACCGCGAACCAGGACCGGTGCCGCCGGCCTTACTTCGACGCCGTGCCTGCTAAGGTAGCGGCCTCTCTACGGCAGCTCATAGACCCAGCGCACGAAGGCCTCCTGCAGCTCTTCTCCCGGCCCACGATGCGCCTCGGGAGAGTTGACGATGACCACAGCCGCATAGTCGGTTCCGCTTCGCGCGTGCACGTAGCCGGCCAACGCCGAGACATCATCGAGGCGCCCCGTTTTGACATGCATACGACCGGCGACAGCATGGCCGTTGAAACGACCACGGGTCGTTCCGTCGAGACCGCCGAGCGATAGCGAGGCGAGAAACTCCGGCGCCAGCGGGCTGCGCGCGGCAATCAGCAATGTCTGCGCTAGCAGCTCAGCGGAGATGCGCGTGTCCCGCGACAGGCCGGCGCCGTTGGCGAGCACGAGATCGACGCTGTCCAGCTGATGCTCACCAAGGTAGTCGTGGATTGCTGCGATACCAGCTTCCGGGCGGGCAGGCGCTCCGGCCGCCTCAGCACCTAGCGTGTAGAGGAGCTGCCGCGTCATGACGTTGTTACTGAATTTGTTAACGCTGCGAATCACCTCGGCGAGCGGCCTCGAACGCCAAGTCAGCGCGGGCTCTTGGCCCTCAGGCATGACCCCCCGGCGCATGCCGCCGCGATGACGTCCACCGAGCTCGGCCCAGAGGCTACGGTAGACACCGTAGGCAAAGGTGTCGTGCTGGAGAACGCTTCGGCTCAGCGCATAGGGCGCGCACGCTGCCGGAAAGCCTCCATCAAAACTGGCCATGCGGCCGGTCAGAACATCGGTGAGATCGAAGCTAATTCCGGCTTGAAAACCGCGACACGCTCCGTCTACGAGCCGCAATCGATTCCGAATCTCGAGGTTGCTCGGCTGAGGGTCGGCGCTGATACGCACACCACCGTTCTGTCGATCGGGAAGGAATTGAAAGCGCACAGCTTTGAAGTTGACGAGTAGCGCATTGGGCGTGACGTTGTAGGTTCGAGTCGGCTGCCCGTCGAAATCACCGGGGTCCTCTTCGAGCGGCGCAAAATAGCTATCGTCGACCACGAGGTCACCTTGAACGTCCTCGAGCCCACTGCGCCTCAGAGCGCCGAGCAACTTCCAGAACTCCTCGGTCACGAGAAATGGGTCGCCGTAGCCTTTGAGGCCGAGATCGCCGCGCAATTGGCTGCCGGCGTACTCGCCGAGATAGTAGATCTCGGTCGGCCAACTATAGGTCGGTCCTAGCTCGTCGAGCGCGACCCAGGTCGTCAGAAGCTTTATCGTCGAAGCAGGATTGCGGGGCACCTCGGGAAGGTGGCTTAGCAGGGGTTCACGCCCCCGGATGGCCTGAACGAACACGCTCACGTCGGCATCCGGCATCGCATGCCCGTTGAGAATTCGCTGCAGTGCCGTCGGCAGTTCGGCATTCGCCGTCGCCGCGAAGCACGCTATCGTTGCAATGAGCACACGCCGCATGGCGCTCATTCTGCCCAAGCGGGCGCTGCGTTGACAGCCTGCCAACCGGGGTAGCTGACCATGCGCCGCTGGAGCCGGCTTACCCGGCGAAACGCTTGGCTGGAGCGATCTGCTCGTAGGCGCTGGGCATCGCTTTGGGACGCGCGAAGTAATAGCCCTGACCGTAGGTAACCTGCAGTTCACGCAACTTCGCCGCGACCTCTTCGGTCTCGACGTGCTCGGCGATGGTTTCGATCCCTAGAGTAGTGGCCGCCTGGGCGATACCGAGAACCATTGACTCGGCCAGCTTATCAGTTGCGACGCGGCGAATGAGATCGCCGTCGATCTTGATGTATTGCACCGGCAAGGTTCTAAGATAAGCAAGCGAACTCAGGCCCTGGCCAAAGTTGTCGAGCGCGACCTTCACGCCGAGTTCGCGCAGGCTGTGGATAAGCGCCTCGGCCTCGCGCATGTTATGAGCCGCGGAAGACTCGCGCAGCTCAATGCATAGGGCTTCGAGAGGGAGGTCAGCGCCTTGGAGCTGCTCAATCAGGAAGTCCCTGAAACTATCGGTCTGGAAAGACTGCGAGGAGACGTTGAGGCTGACCCAGCCGGTCTCGAGTAAACCAGCGCCCGGCCCCTTGAGGTTGCGCAGCGTCGCCGCGAGGACCCAACGGTCCAGCGCCGGCATCATGTGATAGCGCTTCGCCGCGGCCAAGAACTTGTCGGGCCCAACGAAGCCTTTGCCTTCGCGCATCCGCATGAGCACCTCGCTACCGAGAACGCCACGCTCGCCATCAAGGCTATGGATCGACTGAAGCTCTAAGCCGAACCGATTCGCTTTGAGTGCGCTCTGCAAACTCGCAAATGCGAGTGCGTCGTTGCGATGAGCGACGGAAAAAGAGTTGTCGGCATGCGAGACCTCTACGCGGTTGCGGCCGAGCTCTTTCGCCCGCTTGCAGGCATACTCGGCGGCAGCTATTACATGCGAGATCGTCTCGGCTGAGCCCGAGCTGCGGCCGACCCCGATACTGACGGAGACCGGCATCGCGCTCTCGCCGTGCAGATAGGTGAGCTGGCTCATCTCGGCGCGGAGCTTCTCCGCCAAGTCCTCGGCCTGCACGATCTCGCTTGGCGGCAGCAGGATGACGAAGCGGTCACCGCCGAGGCGGCCTACGACACCTGTGTCCGATACGCTGTTCTTAATGACAATTGCCAGACGCTGAATGATCTCATCGCCGGCATGAAAGCCGAACGCGCTGTTTACGTGATTGAGGCCGTCGATATCCAAATACAGCAGCGCCGCTTCTTGAGTATTGTTTGCGCTGGATTCGCGCAGCTCTGCCTGCGCTTCGTGCTCGAAAGCATAGCGGTTCAACAAGCCGGTAAGGCTATCGTAACGGTTGTCGAGCAGGCTCATGGCCTTACGGCTCATGAGCTCTAGAATGCTCACGTCGTGCGGCTCGAAGTCGGGCCCATCGGCAGCCCGAAACAGGCCGAACAGACCGACGACCCGGCCGTTCGCGTCATGCAACGGGCAGGAAAGAATCTTGTACGGCGGAACATCCCCCGTCGCAGCATTGGGCATGATCGAGTTTACGACCATGGGCTTGTTATGCAGCTGGATCCACGCAAGCAGATGCTTGTGGATCTTTGAAAGGGCCTGCTCGCCGGCCGGGGCCGCAACATCTTTGGCGACGCTCGAAATGGACAGGTTTCGGTCCGGAATCAACAATGCGCCGAGTGCGCAGCCGAGCTGTTCGACGCACTGTTTTACGAGGTAGTCGGGACCGCCCGCTCTGCCCTCAGGCGTGCTGTCGACTCCGATCAGAAGCCGCAACTGCATGGTTTGCGTCTCGTCGAGCTGGGGGGCCGGCACCGGCATCGGCGCGGCCTTCGTCGATTCGACGTCGACGCGGTTCTCGAGGCAGTCGATCACCGGGCGAAGCAGACTCGCCACCATCGAGCCGTTCGAGTTGCGACGCTGACCGTCGCTGAGCTCGACGACGAGCGTGCCGAGATGCTCGCCTCCCCGGCCTCGCAGCACGTAGACGAATGCGTTGCCATCGCCGTTCAGGGTACGGATCGCGCCACCACCGGCGAGCTCCGGGCTGTTCTCTGTCGGCAGATTCCCAAGCAAGACCTTAAGATCCGGTCGCTCGCAGCCGTCGGAGCACCAGAAGAGCTCTTCGTCAGGACTATAGAACGCGATGCCGCCGGCGCGGGGCAGCAGCATCTTGATCAGCTGCCCATAGGGCGCATAGATACTCGTCGCGCCGGGGATATCCGCCGCCTGGTCCGCCACCGTGCCGGTAGAGTCGGTCATCGTCTCGCAAGTCGAAAGGTTAATGACTCGCGACTATGCCCGAGGACTGGACATAAAACCTTGACGAACGTCGCAAACCCCGCTGAGGGGCTAGAGAACTCGCGGGCTTATTGGCCGCCCTCGGAGAGAAACTTCGGTGGTAGCTTACCCTCGGCCGAGACCACTCTCAGGGGCTCGGTCCGCTGCCCATGGCGCACGAGCTCCGCATAGAGCATGAGGATCGTTCCGGCATGTCCTCTGGCCTGAGTACTGGACATTTTGCGCACGGTCGCGCGCACACAGGCCTCGCGCCCCACAGGACGCTCGGCATGCAGGGCGGCCTGTAGGTGGGTGAAGACCTCCATGAGCTCGGCCGGAAACTCGGTATTCTCGAGATCGTCCAGATTCTCGACGTAGGCCGACGCTAGCCGTTCCTTGACCGGTCCGTCGCCCACCAGCTCGGTAACGGCCGCTTGAAATCTCTCAGTGAGGTAGGACATTGACAGCTTGGCCTTAATCTTATTGGTTTTCTGGCAATACGCTTCGTCTAGCCGCGCCCGAGGCACTGACTGGCACAAGCGCGCTTCGCGTTTAACATATACCAAATTGTGGGAAGGTGCCGCAAGCCCTTACGCCCCCAAAAATTTTTCTCGCCGGCCTCGAATGCGGTCTAGCGGTTCGCGCCCCTGCCCGGCTTCTCGAGGCCGAATTTGCGGATTCGGTCGTTGAACGTGGTGGGCTTGAGGCCGACGAGCTTGGCTGCGCCGTTTGGCCCGGAGACACGCCAGTTGCTAAGCCGCAGAGCCGTCAGAAGGTTGTCCTTTTGCAGTGCCAGCAGTTCTTTTTCGGTCATGATCACAGGCTGCGTCTTTGCCGAAACCGGGCTGCGTCCACTTTGCTCGTGCAGAATGTCGACCATCGCCAGATCGAGCCGCAGTGCTTTGCCGGTTGAAAGTATCACGGCGCGCTCAATGACGTTCTTCAGCTCACGGACGTTGCCGGGCCAAGCATATTGGCGCAGTAGCTCCGATTGCTGTTTCGACAATCCGAGCGGCGGGCGACCGAACTCCAGGCACACGCGGTCGAGAAAATGACTGGCGAGTTGCACCACATCCTCGCCGCGCTCGCGCAGAGGCGGAACCTCGATTGGAAAGACGCTGAGACGATAATAAAGATCCTCGCGAAAGCCGCCAGCCTTGACGAGCTCCTCCAGGTCCCGATTGGTCGCCGCGACAAGACGCACGTCGGCCCTATGGGTTTGATCGTCGCCAACACGTTCGTACTCGCTCTCTTGCAAGACCCGCAGAAGCTTTCCCTGCAATTCCAGCGGAATCTCACTGATCTCGTCCAGAAACAGAGTGCCTCCCTGCGCCAGCTCGAAACGTCCGACCCTGTCCCTGTGCGCGCCCGTGAACGCGCCCTTCACATGACCGAAGAATTCGCTCTCGAATAGCTCTCTCGGAATGGAGGCGCAGTTGACCTTAACGAGAGGCCCGGCCGCTCGCTGGCTGCGGCCATGTATCGCATGGGCAACGAGTTCCTTGCCGACCCCCGACTCGCCTTGAATCAGAACGTTCGACGTCGTCTGTGCAACAGCCTCGAGACGGGCGAGCATTTTCTTGAGTGGCAAGCTCTCGCCGATAATTCGGCCGAAATTCATCGAGACTTGAACCTCTTCGCGAAGATAGTCGCGCTCGCGCTCGAGCTCGTTTCGGAGGCGCGCGTTCTCGTCGAAGGCTGCGCGCAGCTGCCGCTCGGCGTGGTTGCGCTCGGTGACGTCCTTGATGGCGACATACATGAAGATCACTTTGCCGGCTTTGTTGCGGTCGACTCTCGCCGAGACGAGCGCTTCGAGGATCTCGCCACTTTTGGTAACGTAGCTCCTGGGCGCGTTGTCGATCTCGCCTTGAGCGATGAGGTCCGCGACCGACTCTTGGTCTGGCGATTGCGCGGCGCGGGCCATGAAATCGGTGACGTAGCGGCCAACGACCTCTTCACGCCGGTAACCCATTTTCGTGAGCCAGCGCTCGTTCACATGGACAATGCGGCCATCGCTATCGACCGTATGTAGCATCGCCGGACTGTCGCGGTAGATTCCCGTGAAGTGCTTTTCGTTATCCGCTTCGGTACCAAGCTCGGTGTAGGCCACGCTCGTGCCGACGAGGTCGCCGCTCGGGTCGCGCTCGGCAACCGCGCTGGCCAGGCAGCCAATCGTCTCACCTGTGTTTGACATGAGGTCTACGGGCACGTCATCGAGGTGCCCGGCGCGGCGAAGCAGCGGCAGGTAATCCTCGACGATGCGCCTTACGGAGGCCTCGCTGGTCAGGTCCTGGGGCCGCAGACCGACGATCTCGTCTCGATCGTAGCCAAGTCGGCGCAGCCAAGCGTCACTGGCATCGACGATGCACCCGTCGCGATCGAGGGCGACTAGGAACGCAGGGTTGCGCTGAAAAAACCAGCGGTATCGATTTGTCTCGGCCATGCGAGGAGTTTACGGAAAACCGTATTTATAATCAACGGTTTTTCGTGATTATTACGGATAACCGTAACATCTAACCTCCTTAAGTATCTGATTTTTCTTAATTACAAACTTGGCATGGACCATGCATATCTCTTGGCGCACTCTACTTGGACGGTGAAATGGGATTCACCGGAATTTCGTCAGATCTCGAAGGATTGAACAGATGAACACTATGCGAGCAAGTATGCTCAGACGCCTCGCGACCGGCGCCGCTTTGGGGGCGGCCCTGCTCGCCGGGCAAACGCAGGCAGCCATTATGGAGGAGGTCGTTGCGCACGGCACGATGCACGTCGCTGCGGCCCAGCAAGCACACTTCGAGGCCGAGATGGCCTCCTATGTGCGCACCGTGCAGCTGGAGCTCAGAGCCTTCGTGCGCGAGAACCTGGAGCGGTCGGCGGCACCGAAGTTGCGGCTTGCTGACATGACGGTATCGAATCGGGGTTAGCTCACTAACGTGAGCACTGCGATTGCTGAGCACCCCCCCCGCTACAGCAATCGCTCAACTGGCCGAGAGGCCGATGGGGCCGGGGACTGTTTCCCGGCGCGAACCAAGGTAGGTTCGTGATACTGCTCGGAGGAGTTTCTCCGGCCCCTATTTTTTTGGCCTCAGTCCTTCAGGCCCGACTGCAATAGCGTCAGCGACCTGAGCCACGCATCATCCGCCGCGATGGGACTGTAGTTTGGGTCTCCCGGAAAAAAGAAGCCATGGTCGGCTCCGGAATAGATGCGCACCTCAGCGGGCTTGCCCAGCCGCGCAAGCATGTCGCGAAACGCCTGCACACCGTTTATCGGAACCGAAGCATCCTGTTCGCCGAACAGCCCCAGAAGAGGCATGTCCAGAGTCTCTAGCAGGGCCTCGTCGGTCTCTACGCTACCATAGAACAT
>JAHEEM010000204.1:750-5946 GCA_024640695.1 Rhodospirillaceae bacterium | reverse complement strand
TAGACCTCAACAGGTCAAGTGGATGGGCCCCCCTGAGGGACGAGCCCCGCTTTAAGGCGATGCTGCGAAAGGTCGGCGTGCCTGAGTGAAGGAACGCACGCATCCTGCGTGCACCGCTCCGCAAGGAGCGAAGGAATGGTTGAAAATTGATAGTTGATAAATGAAGGCGGACCGCGTTTCAGGTCGCTCTTACGTTCGTCATTGTCAACTTCCAATTCTCAACTATCAGTTATCAATCTTTTCAGCACTCATCACTCTATTTCGCACCCTGATCGCTTGATATGAAACGATGTCCACAATGCGGCCGTGACTACAATGATCCGACGTTGAGCTTCTGCCTCGACGATGGTGAGGCGCTGCTCGACGGACCGGCGTCGATGGATGAGCCGGCCACGGCAATCCTGCCGGACGCGGCGTCGACGGGCGAATCACCGACGCGAACGTTCGATACGCCACCGAGGAGCGACAGCGACTCCGGGAGCCCGCCGGCATCCGGCAATACTCCGGAAACTGGCGAAGGCCGTGGGTTCCGAAGCACTGCAGCGATCGCGGGCATCGTCGTGATCATTCTCCTCGCCTTGGCTGGGATTTACTGGTTGTACTTGAACGGTCCAGAGGGCCGGATCGAATCCATCGCCGTGATGCCGTTCGTCAATGAAAGCGGAAGCGCGGACGTTGAGTATCTCTCTGACGGCATGACAGAAACGCTCATCAGCAGTCTGTCGAGATTGCCGAATCTTGACGTCAAACCGCGGTCATCCGTCTTCCGTTACAAAGGGAAAGAAACCGACCCAAAAACGATCGCCGGCGAACTGAACGTGCAGGGCATCCTCAACGGAAAGGTCACCCAAAGGAGGAAGGAGATCTCATTGTTCGTCGAACTGATCGATGTTGCTCTCGATAAGGTCGTTTGGAGCCAACAGTATTCCCGGAAGCAGGACGATCTCGTGGATCTGCAGTCGGAGATCGCCCGCGATGTTTCTTCAAGGCTCAAGCCGAAAATTTCGGACGCGGAAGAAACGAAGGTGACAAAGACTTACACCACGAATTCTGAAGCCTACCAACTCTATCTCAAAGGCAATTTCTATCTGTCAAAATATACCGAGGACGGAGTGAAGAAGGGCATCGAGTACTTCAACCAGGCCATCGCCGTCGACCCGAACTACGCGTTGGCTCACCACGGTATCGCCAACGCCTACGATTTCGGAAATGGGTTCTATATGCGGCCCAAGGAAGCTGGACCAAAGGCAAAAGCGGCGGCACTGAAGGCGCTGGAAATAGACGATTCCCTCGCTGGAACCCACTTTCTTCTCGGAAAGATACTGTTCTGGTATGACTGGGACTTCCCGGCGGCAGAACGGGAATGGAAAAGGGCCAACGAAGTCGATCCTTCGTACCCGCCCAGCTATCCGCTTTATCTGGCAGCGATACGGAAATATGACGAAGCGATAAGAATGCAGGAAGCACTGCTGAAACGAACCCCGCTTGATCTTAATATGAACATGGATATGGCCGGCATCCTCTTGGCAGCGGGCAAGGTGGATCAGGCTATAGAACAGAACAAAAAGGCGCTAGAGCTTGATCCGGATTCCTGGTGGGCGAATCAGCAGCTTGGGCTGGCCTATATGCAAAAGGGAAATACCCAAGAAGCGGTTAGAACGATGGAAAAGGCCAGAGTACTGGAAGTTACCTCGGCGACTCTCGGGTACCTTGGCTACGCATACGGAAAAGCCGGAAGGAAGGAAGATGCTGAACGGTTGATAGAAGAACTGAACGAACTGTCGAAAAGGCGTTATATTTCTCCGATCGGCTCTGTTCTCGCTTACGCCGGGATCGAAGACAGGGACAGGGCGTTCGAATGGCTTGAACGAAGCTATGAGGAACGCGAACCTTACATGACCCTCCTCACGTTTGACCCGGCTCTCGCGAACTTGCGCCCGGATCCTCGATTCAACGAATTTCTCGATCGGATGAATTTGCCGAAATAGCTCGTTATGAAGAAATGCCCACAATGCGGCCGTGAATATAACGACCCGACGTTGAGTTTCTGCTTGGACGACGGCACAGGTCTGCTCGACGGCCCGGCAAGTCACCCGTCGATGCATTATGAGCCTGCAACTGCGATTTTGAGTTCTGCGCCGATTCAGGAGTCCGAGACAATTCTTTTCAACGCTCCATTGAGCCCGGCAGAACCTCTATTGAACTCGATCGCCGTTCTGCCGTTCCGCGGCCTTAGCCCGGAGGCGGACAGTGAATATTTTTCGGACGGTATGGCCGAAGAACTCCTGAATGTACTTTCAAAGATCGACGGTCTTCGTGTTGCCGCAAGGACATCGGCATTCTCGTTCCGGAACTCCAACGCGACGGTTGCCGAGATCGGAAAAGCTTTAGCCGTAGCTACCGTCTGTGAGGGCAGCGTTCGTTCGGTGGGTGAACGTGTCCGCATTTCTGTCAGCCTTGTAAAGGTCAGTGACGGTTTTCAGCTTTGGTCGGAAACCTACGACCGCACACTCGATGATATATTTGCGGTTCAGGATGACATCGCGCAGTCAGTTGTACAGGAACTTCGTGGGTTGCTGTTGGGAATCGAACCCGAAGATATTCCGCTCCAGGAAGTTGAATCCGATGTGGCCGAGGCCGTCCGCGGAAGGTCCGACGATCCTGAGGCCCAACGACTAATGCTTATGGGCCGATATCGCCTTGAAACGTTCAGTCGCGAAAGTGTTGAAGCTGCGATCGATCTTTTCAATCGAGCGTTGGCCATCGATCCGGAATTCGCACTTTGCTGGACAGAATTGGCGCGAGCCCATGCGATCTGTGCCGGGAAATCATGGGCTTCGATCGATGAAGCCTTTGAGCTTTCCCGTGCCGCCGTTGACCGGGCATTCGAACTCCAGCCCGATCTTGCTGAAGCTCACGCCCAACTTGGAAGGATCCAGGCTGCTTACGATTGGGACATGAAAGGTGCAGAGGCGTCGTACATCCGGGCAATGGAACTTGCACCCGGAAGTTCCGCGGTGCTAGATGGTGCTAGCATTCTTGCTTACAAGCTGGGGCACTTTGACCGTGCACTCGAACTATCACGCCAAGTGCTGAACCATGATCCGCTGAGTGCTCCTGTGTGGCATAATCTTGGCCTGTTGTGTCACAGTGCCGGCATGATTGATGAGGCCGAAGCCGCATTCCTCCGTTCGCTGGAAATGGGCACGAAGAGCGTGGCTACAAACGCCTTACTCAGTCTGGTTGTTTTGGATCGCGGCGAATCCGAGAGAGCAAGGGAATACGCAAATGCAGAGCCCGACGAGTTTTGGCGAGATTGGGCTATTACGATGATTGAATACCGCGATGGGGATAAAGAGGCATCAGATGCCGCGCTTGAAAGGTTGAAGAGCCGGGCGACCATTAACGATGCTTTCCAGATCGCGGAGGCCCACGCTGCACGTGAAGAGTCGGATGCGGCTTTTAGTTGGCTTGAGAACGCAATTCAAGGTCGCGACCCGGGCATCACTCACGCAAAGGTCGATCCGCGGTTCCGCGGTCTAGTTGGCGACAGGCGATGGCTGCCGTTTCTTCAGCGGATCGGCCTCGGCGGTTAGGAACCGGGGAAAACTATTCTTCCTTGCTGATTGGCTCCTGAACCATCGTGGCGTTGGGTTCGCGGATCTCTTGCGAATTGAAATCATCTAACGTGTTTGGTTCTCAAAGTTTAGAGGCTTGTTGATCTCCTCGTTCGCTGAAACAGCCTGCAATTTGATGACATTTTGATTTAGTTGGCAATATAGGAGATCTCGCGGCCCTTACATGACTTTATGAACCGCTACCCTGAATGCAGGCCCGATGAGCGGGCGTGGCCGTGAGGTAGCCATTTTTCTGACCTTCGACGTAAGCCGATCCGCAATGACGGGATCCTTCCCTTAGGGGCGCCGAAAAGCGCGGGAGCCGGTTGAAGGCTGAAACATAGTGCTAGTGCTTACTCGGATGCAAGCCGACTGCATCGATCGAGCAGCTATACAATTGATCAACGGCATAGGACGTTCGGCCTTATGAGATCGCTGACTCGCACACGTGTGTCTGACCTATAGCCCTACTTATAAATGAAGAGATGCCCACAATGCGGCCGTGACTACAACGATCCCACATTGAGCTTTTGTCTCGATGACGGCACTTCCCTGCTTGACGGCCCGGCGTCAATCGATGAGCCTTCGACCGCTATCCTGCCTGAAGCGTCGCCGACAGCCGAGACGCAGACCAGGACCTTCGAGCCGTCGACGGATGAGACTAAGGTCTTTACGGATTCGACTTCGCCTGAGCCTCCTAAAGCTCCTTCCCGGAAGAAGACGATATTCGCTGCAGTCGCGGCTTTACTAGTGGTCTCCGTACTTGCGGGCGGAATTTACTGGAAATTCGGCGGTGGGAGCACGCGAAAGATCCAGTCGATCGCGGTGATGCCCTTCGCGAACGCCAGCGAAAACCGTGAAAGCGAGTATCTCGCCGACGGTCTCACCGACGCGCTTATCGGGGCGCTCTCAAAGCTTCCGGACCTGAGCGTCCGTTCCCGGACCTCGGCGTTCCAGTACAAGGGGAAGGAGATCGACACAAAGAAGGCGGGCGCCGAGCTCGGCGTTCAGGCGTTATTGAGCGGACGAGTGTCGCAGCACGGTGACGATTTAGACCTCAGCCTCGAGCTGATCGACACATCAACCGATTCCGTCATCTGGAGTGAAAGGTACTCGAGAAAGATGACCGAAGTGGCTTCGCTCCAGAACGAGATAGCCGTCGACGTCGCCAGGCACCTGAAAAGTACGATCGAAGGGACGGGCAAAGACCTGCTCGCAAGTAACCCCACAGAGAACTCGGAAGCATACCTTCTCTATCTGCGCGGCCGTTTTCACAGCGGGAAATTCACGCGCGAGGGTCTGGAGACCGGTCTTGAGTACTTTAACCAAGCTATAGAGAAAGACCCGGAGTTCGCGAGCGCGTACGCCGGTATCTCGTACTATTACATCGTTTCCGCAGACTGGTTCATTCCCTCCAAGGAGGCATTGGGGAAGGCAAAGGAGGCGGCAGAAAAGGCGCTTTCGATCGACCCGAACAATGCGGTGGCGGAGGGCTCCCTGGGAATGGTCAGATGGTGGTACGACTGGGACGCTCCGGCCGCGGAAATCGCACTCCGAAAGGCAGTGGACCTCGATCCGA
>JAHEEM010000204.1:0-740 GCA_024640695.1 Rhodospirillaceae bacterium | reverse complement strand
GCTACCATTCGGTGGTATTTTGGCGGGTTCCTGGTAAACACACAACGTTTCGAAGAGGGGCTTGCGGAGGACCGCAAAGCGATCGAGCTCGACCCCCTTTCAGTCGAGACGATTTCTGTCTACGGCCAGGACCTCTATTATTCCCATCGTTACGATCTTGCCGAAGTTCAGCTGAGAAAAGTGATCGATATGGATAAGAACTATTGGCTGGCGCACGCCTTCCTCGCGAGAACGCTCGACCAGACAGGCAGAAAGCAAGAGGCCCTGAAGGAAGCCAGGCTCGCACTTCAGCTTGAAAATGAGGTCGTCGAGGTTCCCACGCTCTTGGCCCGCCTGTTGGCGGAGTCCGGAGACAACGAAGGGGCAAATAAGATCTTGGCGGAGCTCGACGAAAGGGCCAAAACCAAGTTCGTACCGGCCTATAACATTGCGGAGGTTTATGTCGGCCTTGGCGAGAATGACAAGGCGTTAGACTACCTTGAAAAGGCGCGCGAGGAACGGTCATTCTACATACCCTTTTTGAGGACCGATCCGGTCTTTGACGGGCTACGGTCCGATCCGAGGTTCAAGGCGCTGCTGGAAAGGGCGGGGCTCTAAGAGAGTGATGAGTACTGAGGACTGAGGACTGAGGAAAGGCGCGCGTTACGCACGCTCAGTACTGAGTGCTGAGAGATGAGTACTGAGGTTGTCGCCCTAAATGCAATTGATTCATTATGATGTTTACTAAGCACTCAGTACTC
>JAHEEM010000203.1 GCA_024640695.1 Rhodospirillaceae bacterium | reverse complement strand
CGGAACACAGATGGCCACGTACTCGGCACCCTCCGGCGTGCTGTACCGAACCCATTCCCCGGCTGCGGCGACTGCCGCCTGACCGGCTGCGACCTCGAGCTTGCCGTGCTCATGCTCGACAACTAGCGTGCCAGACAAGACCACCGAATACTCCTCGAAATCGGGGCGCTGCCCCGGCTCAGACCACCCGGGCGGTGATGTCATTCGCGCAATGCTGACGTTCTCGTTGGCGGTGTTGGCCAAGCCAATGAACTCGCGGATCTGTTTCGACGGCGTCCCAGCGCAATCGATGACGGTCGGTTTGGCAATCAATTTCGGCATTTCGCGACTCCTTGCGGATGCGCCACCAGCGGCGCGATCGAAGTCAGGGCAATGGCAATTATCGCTATCGTTTTCATTGTCCATCGCTTCAAGCGTGAAACCTCGATTCTAGATGCAACGCCTTCTAGTAGACAGCAGCGCGCATTGGAACCCGGTTAGCGAGCGTACAGATAGACCGCGCCGGATTCGGGTGCGGAGTTGTCGCTCGCGTCGCCGGCGAGGCCCCGTGCCGCGCTGCCTTCATTGTGCGCCCCGACGGCCAGCAGCCGACCGTCGATGCTCAAAGCCAGCGCGCTACCGAACTCATCGCCGATGTCGGCGTTCGGCGCCTTGATGTAGGCACGCTGCGTCCATGCTTGACCATTTCGTGTATAGAGATAGACCGCACCCGACTCGACAGACTGATTGATGCCTTCTCGCCACGGGTCGAGGTTCGGCACGATCATGAGCGGGTATGGCTCCGGCCCGAAGATCCCGCGCACAGCCTCGTCCTCGAGATAGCCCGGCACAGCCAGCGTGTTGCCATCACCGCTGAGCGCGATCTTGACCCCGTAGGAATTATAAGGCCGCGGATTCGACGCCTTTAGGAATGCCTGCTCGATCCACGAGCCGCCGCTGCGCGCGAAGACGTACGCCGCACCTACCCAAACGTTCCCGCCGATGTCTGGCATCGAGTCGTTCTCGCAGCCTGGCGGGTTGACCCCCGGCAGTAGACAGTCTTCGTCCCCTGCGCCGCTTGCAATCGTATTGCCGTCGTCGCTGATCGCAACGGAGTAGCCAAGCTGATCGGTCTCTTCGATCCGCGATCCCTTGAGGTAGGTCGTCTCCGTCCACGACCCACCCTCGCGCTCAAACACGAATAACGCGCCGGCTGCGCGCCGGCTATTATCATCAGCCGGCCCGTTGATAAGTCGCGTACCACCATCCTCGTCGTAACTGCTGACAACGAGCGTGTCACCATCGGCGCTGAGCGCAGCCGCAAAGCCAAACAGGTCGCCCTCCTCCGAGTTCGATGCCTTGAGGTACGCTTGCTGATACCAAGTCCGCCCGCTGCGCACGAAGACATACATGGCGCCCGAGGAAATTACCGAGTCGTCCAGCTGATCGCCATTGATCCCGCGCGCGCTGCTGTCCTCGGTGATCGCACCGACCGCCAACGTGCGTCCGTCGGCGCTCATTGCTAGCGAGTAGCCGAACTGATCGCCGTCGCCGAAGTCGTCGCCGACGCCGGCCCGGCCGGTATTCGATGCTTTGAGATAGGCCTGTTGCTCCCACGACCCGCCGGAGCGCTCGAAGACGTAGACGGCGCCGGCCTGCGGAACCGAGTCGTCCGATTCGTCGCCATCGACTCCGATCGCGCCGCCCGACTCGAAATGCGCAGCGACAGCCAATACGTTGCCATCGCGGCTCAATGCGACCGATGAGCCAAAGTGATCGAGCGTGCCCGTGTTCGACGCCTTCACATAGGCTTGCTGCACCCATGGGTCGGATTCGCTTGCTCGCACATAGACATAGACCGCACCGGCGCCAAAGGCCGAGTTGTCATTCGGATCACCGTTAATGCCCGTCGCGCCGCCGCTCTCATGTGGTGCGCCGATTACCATCGTCAGACCATCGCGGCTAATCGCAATCGGATTCCCGGTGTGCCCGGGGCTCGCGCCACCGCAGGCAAAATGATCGTAGGCCTCGCTATTGGAGGCCTTGAGATATCCGACCTGGGCCAGCGGGAAGTCCGGATCCTCGAGCGGGACGTACTGAACCTGGGCGATGGCCGATGCGCCACTGAGCAGCAGCCCGATGAGAAGGCCGGGACACCAGCACAAGCAACAAGCGATCACCCTGCCACAACGATCCACCCGTGGGCGCCGCCCCCCTCGCCTGGCTACCCGCGCGCTGGACTCTGATTTCTGCTCATCGAACACACCCACTACCCCCGTCACTCGCGGTCTAAATCTTTCTGAACGCTTTCGCAGCCACCCCGCTTGCGGAGCTGCACCAGTTTATCGCAGAACTTCAGGGCACGGGCGAGCCGGGCCACACTGTCCCGCTCACCAGCAGCTGGCACCCCTCTGAAAACCATGGACCACACTTCCTGCTCACCGCCCGGCGGTCGACGCCACGAATACTCGCGACCGGCAGTCCGGATCCAGGGCCTTGCTATGATAGCCGCCAGCCATTTCGTCGATAGAGGTCGGAAGCCATAGCGGTGCACAACGACACCGACACTCCTGAGCCACCGCCGGACTCGGACGTCGCCACACGCATCCATCGTTGGGTAGCCATCCTCGTGGCGTTGTTCATGAGCATCGATCTCGTGGTAGTCCTGATCGAAGGGCAATGGCTCAATGCTTTCCTCATCGCGACTATCTTTGCCATTATCGTCGCGCCAATTATCCTCGGCGAGCGCTTGCCGGTGCAGCTGCCGGCCGAGATGCAACTCGTAACCCTCGCGTTCATATTTGCAGCGTTATTTCTCGGCGAGATCCGCCTCTACTACGACCGCCTCTGGTGGTGGGATATCGCCCTGCATACGAGCTCGGGGCTCTTGCTCGGCATCCTTGGCTTCCTGCTGGTCTACGTGCTCAACGAGAGCCGCAACGTCGACCTGCATATGCGGCCGCGCTTCGTCGCATTATTTGCATTTCTGTTTGCGGTCGCCGTTGGCGCGTTATGGGAGATCTTCGAGTTCGCGATGGACTCGATCTTCGGCATGCGCATGCAGAAACCCATGCTCGGCGATGACTCCGGTCTAACCGACACGATGTGGGATCTTATCGTCGACACGATCGGCGCCTTCCTGATCAGCGCATTAGGCTGGTGGTATATGCACCGCCGAGTCGAATCCTTTATCGAGGTCTGGATCCAGAAATTTATCGCTAAGAACCCGCGCCTCTTCAGGAGCTAGATAACCAGCATCAGGCGAGCGCCGTAGCAAACAATGCGAGCATCCGACTCCAGGCGCGCTCGGCCTGTGCCTCGTGATAGACCGCCGAATCCGGCGGGCACCAGCCGTGCAGCGCACCTTCGTAGACCTCGATCTCCGCAGGCAAGCCGGCCGCTGCGAAGCTCTGGCGCAGAACGTTCTTGGCCTCCGGGTCATTCATGTCGTCGTTGGCTGCGATTGCGAAAAGATACTGCGCGCGCATGTTCGGCACGAGCAGATGCGGGCTGCTCGGCGCGTCGCTGACGAGACCGCCACCGTGAAACGACGCACCCGCGCCGATGCGGTCGGGCCGCGCTGCGGCGGTGCGCATCGTGATTGGACCGCCCATGCAATACCCCATCGTGCCCATCATTCGGTTCGGATCGACCGAGGGTTGCGCGTCAAGAAAGCTCACGAACGTTCTGGCATCGGTCAGATGCGTTGCCGGGCTCAACGAGCCCATCAGCGGCATGACGATTTCGCGAGACCCGGGATCCTGGAAAGTTGCGCCTTCCGGCAGAATGGGTGCGCGCACATTGCGGTAGTAAGGGTTCACGACCAGTACGGAGTAGCCCGACTCGGCGAGCCGCCGGCCCATCATCCGGAATGCTGGACGCAGGCCGATTGCGTCCGGCCAAATCAGCACACCCGGGTGGGTGCCGGCGGACGGATGCACGAAATAGCCATCGGCAACGCCGTCCGCCGTCGTGATCTCGACGTCGGACTCGGTGACATCCTGCGCATTTGCGGCGCGCGGCAACAGCATCGCCAGACTCGTACCGACTGCGAGCGCCCCTAACTCCCGGCGCGTCAGGTCGCCATTGCGGCTTACGAAGTCATCCATATCCTTGATCGATTTATCGTCACACATGATTCTTCCCCCTTGTTGTCTGGCCGACACGAGTCGCTACGAGCCGGAGATTCTCAAATAGTAGACGGATTTGGGCCGTCGCGCAGCCCGTTTGGCAACTCGGCAGCCGAGGCGACCCGAACCGGTCAGCCCTGGCTGGCCCCGGCCCAGCACTTAGCGAAAGCGCTGAGCCCCTTCACTGGATGCGGCCGGGCGCTTGCCAGGCGGTTCACTCTTCCGATAGGTTCGCTCAAACGAGCAACTTGAAGCTTGCGCTCTCGGATCACCGCGGCGAGTGGGATAGCAGCAGAGTCAACTGCCAGGCAACTACGTTGTCTGACAAACCGCGATGACTCGCGGGAAGTCTACGCCGCAGATCCGCTTGCGCCAGCCGAACCGTCAGGAGGCCGTATGTCTAGCGATGCAGTCATCTTCATTCCTGGGATAAAGGGCACCAAACTCGTCGAAACCAATCGCACGCCGTTCGATACGATGTGGTCAGGCATACAGAGTAATTTCGAGACGATTGAGCGGCTCGAACTCACGCTCGGCACGGGCCGCGCGTACTACGACGAGCGAATACAGACGATCATCGGCGCGGGAGAAATCGAGGAACTCGCCTATGCGGAGTTCTTGCGGGACCTCGATACCGAGAAGCCGCGCTTCATCTTCAACTACGACTGGCGATATTCCTCCGAACACAACGGCGCAAGGCTGGCGCAGTTCATTGGTTATCTAATCGAGAAGTCGGATGCGGCCGCAGGCGTGAAAAAGTTCGACACATTCGACTTCGTCACTCACAGCCTCGGCAATTTTGTCCTGAGGAACTACATGCACCGCAAGGGCACGAGCCGGATCGGCAAAGCCGTGCTCACAGTGCCTCCTTTCAAGGGCTCGATCGATATCGTCTCCGCAGCCATCATCGGCGAAGGGTTCTTCCCAAACGTTAAAGCGAAAATTCGCAAGCTCATCCGAGGCATGCCGGGCGCACTCGAGCTACTGCCGACCTACGAAGGCGCCAGCCGCTTCAACCCCGCCGCACGGCACACTTTCTTCAACTTCAATCACTGGCAGAAGAACATCACCTCTGCCAATGCCGCCGAGGTCGCAAAGATGAAGCGAGCTCTGGCCGACGCCAGGCGCGTCGTCAACTCGGGGCTCCAGGATCTTGCAAAATTACCGGCGTCTATGCGCAACCGGATTCTGATCATTGCCCGGCACGGCTACGCCAATACCTACCAATCGGTCCTGGTTCACAAGAAAGGCGTCGGCGGAACGGGTAACTTCGTCGATCTCGAGCATGCCTATCGCAGCGAGCATGGCGACGGCCGCGTGCCGCACGCGAGCTCGTGCATTTACCATGACAAGGTCCAGACGCTCATGGTGCTGGACTCCATCTGGCACCGAGAGTACAGCCATGGATTTTTCCTCAAGGATGAGCGCGTCCAGCAACTCGTCAATCGCTTCCTGTTCGGCCGGAAAAGGTTTGCTCACTTCTTTCCGGGTAACCCGGTGAAACCTGTGACGGGTTTGGTCAAAAAGACTGACGCAATGAGCGGCCTCGCACACTGGGAGGCGCAGTTCTGATCAGATCGACCAACTGGCCCTGAATAGGGCGATGGCAGGTTATTGATCTTTGGCCGACGGTTCAGCGCCGCGGTAAATCTGTGCGCGAGAAATCCCCATAAATCTCCCGCACTGATGGAGATACGGACGCACCGGGAAACCGTAACCTTTTGAAATCATTGGTGCCGGTGAAGAGATTCGAACTCCCGACCCACGCATTACGAATGCGTTGCTCTACCAACTGAGCTACACCGGCATCGTGAGAAGAGGCGTATTATCATGCACTTATACGCCCGTTG
>JAHEEM010000202.1 GCA_024640695.1 Rhodospirillaceae bacterium | reverse complement strand
AATAGCGCTTGCGCTTCATGTCGGGACCTCCCTCGGGTCAAAATACCGGGAAATCCCACATACCGCATGGCTCGAATTACGGGGGTACGGTCAGTAGTTCAATGGTAGAACCTCAGCTTCCCAATTACCGCTGCACAGTTGCCAGCTGAGAAAACCGCATAGATCCGTGGTCTCTAGACCACCGAAATCAGGCAGTTAGCTCACTCCAAAGTAACCAACTGAGTCCACTGGGCTTTTTGAGTATGCTCAATATTAGCCTCACTTTTCGAGCCGGATCGAGGGGTAGCTTTCCGCAGGGTAGGCCCAAAGTGCGAACGTCCAGATCCTCAGCTTCCGTTAGCTGTTAATGAAATTGCTCGGAATCACGCCACTGACGAATGTCGGCTTTCGGATCAGTTGCGAGACGCTCGACTTTGCGAAATAAACGAACCGAACCGGCCAGTTTCCGACGTTCGCACTTTCAGGCTTGTCCCAACTACCGGTGAACAAGCGTCTAAGCATCTAGGTCCGCGCTAATGGATTGCTGACTTCCCATCCATTTTTGCGCCGAGGAATTCAGCGACCTCGTCGTGGCCCTCTCGAATCGCTTCGTCCCTCGGCGTCGCCATCCAGCGGTCCCGAACATTTAGCGGATGACCGTGGGCTACAAGATACTGAACGGCTTCTATGTTGCCTTCCGCCGCTGCCAGATGGAGCGCGGTTCGGTGATCATAGTCCTGCGCCTGAATTGGGACGCCCAAAGCGACCATGCGCCGCAAGCCCGCAATATTGTTCTCGGCGGCCGCCCAGAGCAGTTCCACGACAGCCAAATCATCGCCATGCTCCGCTGCGCTTTCCGTCGGTCCATCGATGTTCTCGGCAAGATGCTTTGGCGCATCTGCAGTCAGCCCTCGCTTCTCGAAAATATCGACAACGTGCTGATTCTCGCTATCGATTGCATCCGATATCGGGTAACCGCCCCAGCGATCGGGTGTCGGTGCGATCCCGGCCTCGAGCAAAAACTCAACAACGTCGGCATGACCCTCCGCAGCCGCCAGGTGCATCGGCGTTCGCTGATCGTAATCCCCACCCTCAAGGTCATACTGCTCTTCGTGAAGCCTCAGTAACGTGCGGACATCTCCTTTACTCGCGGCCCAAAGCGCCTCTGACACCTGCGAGGCTCGCCATCGGGCTATCGGCAACCGTGGATCGATTCGGTCGCGGTCGGTCATGACGCCATCGTAGAGATGCAGGCGACACTTCTGGACCAACTGCTTCGCCACTTCGACGCCCCGAACGCTGTTGCCCTGAGAGTCAAGACGGGGAGAAAAGATGCAAATACCCATGAGCCTGGGAACGACCAGAATGACCCCGCCGCCAACACCGCTCTTGGCCGGCAAACCGATGCTGTAGAAAAAATCTCCACTGCCATCATACATGCCGCACATCTGCGTGACAGATAGGCAGCTGCGTACGGTCGATTGCTTTAGTACCCTTTCTTGTGTTGTCGGGCATACGCCTCCGTTCGCCAGTGTAGCCGCCGCTGTGGCCACTTCCTTGGCGGTCAACTCCAAAGAGCAGGTACCAAAATAGAGCTTGAGAGCATCTGCGACTGCCGGCTCATGAATGAAGCCGTAGTCAATGGGATCTTCGATAAAGTTATCTTCAGGTATGCTGCTCGAAACATGAGGTAATTTGCCGGTTGCCATCAACAAGTAGCCAAGTGCCAGGTTGTTGAAGCCGGTGTAGTTCTCCTGCCGTGCCATCTCTTTGTTGAAGCGCGGTAACGCTTCTGGTGCTACCTCTTGATCACCTCGGCTTTTAGTGGCACCAATCATTCGCGCCCACTGCTGTCGAATATGAGCGAACCTAGAGAGAAACGGCTCATGGCTCTTCACTAATGCGGCGGTCATGATGGCGCCCGCGTTGATCATCGGGTTGTATGGAATCTCAATCTTCTCTCCTTCGCTCTGCGAGGCGCTACTGCGAAAGCGTGCCATAAGGTCTCGGTCGTTAAAGGCGCGGCCAGACGGTTCATTGCCGACATGCTCGTGTACGTCCTTCTCTCCGCGCTCTTCAATCGCGAAGCAGTAATTGAATGGCTTGCACATCGACTGGATTGAAAAATCCACGTCGTGCTCGCCGCGAACATAAACTTGCCCGTCCGTTGTGACCACTGCGACGCCAAACTGCTCCGGGTCGATCTCTGCCAATGGCGGAATATAGGTCGCTTGTTCCCCTTCCGTGTTGGCACCAACCACGTCACATATTTGGTCGAGGCGGCTTGAAAACTCGACGAAATCGGGCACAGCGAGTTCTCCTTTGAGCGCCCTCTCAACCAGCAGGCCAGCGGAGCCGACGATCTGGCTGAATTCCTTGAATTTCAGTGGTGCACCACCATTGGCGTTGAGCTTGGCATACAGTTCGTCAAGCCGGCTGTCCTGGTAGCCAAGGCCTGCGTCGGTGAGACCCCGACGAAAGTCGGCCTCGGGGACAAGGCCATCACCATCGTTGTCGAGCGCGAAGAACAGGCGCTCTTCACGGTCCACAGTAAACCGCCCAGTCGCTTTGTCGAAGACCTCTCGGAACGGAGCGAGACTCGCCATGGTGCGACTGACGAGCTCCGCAGTCATGCCAATCTTTTCGAGAGCACCTACGAAATTCTCACAGAAATAGTCGAAATGTAACGTCTTGAGACCTTTGTCCCTTATAAGATTTTCGTGGATTTCGTAGAGGTATTTATCCGTGAATTCTCCGGTGCCCTCTCCACTGAACACCTGCGACATGAACCTAAGTTGATGTTTCTTAATCGCCTGCAGATCGGCCGATACAAAGAACTTCTTCAGTCGTTTGTCGTCCAGAGTCAAATCATAGAAGGCGTCCAGAACACGATTGATGGCTTCCTTAGCCGTCAATTGTCGGGCGCCCGCCCACTCTTCGATGGCATCGTATAGAGAATCGTTCACGGTGAGATTGGTCCTCGTTGCGAATTAACTGGAATTCAGGGGTAATGTTCGATCTTGATCGCTGCTCGGATTCCCGAAATATTGGGTTCAGGCGCGATCGGAAGCAGGCGGACCGAACGGCAGCCACGGGTCGTAGGGGTGCTTTTCTCCCTCTCCGTGAGTTTATCGAATGCCCGACCGGAATGTAGCGCATTCGGGACATTAGTCGGCAGAGTTTATTGAACGCTTCCAGCTACACTCAAGGGGCTACAGAGACGGAAAGCGAAGCTGATCCAACAGCTATTTGCAATCGCCAACCAGTCTTAGTGCACGGACTGGCAAGTTGATCTACGATTCACGGGACCCTCCGATTTCGATCAACGCGACACAGCAACAGGGAATCGCTTCTGTTTCCACCGGACCCCTTATGGCCAATGGCAAAGCACCGCGTCCGGAGTGTGGAGGAGCAGACTAGCACCGGCGCAAATCGCGTCTATCGAGTTTCCAAATATTGCTCCTGGCGGCCCCGCCCCAGAAATCCACGATCTCTTCTCTACGCACCTGAGATTCGCTTAGAATCGAAGTAGCCTCACTTTTAGCCTCACCCGGCTATCGAGAGGCCGTAACTCCCTGATCTGCGGGTGTAGTTCAATGGTAGAACCTCAGCTTCCCAAGCTGATGACGCGGGTTCGATTCCCGCCACCCGCTCCAGAGGCTCCAGTTGGCCGCAAGGCTGGCCAGCTAGCTGACTCAGGGATGCGCAGCGCAGCGGTGGCGATTCGTCATGCGTGCTCGATGGCGTCGCGTTCCCGCAGCAATTCCGTGACGTCAGGAATATCCTGGTCTCGATCGGAATCGGCCGGCAGGCATCGTCGCGATACCAGGAGCTTCTTAGGGGTGGGTTTCCACTTGAGGCGTTCTTTCAACTCGTCTGACACCTCGCGGACGATGCCATGTTCAATCGAGTTCTGATTGATGAGTTCCATCGCATGTTGACTGCTATCGGCTTCGATGAGCATTTTCGCGACATGCGGAACCTGAACCATAGCGACAAATTTGGCCATTGGACTTTCCTCGTTGGTTAGTTCCCCGTAACTTCGTCCTCTCGAATCGTCATCAATTACTTGATTTCTGGTCGTTTCCAGTGCAGCACTGTGCACGTCGTCACAGGCTAAAGGATTGATTCGTATCGTTATGTGAACTGGTTCGAAAGTGCGCGCAAAAGTGGCAGACACGCCAGGAAGGCCGGCCCCGATTGGCCCTGCATCGATCCGGATGAAGCTGAAGAATCGTGAATTGCGCAGCTGAAACCTTTGAAAAGTGCTGGTGGTTAGTGGGAAAATCACTCGTCTGCAAAAATCCAACACAAACAGGGGGATATAAATGAGGGCGAGCTTGCTCAAAATCGCCGCAACTGTGACTGCAGTAGCAATCGGCGCATTGGCGGTCGCGCAGGAAGGCCACCCCCTGAAGGGTTCGTGGATTGGCGTGTGGGAATCCAACGCGGCGCATGGCGACAACGTCGTCGTTATCCTCGACTGGGACGGTGAACGCGTCAGCGGCATGATCAATCACGGTACCGACAACATCGAGATCGACGAGGCGACTCTCGATCCCGACGACTGGACCGTGCACATCGAAGCCGACGCTCAGACCGACGCGGGCAGAAGCATTCGCTACGTCATCGAAGGCACGATTCAGGAGCTCGAATTGCCGAGTCGCGCGATTGTCGGCACCTGGCGCAGTCAGGAAGGCCGCGGCGCCTTCGATATTCGCAGGCAGTAAACGATGCGGTCGATTAACCCTCTGATTTCTCTGCGCAATGGCTGTGTGCTGCTGGCTGCATTTGCGGCGACGGGCACGACACTCGCGCACCATTCGATCCTCGGTAAGTTCGATGACGGCACCCCGGCCATGCTGAACGGCGTCGTCACGAAGATCGATTGGCGAGCGCCGCACGCCCACGTTTTCATGAACGTCGAAACGGGCGGGGAAACGCTGAATTGGGCCGTCGAGCTCGAGAGCCCTGCTGAGCTGACGATGTCCGGATGGAACAGCGAAACGCTCGTGCCCGGAGATGCGATCGTCGTCCACGGGTGGCGCGCACGCGATGGGTCGCGGCAGGCCTGGGGCGACCGTGTTGTCCGCTCCGATAACGGCCGCCAGGTCTATATGCTCAAAGATACGTCGCCGCCGCTGCCAATGGCCGCCCGGCCCGCGCCTCGCTGGCCCGACGGACAAGTGGCGCTCGGAGGCACGGCGAGTTCGTCCGACGGCTACTGGTCTTATCCGAGCATGATGGCGCTCGTGGAGGACGGCGTCGAAGTCGAATACAGCGATGACGGGCTGCTCGCCGATATCGGCGATGCGAGCAAGGTTGCACCGCTGCAGGACTGGGCGCTGGAGCTGTTCAGGTATCGACAGAGCCGGCACCTGCGCGACGATCCGATGTTCCTCAACTGCAAGCCGCCCGGCGGGCCGCGACAGTATCAGTCGAATCTCGGCTTCAAGCTCGTGGAAGATCGTGCAAACGAGCGTGTGTTCGTGCTGCTCGGCAGCGGCAACCACAACTACCGGCTCATCTATCTCGACGGACGCGAGCAGATCGGGCAGGTTCGCGGCGACGACGACAACCCGCTTTACTACGGTCGGTCAACCGGTCGGTGGGAAGGCGACACGCTCGTCGTCGACACGCGCAGCTTCAACGAGGATTTCTGGTTTACGTCAAGTGGATTGCCCCATACGAACAGGCTGCAGCTCACTGAGCGGTTCACTCGCGCAGATTTGGATACACTTATCTATCAGGTCACCATCGATGATCCGGGTGCATACACGCGGCCGTGGACCGCAACCTGGACGCTGCGATGGGTCGGGGGAGGGGATCTGCCCTGGCACCTTTGTCAACACAATCGGCCGTAACGGAGGCCTCGTTATGAGAACACGAATATTCGCCTTGATCGCAGGAACCGCACTTGTTGCAGGTACTGCTGCCGCCCACCACTCGTTTTCAGCGGAGTTCGATTCCGAGAAGCCGATCGAGCTGCA
>JAHEEM010000201.1 GCA_024640695.1 Rhodospirillaceae bacterium | reverse complement strand
GTCGACTGCCGCGACCGCGAGTATCGGCTGGCCGATGAACATAGGCTCGTTCGTCAGGATCGGCTCGGCCGGCGACGGCGGATTCGGTACCTCGTCGGCCGTGAGTATGGCGATAACCCCGTCCATCGCCTCCGCCGCACTCGTGTCGATGCTCGTGATGCGCGCGTGCGGGACGGGGCTCGTGAGCAGGCGGCAGAACAGCATGCCTTCGGCGCGGAAATCCTCGGCGTACTTGGCCCGCCCGGTCACCTTCGCATGGATGTCTGGCGGCGTGAAATTCTTGCCGATCAATGAATAGGTCATGGATAGTCCCCCAGAACGCGCCGCGAAGCGACGTGGCACTGGTTCGGTTACCGCACCGACGCCACGCTATTATTGCCACTGATCCTATGAGAAAGCCTGACGGCCCACAAGTGGCGCAGAGCTCAGAAAACTTCCAGCGCCGGCTCCTCCAGCGCGGGCACCTGCTCCTTGAGCGCCAGGACGTGCTCTTCCCAGTATTTATTCGACTCAAACCACGGAAATGCATTGGGAAACGCCGGGTCCAGCCACCGCCGCGCGATCCAGGCGGTGTGATGGATCATGCGCAGGCTCCGCAGCGCCTCGATGAGGCGAAGCTCACCGTAGTCGAAGTCGCAAAACTGCGCGTAGCCCTCGAGCAGGTCCTTGAGCTGTGTGCTGCGCTCAGCGCGGCTGCCGGACAGAAAAAGCCATAAATCCTGCACCGCCGGCCCCGTGATACAGTCGTCGAGGTCGACGAAATGCGGGCCGTCATCCGTCCAGAGCACGTTGCCCGGATGGCAGTCGCCGTGTATCCGCAGGTGCTTCGCGGGCCCGGTCGCTGCAAACAGCCGCTCGACGCCCTCCAGCAGCTGATCGGTGACACTCCGATAACTCGCCTCGAGATGCGACGGCAGCCACTCGCTCGCAAGTATCGTCGCCGCCGCATCGTGGCCCATCCATTGGCTCGAGAGCGCGCGCCGCTCGCGAAACGGTGCGAGCGCGCCGACTGCGTGGATTCGACCGAGAAAGCGGCCCATCCAGGCCCGCTCGGCGGCGCTGCTAAGCTCCGGCCAACGGCCGCCCTGGCGTGGAAAAACTGCAAAGCGATACCCAGCGTGCTCGTGCAGTGTGCGTCCATTGTCCGCAACGAGCGGCGCCACGACCGGAATTTCGTGTCCCTGCAGCTCGAGCGCAAAGGCGTGCTCCTCGAGGATTGCCGCGTCCGTCCAACGTGCCGGCCGATAAAACTTGGCAACGACGAAGCGGCCATCCTCGAGGCCTAACTGATAGACGCGATTTTCATAGCTGTTGAGGGCAAGGATCCTGCCGTCGGTCTCGTGACCGGCCCCATCGACCGCATCGAGCACGACGTCGGGCGTGAGCTCCGCATAGGGAGTTGCGTTCGGCATCTGGCCTGACAAGAGAACCTCGCATGTTGATCCACGTTTACGCCGGTTGGAAGAAGACGTAGCCTGCCGGTCCATGATAGCGGCATCGTCGGCCACCAGCACTGTCGCCCTGACGGCGCTCGCAATGCTCGCGTTTGCGGCCAACTCCCTGCTCTGTCGCCTCGCGCTCGCGCCGGGACTCATCGATGCCGCGAGCTTCGCGACGCTGCGGGTTGCGGCCGGGGCGCTGACGCTCGCGATCATCGCCATGCCGCGCTGGCGGCGCCGGCGCGAATCGAAGGCCGATCTGCGGGCGATTGCTGCCTTGTTCGCCTACATGGTCTGTTTCTCATACGCCTATTTGTCGCTCGCAGCAGGCACGGGCGCTCTGATTCTATTCGGCGCCGTGCAGCTAACGATGTTCGTCGCGGCGCTCCGCGCGGGCGAGCCTTTCCCCCCGCCCGCATGGTTGGGCCTGGGCTGCGCGATGCTCGGTCTCATCTATCTCGTCTCGCCGGGGCTCGCTGCGCCCGACCCCGCTGGCGCAACTCTCATGGCGGCGGCGGGCTTTGCGTGGGGGATGTACTCCTTGCGCGGGCGAAAAGCCGGCGACGCACTCACCGCGACGGCGAGCAACTTCATCCTGACGCTGCCACTCGTCATAATCGTCAGCGCGCTCGCGCGCGACAGCATGCATGCGACGACGCTCGGTGTGATCTATGCGCTCGCTTCCGGAGCCATCGCTTCCGGGCTCGGCTACGTCATCTGGTTCGCAGCCGTCAAACGGCTGCGCGCCACCACGGCGGCCACCGTACAATTGTCCGCGCCGATCCTCGCAGCCTTCGGCGGCACGGTGCTACTCGGCGAAGCCGTCACGCTGCGACTGCTGTTGGCATCGGCGGCAACGCTCGGGGGTATTTGGCTAGTGTTGGCGCAGCGCGCGAAAGCGGTTTAAATCAGCGCTATTGATCCGCAACCGGGACCCGGCCACATGACCAACCCCATCGTCGAACTGCTGCTGACACGCCGCTCCGTGCTCGCCAAAGACCTCGCCGAGCCAGGCCCGACCGAGGAAGACCTCGACACGATCCTCAATGCGAGCTTGCGCGTGCCCGATCATGGCCGCGTCGAGCCGTGGCGGATCCAGATCCTGCGCAAGCCCGCCCAAACCGTACTTGCCTACCTCTGCGCCGATATCTTCGAGCGCGAGAACCCGACGGCGAACCCCGCCCTGCTCGCGGCTGAGCGCGAGCGTATGCAGCGCTCGCCGGTATTGCTCGTCGTAAGCTCTCACCCCAATCCGCAGCGCTTCGACAAGGTGCCAGCTATCGAGCAGGTGCTGTCCGCCGGCGCGCTGTGCCAGAACATGCTCATTACCGCGCAGGCGCTCGGCTACGGCGCCCAATGGGTCACGGGCTGGCCCGCTTATCATGCCGAGGTTCGCGTGGCGCTCGGGCATTCGCAGGACACCGATATCGTCGGCTTCGTGCATATCGGCACCGCGGCCGAGGCACCGAAAGAGCGCCCGCGGCCCGACCCCGCCGCCATGATTAGCGAATGGCCGCCCGGCACCTGACTACGCCGCGCGCCACGGCGGCACCGTCGCGCCTTTGTTAAACTCCTCTCCCCCACGCCGATCGCCCCGAGGCTCGAGATGCTGAGACACGTCGCACTAGCCCTGCTGCTCGTTATCGCTGCCACACCGGTCCTGGCGCAGCAAGCCGGACCGCCTGATCGGCTGATCACCTTTCCGACCCACGTCGAGACGCTAGACAACGGCCTCAAGACCATCATCATCAGCATGCCGGGCAGCGGGCTGGTGAGCTATTGGTCCATCGTGCGCACCGGCTCGCGGGACGAGTTCGAGCCAGATCACACCGGCTTCGCGCATTTCTTCGAGCACATGATGTTCCGTGGCACCGAGCGATTCCCGTCAGACGCCTACAACCAGGCCCTAACGTCCATCGGCGCAAGCGGCAATGCGTTCACGACTGATGATCTGACCGCCTACCACATCTCGATCCCTGCCGAGGATCTCGCCATGGTCATGGATCTAGAGAGCGATCGCTTTCGTAACCTCGCGTATTCCGAAAGCGATTTCCGGACCGAGGCGGGCGCGGTCTATGGCGAGTACCGCAAGAACATCACCAATCCATTTTTTGTTATTTATGAAGCAATGATGGGCACGGCATTCGACGTGCACACCTACGGTCACACGACTATGGGCTATGAGAAGGACATCGCCGCAATGCCGACGATGTACGAATACTCCTTGAGCTTCTTCTCACGCTACTACCGCCCCGACAACACGATCCTGCTCATTACCGGTGATGTGGAAGCGCCGGCAACGATGGACCTCGTGCGCGACTTCTACGACGACTGGGCGCAGGGCTACGTGCCGCCGCAGATCCCGCCGGAGCCGACGCAGACGCAGGAGAAACATGTCGAGGTGAGTTACGACGGCCGTTCCTTGCCGATGCTCGCCGTGGCGTACAAGTTCGATGCATTCGACCCGGATAACCGGTTGCGGGTTGCCGCCGACCTGCTTACGGAGATGGCCTTCGGCTCGACGAGCGATCTCTACAAGCAGCTCGTGCTGGACGAGCAGCTCGTTGAGTTTCTCGCAGCAGATGCCGCGATCAACCGCGATCCGGGACTCCTCGATCTCTATACGCGCATCAAAGATCCCGACCGCATCGACGAAGTTCTCGCAGCGATTGATACGACGATAGACAGCTTTAAAGATACGCTCGTCGACGAGGCGGACCTCGATGCGCTGAAATCGCGGCTGCGCTACGGCTTTCTCATGGGCCTGGAGACACCTGATGCGGTCGCCCGCGGATTGTCGCGCCGGATCGCCGTCAGCGGCGGCCTCGAGCCGATCGAAGCGCTTTACCGAGCCTATGCGACGGTGACCGCGGAGGAGGTGCGTGACGCCGCGCGACATTACTTCGACGAAAGCCGCCGAACTGTCGGCATCCTCAGGTCAACGCCATGAGGACCGTGGCGCCCATAATCGCCGCGCTTGCGCTCACGGCATGCATTGATAATGAGGGGTCTGCTCCTGCAAGCCCGGGGGCATCGGCGGCGCCAAACCACACGCTGCTGATTCCCGCGCCGACCGATCCGACCATCGCGTTCTCGGTAGGCTTCGGCGTCGGCTCACAGGATGATCCACCCGGCAAGGAAGGACTCGCCTACCTGACCGGCCAGATGCTTGCCGATGCCTCGACTGAGAACAACGCTTACGAGGCGATTCTCGACGCGCTCTACCCGATCGCTTCGAGCTACTCGGCCCGAGTGGATAAAGAGACTACGACGCTCACCGGCCGCACGCATCGCGACAATGTCGAAATCTATTTCGAGTTATTCAGCGATGCGTATTTGCGCCCGGCCTTCGAGGCGAGCGATTTCGAGCGCATCAAGAGCGACACGATCAACTATCTGGAAAACTCACTGCGCTACGCGTCAGACGAAGAGCTCGCCAAGGCAGCACTGACCGAAATGATCTACGATGGGACCCGCTACGCGCATCCTATCCAGGGCACGGTCGCGGGCTTGCGCTCGATCACGCTAGATGATGTCGCCGCGTTCTACGCCGAGCGTTACACGGCTGCGAACGCGACCTTGGGGCTCGCGGGCGGCTACGACAACGCGCTCGTCGCTGATTTCGAAGCAACGCTCACGGCGCTTCCGGCCGGCGGGCCGCAACCCGATCCCGCGATCGAGCCGGCAAGCTGGGAAGGCAGCGAGCTGCTGCTCGTCGCGAAGCCCGGCGCCGATGCCTCGATCAGCTTCGGCTTTCCTCTCGATGTGCACCGCGGCGAGCGTGACTTCTACGCGCTGTGGGTCGCCAACTCCTGGCTCGGCGAACATCGCAACCAGGCCGGACGGCTGTTTGAGGTGATCCGCGGCGCGCGCGGCCTCAACTATGGCAACTACTCTTATCTAGAGGCGTTCCCGGAAGGCGGGCAGCGCACCATGCCGCCCGTCAACGTCGCCCGCCGCAACCAGATCTTCGAGGTCTGGATACGCACCTTACCGAACGCGCAGGCGCAGTTCGCGCTGCGTGCGGCCATCCATGAGCTCCGCGAGCTCATCGACAACGGCATGACTGCGGAAGAGTTCGAGCTCACGCGCGCGTTCCTGGACAAATACGTGCTGCACTTTGCGGAAACGACTGCCGAGCGCCTGGGCTACGCCGTCGACGACCGCTTCTACGGCGTGAGCGCCCCGGGCCACTTGGCACGCTTCCGCGAGACCCTCGGCGAACTCACGCTCGAGGAGGTTAACGCCGCACTCAAGCGGCATCTGCGCGGCGACAACCTCAAGATCGCTATCGTCACGGGCAACGCTGAGAGCCTTCGCGCGGCGCTGAGCACGAACGCGGCGAGCCCGATCGAGTACGGGTCACCGAAACCCCAGACGCTGCTCGAAGAGGACAGGGTTATCGCAAACCTCGAGCTGGATATCGGCGCCGACCAAGTCACGATCGTGCCCGTCGAGCAGGTCTTCGAGCGATGATGCGCGGCGAGATCTACGGAAGCGTATTGATATAGGCGACGAGATCCAGGACGGCTTTGTCGTTCGTTAGTACGCGCGAGACGGGC
>JAHEEM010000024.1 GCA_024640695.1 Rhodospirillaceae bacterium | reverse complement strand
GAACAACGATGGAGTCGCTAGTCGTATTGGCGTCGATGATCTCGGATCTCCATGGTGTGCCGGCTCGCGAATGCTTAACGCTTCGGCAACAAGACTGATTTGGGACTGCTGATCCGAGCCTGCAACGACTCGACCGCGCAAGTCAGACGCTACGGTTGGGTTTGCAGCAGTTCGTGTGGGGTCGGCTCGGAGCCGGTCATCTGCAGCACTCCGCCGCCGCGTCCCTAAATAATCGGGCGACGATGATACCGTTTCCTTGCAACTTGCCTCAAGCGCCTCGGTCTCTGAGTTTAGGGCACGATCCTCTCGTTTAAAGTAGGTTCGCTTATATCGATATGCGGAAATGCCGTTGCCACAGACGCGGACACCCGAACTAACCCTTTTCTGGTGACAATCCAGGCCCAGAGGCTACAATACCGGCGCCCGCGCTCGAGCCGCGGCCCGAGAAAGAACGAGGCACCGAGGACGAAACGAATGACCTTTATTGTCACAGAGAGCTGCATCCGATGTAAGTACACCGACTGTGTTGAGGTCTGCCCGGTCGACTGCTTCCATGAAGGCCCCAATATGCTCGTGATCGACCCCGAGGAGTGCATCGATTGCACGCTCTGCGAACCGGAATGCCCGGTCGAAGCGATTTATTCCGAGGACGAGATCCCGGCTGGACAGGAGCAGTTCCTCGAACTCAATGCCGAGCTCGCGAAGAAATGGCCGGTGCTTTCGCAGGCGAAAGACCCGCCCGAAGACGCAGACGAGTGGAAAGAAGTCGCCGGCAAGCTCGCTCAGCTCGAACGCTGAGCCGAGCAAGCTGTCGCTACTGGGTCAGTATCCGATACATCCCCTCGACGTTCATAGCACGCCACTGCGCATAGCTGATCCAGTTCTGGTAAGGCGTCATCTGGATCTCTTCCTGCAGCTCGGCCAGCGTCGCTCCGCGCGCGATACCGGCGGCGACAAGATCCCTGAGCTCTTCGATGTAGTGCCGGTGCGCGACGACATCGTCTAGATTGCCGACCACACCATGCCCGGGCGCGACGACGTCGACGTCGAGCATCTCCACGCCACGAATCGCATTGAGCCACGCGTTTAGCTGACCGTCCACGAGGCGCTGGAACGGCAGGCGGCCGAGGCTTACGAAATCGACGACGAAAACCGCACGCTGCGCCGGAAATACCACAATGCTCATATCGTTGGTATGCGCCATCCGTCCAACGTGGATGATCTCAGCCTCCGCGCCGCCTAGAGTAACGGTCATGCGGTCCTTGAACACCAGATCCGGAGCGCGGACCTCGCCGAGCGGACCGCGTACCGCTTCGGCACCGCTGATTACACCGTTGCGATCGGCATCGAATAGATCGAACGAATCCGCGACATTACCCGTTGCTTCGCTCTCCTGTATCCCCCCGTCGCGATCACCGTCCATCGCGGCCATCTGATCCGGCAAGCGCGTGTTGGCCGGCGGCATCTCTAGATACGCGAGCATGTTCTCGTGCCCAACGAAACGCGCAGTATCGGAAAACACTGCACCGCCCGAGGCATGGTCCCAATGATGGTGGCTGTAGAGCACGTAGCGCACGGGAACACCGAAGCGTTCCTGGATTTGACCTCTTAGCCACTGCGAGAAATCGGCATTGATTGTATCGACGAGGATGACGCCTTCGTCTGTAACGAGAAATACCGCACGATGCCCTGCGTTCTCGGCCCAGTAGAGATTATCCGCAATCTGCGTAATTGCGCGCTGCGGCGCTTGCGCGAGACTCGCCGCCGGAAGCAGCGCGATTAGCAGCGTCAAAACGCCAGGCATGAACGACATGACCTTCATCATCTTCTCCCATTAAGCCTCGCGCCTGGCAGGCTGCCGAGCGTCGCATGGACCATAGCACGCGTTTTTTGTCTTGTGAGTATTGCCTGCTCGATCGCGGCGGGCAAGCCCGTAGCGCGGCCGGGTGGGGCGAAGAGCCTCCAGAGAACCAGTAACTCGCCGCTGCTGTTGGGGCTGGGCCCTGAGCTGAGCGGCAGCGACCGATTCAGGGCTGCAGGAGATAGGAAAACTTTACAAAGAACTGCTCGCCGTCCTGCCTCAAACCATCTGTACGCACGATCTCTGTGCCGTCAGTCGTTTCCACGAGATCAAAGTTACTCGAGTTGCTGTTGTAACCTACGTAGAGTGACGACCATGGATTGATCACGTAACGAGCAAGTAAGTCGTAGTTTCGATTCTTATCTCTCTCAAGCGACGTCAACAGAGGCGATCCAGGATCGATCTCATCTTGCTGCACGATAAACCGCAACGACCACTCTTTTGTGAACTGGTAATTAAACTTCGCCCGAAATATCTCGTTAGAAAAAATTGAACCTCTGCCAGCCTGATCCTCGAGCTCGGTATATAGATATGTGGTATCGATGCGCAGACTGTCAATTGGTCGCCAGAAGAACGTCAACTCCGCGCCCGTCGCATCGGCGAGTTCGGGCTCGATACCCGTGGGCGGTGACAGATTAATCTCCTCCCCGGTCGAGAGGACACTGGAAAATCCGAGCATAGCCCAGGCTTGGCTTTCAAGCGTTGCTGACCACGTTACCTGAGGGTAATTACGGTTTTCGGGCAGCCCCGGAAAATCCTGCGGCCGCAAACGTTCCTTGACCGTCTCGTACCGCAAACTAAATGAGGTCTGGCCGTCGAGATTGAAGACGAGCTGCGGTCGCGCCTGGGTATAGAGGCGCAGCCCACTCTGATCGTCGATATGAGTCAGGTTGAGCGTCGGACCCCAGCTATTGATTTTTGAATCGGCAGGCCAGAAAAGATAGTTGACGTTCATATGAACGCCGTCGCTGTCAGGCGAATAGTTGCGGTTCAAAAAGCCTAAATCGGCCCGGAAGCCCTCAGTCGTATCGAGCTTATGGATATGCATCGACAAATTCCGGCCGCTCCGGTCAAGACGCACATTTCGCTGGATACCGCTGATCTTCTGCCCGGTCGAGAGCAGGGACTCCGACTCCACGTACTGCAGGTCTGTCGACCAGTTATTGTTGATCTTGAGCCGCGTATCGAAACTCGTGACCGTATTAGACGTATTGGCAAACTGGCGATCGGTATAGAGGATTCCGACGCGCGACTGCTCACCGAAGTCCCGGAACACACGCATAACTCCAATGTCGGCTACCTCGCCCGCACGTGGATCGCCGGGCGGACGGCCCTGACCAGGCGCCTCGTCGTCGATGAGCATGCTGCCTATGCCCCAATCGCCCTGGCGGCCGGTGAATTTAAGCCCCATCTCCGGATCTACGATGCGGCGCGTGAAAACCAGTGCAGACTCGGTTGCAAAGTAGTCGGCATTCTCGAGAAAGAACGGCCGGCGCTCGGGGAAACGCACCTCGAAGCGCTGGTTGAGCGTGACCTGCGGCTCGTCGGACTCTACCTGACTGAAGTCCGGATTGTAGGTCGCATCGAGGACGAGACTGTCGCGAAAAACGAATTTGGCATCGAGACCGAAATCCTCCTCAGAATCCGCGTTAAAACCTGGCCCGCCCGGCAAACTCGGATCGAGCACATCGAAATTACGCGCGAATGCAAACGGAATCAGCAAAATGTTCCGCCCGGGCGAGACGTCCTGGACCCCGGTCAGGCGAGCTGCCTGATTGAGCCGCCCCTGAATCGTGCTTGTGTACGGTGGCCAGTGCGCCTGCTCGCTCGTGCGCGGAATCTGTCGCTCAAACATGATGCGCCAGGTCTGCGCATCTGTTTCCGGGAAACGCAGCGTGCGCATCGGGATGCTCATCTTGACCATATAGCCTTGATCGGTCAGCTGCCCGTCCGTATACCAGACGGCTTCGTAGGAACTATCGAAGCCCGGAGTCTTGGAGACCTCCAGCCAACGTCCATCCCATTGGACGCCAAGCGGCGATGATCGAAACGCATAGCCGGTGCGCTGATCGTTGAAGGTATCCAAAAGAATCCCGACATTGTCGTCATTGTCGATGTTTTCGCGTGGCGACAGATTAGCGCGCACCTGGCCGGGTTGATCATCGAAGGCCAGGAACACTGCGTAGAAGTTGCGCTGGTCATAGGCAACGTAAACTTCGGTCCGCTGTGTAGAAGGGGCGCCATCGTCCGGCACGCGCTGCACGAAATCGGTGACCTTTGCCATCTTGCTGCGCAGCGCCGTGGAGGGCTGCATGCCCGCAAAGTCCGCAAGCTCAGGCTCCTGATCCGTGAACGGGATGACGAGGTCCTCAGAGATCTGAGCCGTTACAAGAGCGGGAGCACCGCAGGCAGCGAGCAGTGCTAGCAACGCGCGCAGTGAGATACGTCCATTCATGAAAATACCCGAATCCGCACAGTTATGGGGTCAATCAGCGCAAGACAGACCGCAACCGCGGCGCGATACTCGGTCTCAATTCCAGTGAGATTTACTCAGCCGAGCCTTGCTAGCGGACGCTACTATAGCCAAAAGCGCACCTCGGCTCCATGCGGACAATCCGAAAGATTCGGCGGCGCCGGCCGGGCACGGCGCCCTGCTGCCTGGGCCGATCAGCGATCCAGGAGCCGCTGTCTGACGACGTCCTCGAGTCCTGCAAGGCCCGTCTCGCGACCCGCCTCGACGGCTGTCTCGTCGTCGGCACCGTTGAGCTTCGCCCGCAAGGCCAGCAGCGCGCCGGCTCGGTTCCCACTGCCGCAGTGCACGAACACGGGCTTGTCGAACTGCGCCAGCAGCTGGTCGAGCTCGTTCGCGTTATCGAAATTGATGGCACCTTCGCCCACGATCGGCAGCGGAATGTAGCTCATGCCGAGCCCTTCCACCGTAGCGCGCTCATCCGCGAGGCCGCGATTCTCCTCGGGCCCGCGCAAATCGATTACGGCTGCGTAACCCGCGGCGTTGATCTGCTCGAGGGTCTGCTCATTCGGCTGGCCGTGGCCCGTCACGCCCTGAATGTACGCCGCCGCGCCGGCGGCAGGCGGTGCCTCCTGGGCGCAGCCAAGGCTTACTACAGTGGACATGATCACTGCCGCGGCAAGTGCCTGAACGGAGCTAGAGATTGGCATGATGGAATCCGCCATGGCTGGTTTTCAGAAAAACCAACGATACGCCCGGGGCGAGCGCATCTGCAAGCGCAGGACCCACGAGGGGCGCCCTGGCACCTCGATAATTACGACTTTCCGGCTCCGAAAGTTTATAGTATTGACTCTCAATTCCGGTTTCGCGGAGAGCGCCCAATGGCGAAAAACGATCTAAATCAAGCAGATCCAGAGCAAGTGGCCGGTAACGGCCTACTGCACCGGCGGGTATTTCTCGGCGGCGGCGCAGCGCTGCTCGGCGCGGGCGCACTTGGCCTCATGACGGCGCGACCCGCCGTCGCGGCGCCGCCCGATATTGCCGACTGGATGCGGGCGCCGGGTGCACCGTTGAGCGGGCACGGCCAGCGATCACGCTTCGAGGACAGCGTGCAGCGTTATGTCGGACCCCCGGCAGGGGGCACGACCGGCGCGGGCTCGTCACGCACGCCGCTCGAAAAGCTATCCGGCATCATCACTCCCAGCAGCCTGCATTTCGAACGGCATCACAGCGGGATTCCCGATATCGATCCCGGGCAGCATCAGCTGTTGATTCACGGCCTCGTCGAGCGCCCGTTGATTTTCTCTATGGAGGCGCTGCACCGTTACCCGATGGTGTCACGCATCCAGTTTCTGGAATGCTCAGGCAACAGCCGACCGAACCTGTCCGCACAAGCGCCGGCTGGATCGTGCGGCGAAATCCACGGTATGGTTTCCTGCAGCGAGTGGACCGGTATACCGCTTGGCGTCCTGCTCGAGGAGGCCGGCGTCGCCCCGCAATCGCGCTGGCTGCTCGCAGAAGGCGCCGACGCCGCGGCGATGACACGCAGCGTGCCGCTCGACAAGGCAATGGACGATGCGTTGATCGCCCTTTACCAGAATGGCGAAGCCTTGCGTCCCGAGCAGGGCTATCCGTTACGGCTGTTCTTGCCGGGCTGGGAAGGCAATATCAGCGTCAAATGGCTGCGACGCATCAAGCTTACCAGCGGGCCTACGATGACGCGCGACGAGACCTCGAAATACACCGATCTGCTGCCGAGCGGCAAATCGCTGATGTTCACATTTCCAATGGGTGTGAAGTCGGTGATCACCTCACCATCAGGCGGACTCACGATGCAGGGACCGGGGCTCTACGAGATCTCAGGGATCGCCTGGTCCGGCGCCGGTAGCGTACGCCGGGTCGAAGTCTCCGCCGATGGCGGGCGTAGCTGGGCCGAAGCGGCGCTGAGCGAACCAGTGCTCTCCAAAGCCTTGACTCGTTTCCGTATGGCGTGGCGCTGGGATGGCGGCCCCGCCGTGCTCATGAGCCGCGCAATCGACGAGACCGGCGCCGTGCAGCCGACGCGCGACGCGCTACTCGCCGAGAAGGGTTCGCAAGTGTCCTACCACTACCACGCAATACAGAACTGGCAGGTCGCGGAAAACAACGAGGTTAGCAATGTGTATGTCTAGATCGCGCATAGCCGCTGCGTGCGCTGCCGTTGCCTGGATCAGTGCTGCAGTCGCACAAGAAGGACCGAACCTCGGTGTCGCGGCAACGCCGGAGGAAATTGCTGGATGGGACATCAGCGTCGCACCAGACGGTGATGGCCTGCCGCAAGGTTCGGGTACGCCCAGTGCCGGCGCGGCGGTGTTTGCCGTGAAGTGTGCGGCCTGCCATGGGCCTCAGGGAGAAGGCTTGCTCAACGACCGTCTAGCCGGCGGCCAGGGCAGCCTGACCAGTGACCGCGCCGTGAAGACGATCGGCAGCTATTGGCCCTACGCGACCACGATCTTCGACTACGTGCGTCGCGCCATGCCGTATGTGCAGCCGCACTCTTTGACCAACGACGAGGCCTACGCGCTGACGGCACACCTGCTGCACATTAATGGCATCATCGGACCCAATGACGTCATCGACGCTCGGACGCTGCCCGCCATCGAGATGCCCAACCTGGAGAACTTCGTTTGGGATTACCCGCTAGCCGAGTAGGCTAAACTGGGCGATTGCGGGCTAGAAGAGTCGCTACCTACTCGGTCGTGTCCTCCGGCAACGGCCGCTTCGGTTTGGCGAAGAACGCAAACGGGATCGCAAACGGACCGAATAAAAAGCCCATGATGCCCCAGTACACGCCGTTACCGCCCCGGCTGCGCGCTATGACATGGCAAGCCACGACGCTCAGGAGCGTTGCCACAATAAGAATAGTCAGCAAACTCTGATTCTCCAGCGATGCGTTAAGAGCCAGCGGTTCGAATGAGCTCTACTCGAACATCCGACTTCAACGGCGGCGCGAACCACCCCCGTCAGTGCGAGCGCTTCGCCGACACTACGTAGTGTCTGCTGATCAACGTGACAGACTTGCGTAGGCACGATCAATGAGCCGAATCGGGTCTCCTAGAGAGTCTTCCCACTCGGCGGTCGTCCTGGCCGCAAGCACTTCATCGAGGGTCGCCCCCTCGGCGATCAGCGCCGCAACGCGGTCACGTACCGTAGTAAGCATCGCAACGTAGTCACGCAGCTCCGCGTAACCCGCAACGCGCCCATGCCCCGGCACGACGACAGTGTCCTGGTTGATCTCGAGCAGCACTGCCTCACAGAACCGTATGACACCATCGATATCACCGCCGTTGTCAGCGTCGATAAACGGGAACCCGGACGTGTTGAACACGTCACCGAGATGAACCACGTTGTGACCTCTGAGAATGACCGCGGCATCGCCGGTCGTGTGCGCAGGACCGAAGTGCAGCAGGTCTATACGCTCGCCGTTGAAATGCAGCTGCATCGCGTCATTGAAAGTTGCCACCGGCAGCGCGACCGTATCGTAGGCGGCCTGATTGACGTTGGGCCGCACGACGACGTTGATGATATTGGCTTTAGTCATCATGTCTCGCGAGTTGGCCTGCGAAACCATCCAGGCACCCTGCGGACCGAGAATCTGATTCCCTTCGGTGTGATCGTAGTGCCAGTGCGTGTTGACGACGAAATCGATACCACCGCCACCGAGCTCGCGAATCTTTGCCTGATAAACCGGCACGCTATCGGTGAAATGGTCATCGACGATGAGCACGCCTTGGTCGCCGATCGAGACGAGAAGATTACCTCCCGACGCGAAATAGAAAACGTAAAGCCCGTCGCCAATCTCCTGCGTTGCAATACCGCCGTCGGCAATCTGCTCATCGATTGAGACAAGGCCTTGCGCGAAGACGCCCCGGGCAATCAACCCTGCTACGAGAGCCGCCAGCATGGCCGTTTGTTTCATCACTCATCCTCCCGCTTGATAAGCAGCAACTTTAGAGCAATCTTGGCTCAATCGATACTATAGCGGCGCAGCGCTGCGGCATCCCAGCGAACACCGGTGCCCGGCTCGTTTGGCACGGAAATCTTCCCATAGTGCAACCGCAGCGGCACCTCGAGGAACGGCTCCGCCCAATCGACGTATTCAATCCAGTGCGCCGAATCGCTCGCAGCGAGCAGATGCACGCTGACTTCGGGATATAGATGCGACGAAACGGGTATCCCGGCCTCGCCTGCGAGCTTCGAGGCGGCGAGCCAGCCGGTGACACCGCCGATGCGCATGAGATCGAACATCAGATAGTCCGCCGAGCGCGCGGCAAGCGCCGCGGCAACCGTGTTCGGCCCGTAGAAGTTCTCGCCAATTTGAACGGGCGTGTCGAGCGCCGCGGCGACACGAGCGCAGCCAGGCAGATCATCGGCGGCGACGGGCTCCTCGATCCAAGCAAGGCCGGCGCCCTCGAGTGCCGCGCCGCGCTCCAGTGCTTCGGTGACCGTGAGCGCCTGGTTGTAATCAGCCATGAGAACCGTGTCCGCGGGTATGGCGCTGCGCACCGCCTCGACCGCGGCAAGGTCGCGCTCATGATCGACCCGGCCGAGCCGAATTTTCACGGCGCCGAATCCCGGCTCCAGTAGCGCCAGCGCTTCTGAGCCGAGGCACTCGGGTTCCTTAAGGCTCAGGCCGTTGCTGTTGTAGGCGGCAACGGCTGCGCGCTGCGCGCCAAGGTAGTCCGCTAGCGGCACGCCGGCAGCCGTTGCGAGCGCGTCCCAGCAGGCCACATCCAGCGCCGATAAGCCCATCGCCACGACGCCGTGCACCCCCAACAAGCGGAAACGCGCGCTCAGAGACGCGCCAATGGCGTGTGGATCGACCGCGCCGCCCGCAATCGCCTCACCCGCCATCGTGACGATGCGCCGGATCATCGGCGCAGCTGCCGCTAGATAGCAGAATGCGTGCGCACGTCCGGTGATGCCCTCCTCCGTCTCGATCTCGACAAGTACGAATGGCGCCGACTGCATCAGCGCCGCGCTCGTGCCCAGCGGCCGGCGCATCGGCACCTCAATTGCGTGCGTGCGCACGCGCCGCACCGTAAGCTTCGGCAGGATCACGGCCCCGGCGCAGCCAGGCGTTTCAAGGCGGCAAACACCGTGTGATTCACCGGCGTGGGCACTGCGAGCTCCTGCCCGAATCGGGTGACAGCGCCGCTGAGCCAGGCAAGCTCGAGCGGTTTGCCGTTATTGAGATCGTGGTGCATGGATGAGGTCATGTCCGTCGGCAGACCGTCGGCGAATGTGAGGCGGTCCGCCGCATAGTCAGCCGGCAAACTGATGCCCTTGGCGCGCGCAATCGCAACGGTCTCGCTCATGACTGCGTACAGAAACTCGCGCCCATCAACGTCCTCACGAATCGGCCCCAGGGTCGTTCGCGCCAACGTCGTCGTAGCGCTCAGGCCAACCAGAAAGACGAATTTTTCCCAAATCGTTCGCTGGATATCCTCACTGATCTCCGCTGTCACTCCCGCGTTAACTAGCGCCCCATGCAGCGCCTCGACTCGGGGCGAGCTGCCCCCGGCACGCTCGCCAATTACGAGGCGCTGCATCGTCCCGATGTGCTTGATTACCCCAGGCTCCCCGATCGAGCTTGCAATGAATGCGACACCGCCAATCAGACGCTCCGCACCAACAATCGGCGCCAGCACGTCATCGCCTTCGACGCCGTTTTGCAGCGACAGAACCGCCGTCCGAGGCCCGAGCATCGGCCGTATCGCATGGCCAGCCGCCGCCGTATCCCAAAGCTTAACGCCAATGATGACGTAGTCGACCTCACCGACCTCGCCAGGATCGTCCGTCGCATTCGCCGGGAAAATCGTCGCGCTGCCCATGTCCCGGCTGTCTATTCTCAGCCCCTGTTTGCGAATCGCTTCGAGGTGCGAGCCGCGCGCGATGAACGTGACTTCGCAGCCGCTTGCCGCAAGACGGCCGCCGAAGTAACCGCCGACACCGCCGGACCCCATCATTGCAATTCGCATTCTCACCGCCCTCCCAAAGACTATGAATACGGGGCTCGCGCCCGGCACCGCATCATACCGGCAGATACAGACGGGCTCGATAGCCGCCCTCTGCCCGGCACGGTGCTCGTGCGCGGGGCCTGCAGCTTTTTGCTAGATTAGCCGCATCACCGCGATGGAGAGCCCCATGTATCTTCGCCAGTCGTTCGCAAGACTCAGCCTGATTCTAATCGCCTTGACCCCGCTGTCCGGTGTGGCGGACCAGGACGAGTTCTGTAATGGTTATTACAAGGGCTATCTTGAAGGATACAAGCGGGCCTCGGGCAGCATCTTCGAGCCGAGCATGCCGCTGTGTCCGCTGCAGCCGCGCAAGACAGCGCGCGACCCGCGTGAGGACTTCGATCATGGCTACGAGACAGGATACGATCAGGGCCGCGCGGCGGGCGGACGGCGCTTCCGCTGATACCCGGGCTGTCAATGCGTCATCGCGTAAATCACGTAGTTGACCCCGAAGCGATAGGCGAGCGCCGTGAGCGGTTCCGGGTAGAAAGCATTGTCGGCGTGCTCCCACGCGTCACCTAGATCCATATTGAAGTTAATCGCGACAAGCAAGCGCCCGTCGTTATCATAGACACCGCGCCAGTATGGCGTCTTGCCGCGCGGATCCTCCCAGGTGACGCCTTGCCAAATCGCCTGTGCGCCCGGAATCTGCACGCGCTGATCCAGGTCGTAGAGCACGTGAAAGATCTCGTCCTCCGGTGGAATATCCAGAATCGGCAGCTCGGGAAAGATACGCCGCATGGATGCCGCAAACTCTGCCCATTCCTCCGGCCCATGAAAGTCGTCGACGATCAGGAACCCACCGCGATTCAAGAACTCGCGCAGACGCGCAGCTTCCCAATCCGTGAGCCGCATGAACCCAACCTTGACAGCGTATAGCACAGGGTAGTCGAACAACATGTCGTCATCGATGCGGACGTGACGGTTGTTTGCGGTCGTCGGGATCCGCGTCAGCCTGCCGAGACCTTGTGTAAAATGAAAATCCGCCTCGGGCCAGTCGCGCAGCCATGGCTCGGAACGCCGCGAGCCGTAGTCGCTGCCGTATGCGCCAAACGCCAGACGAGCGAAATGGAATTCGGGCTCCGTCACCGCCTCTTGCGCGGCGGCGGAAAATCCGAACAGCACCAGCATGCCCGATGCCAAGACACTCCAACGCCGACTTGCGCGTACCGCCTTCATTTCCAGTCCGTCCGCAACGAGTTGTTCGGCCTGCTCGCCTCAGAGGATGATATACAAGAAGCGGCGCCCAGACGCTAAAGTTTATCTGCCGCTAGTCGCCACGTTTGTGATAGCGTTGCGACTGCCCATCGCAATCCTGAGGCGCCGAAGCGGCCTTGCCCCATCGAATCCACTCACGAGCCCCGCGGACCGTCGTCGACGCCCCATCTGACTGCACACTATGAACCAGTCGCAGCACCTAATTGGACGTCGGCATGACCAATAGCGACGCGATCGCCGACGTCGCGCCGGTCCCGCCACCGTATTTCCTCGCCTTTCTCGGCGCACTGATCGGGCTTGGTCCGCTCACAGTCGATGCGTACCTTCCAGCGCTACCGACCATGGCCAGCACCTTCGATGTCAGCATCGAGATGGTAAATTACACGATCAGCCTGTACCTCATCGGATTCGGAGTCGGTCAGTTCTTTGGCGGCGCACTCTCCGATCAAGTGGGACGGAAAGCTGTCGGTCTCGTCGGGCTTGTCATATATGTGCTGGCCACCCTCGGCATCGCCTACGGCGACTCCATTAGCGTAGTGCTGCTGCTGCGTATCGTGCAGGCGCTCGGCGGCGGCTTCGCAACGGTCGTGAGCCTTGCCTCGATTCGTGACATGTATGCCCCGTCGGAGGCCGGCGAGAAGTTTGCGACCGTCATGCTGATCATGCTGCTCGCACCATTGCTCGCACCTGCCGGCGGAGCTGTGCTCCTGAGCATCAGTTGGCGCGCAATCTTCGCGGGCCTCGCCGTTTACGGGCTAATACTAATCGCTTGGTACGCGCTGCTGATCCCGGAGACTCGGGCCGGGCCGCCAATGCGCATCTCCGTTCTGTCGACCTTTCAGCAGTGCTACGAAGTTGTAAGCCGTCGTGTCGACAAGCGTCGAGCCCCCGCACGCTACGCGCTGTCGATGGCGCTCGGCGCTGCGGTCTTGATGGTCTTTCTGACCAATGCGTCGTTCCTCTATATCGAATATTTCGGCTTCTCGCCGGGCAGTTTTCCGTTCTTGTTCGGTGCAAGCGCCCTGGCCTTGATGGCTGCGAATCTCACTAGCATGAAGCTGCTGAGGCGCAAGGATCCGCGCCGCATGTTTCGCTTCGGGTGCGCAATCCAATGGTTCGCTGTGGCCGGTCTTTTCGTAGTAACCCTGACCGGTTGGGTGACGATCTATGCAGTCTTGCCGCTGATAATGATCGGTGTCGGCAGTATCGGTCTAATCAATCCCGCCGGCAACGCCGTTTATATGGGATATTTCAAACGATTGAGCGGCAGCGCCGCTTCCGTATTTACGACTTTGATGTTCTTCATCGGCTCGGGACTCGGCGCGCTTACGAGTGTGTTTTTCGATGGCAGCCTCGTCCCGATGACAGCAACCATGTTCCTCGCAACGACGCTAAGTAATCTGCTCGCGCACTCGGTGTTCAGGCTACCGATGCCAGCCCGAGACTGAAAGCCCGCAGCGCACCTGGCTCTCAGTTGCCGCGTTGACCTTGACAGGGATCCGGCGCCGGCGGGGCTTGCGGGCTAGAAAATTCCGTAGTCGATGATGTCGTCGTAATAGCCGCTGACGGTCAGCGTCACCGTTACGGGAAACTCGTTGTAGTTCAGCCAGTACCAGCCATGCTCTCCGCCGAACGGCGCAACGAGGGAGCCGTTGCCTCCCGAACCCTGCTGGTGTTCATGGTAGCGCACCCAGAAATCGGCGCTGACTTCCGGGTCGTGGCCGTGGAAATCCGAATAGATGTCACCGCGATCGATCGACCAGCTGTAAAGGATGACCTTGCCCTCCCGCAGCACCGTCTTGATCTCGGTCCCCTGCTCCGCGGGAATCGTGACGGTCACCGTCCGGCTCTGCGGCGCCGCAGCCTCCTGCTGATTGATGCCCGGATTCGGTAACGGCACGGGCTCGCCAAAATCGGGGATCTCAACAGTTCTAACGTCCTGGTTGCCACCGAGAACGTCAGTGATCTCGAGCGTGCGCCCCGCCTGAGCGGTCAGCGCCGTTAATCCAAGCGCCCCGCCGATACCGGTCGGATCTATGCCGTACTCGGACGGCAAGATGGCTGTTACGAGCAACACGACAGCCGCGCCCAGCGCGGCCGCGGTTGCCATCCATAGCCGTCGAGGCGATGCTCTCTCGATCGATTGCTCCGGTGTCGACATCTTCATTGAAGGTTTCCTCTTACTTGCCCTGCCCTGGGTGGCCCCGTCCGGGGCCCTCAATCGCTACCGCCGACCACCGGAAGTTCTAATGCACGCCAACGTAACATGCCGCCGGCTAGATTCGCGGTCTGGTCGATGCCCGCATTCTTCAGTATCAGCGTGCCGCGGGCCGATCTTCCACCGGCTCGGCAGACCGTGATGACGGGCTGCTCACGCGGAACTTCGGCGATGCGCTGCTCCAGCTCGCCGAGCGGGATGTGCTGCGCGTTAGGTATGTGTCCGAGCGGGCCATCAAACTCATCAGTCTCACGCACGTCCAGTATGCAGAGATCGTTCGCGTGCTCCTCGACCCAGTCCGGTTGAATCTCCCAAATCCCCGCAAAGGTGTAATTCAGCGGCGCCCAGTCGGCTTCATCCTCGGCGCCCGCTGCGGCCTCCGGCCTCCCGCAACGCAGGTTAGCGGGCACGGCGACGTCCATCTGCTTAGGGTGCGAGAGGCCGAGGTTTTGCATATAGCCCACGAAATCCGACTCGCTGAGCTCGCCGCCAAGCCGCGGATTGAACGCACGTTCCTCGCCGACGCTGGTTACCGTAAGCCCGCGGTAATCATGCCCAGGATAAAGCAGACAAGATGCGGGCAGCGATAAAATTTGCGTATAGACAGAGCGATACATAGTCGCGGCATCGCCCTGCTGAAAATCCGTCCGCCCGGCGCCTCTGATCAACAGACAATCACCCGTAAATGCGCAGCTCTCGTCGTCCAGAACGTAAGTCAGGCATCCACTCGTATGCCCCGGCGTGGCGCGGACACCAAGGTAGCGCTTGCCGAATTCGACGCGGTCACCGTGCTGCAGATAACGGTCAGCACAGTCGGCGCCGGCTTGCTCTGACAGCATGATCTCGCTGCCGAGGCGTTGCTTGGCAAGCCATGCGCCGGTGACGTGATCGGCATGCACGTGCGTTTCGAGCGTGCACAGCAGCTTCAGACCGAGCTCCTCGATCAGCGCCGCATCGCGGCGAGCTTGCTCGAACACCGAATCGATCAGCACGGCCTCCCGGGACACGATGTCTGCAAGCAGATAGGTGTAGGTGCTGGATCGGTAATCGATGAGCTGGCGAAAAATCAACATCGGACCGTGTTTCGTGCTCTATTTAATTGGTGTCCAGTGTACCGACGCGTCCATTTGCACACCAGAGCGGCGCTGCCCCGGTCCGCCGACTGCGTCTACTGCGACCTTGTCTGCTCGCCTTTAATAGCGGAAGGTGTAGTTGAATTTCAGGGTCAGGTCCGCGGTCTGGGAGTGGAAGCTCTTATCTCGGTCTTCATCCTGGAGGTTGTGATTGATCACGAAGAAGGCCTCCTGACCTGCTCGCGGTATCCAATGCAGCCGGCTATTGATCCCGAGGACGTTAGAGACGTTGTCCCACTGAAAAAGATTGACCCAAGCGAGCTTCGATGAGAACACGACCTCCGCTCGCAAGCTCGTCAGGCGCGTATCGAACGCGCCTTCTGGCAACTCGATGTCGTTAACCTCGTACGACAGGTCGAATAAGAAGTGCGGAGATGGTCGCCACGCAATCTGAGGCTTCCAGGTAACCTTAGTGCCACCATAGAAATCACCGCTGTCGTAGGTCAGGCTCCCGTACACCTTGCGTTGCTGCCCCGTTCGCATCTCGAACCGAAAGTTATCCCACTCGTAATCACCGACCGGGATGACAATTCCATCGTTGATCTCGAAATTCTCGTCGAGATTCTCGCGCTGGGGCACATAGCTGAAGATGACACGATCGCCGCGATGGTTCTGAATTTCCGCGAGGCGCCAGTTGAGGAACTCGCTCCCGATTTGCCCATCTCTCAGGCGCTCCGTGCGGTTATAGCCGATGCGGTGCTGGAAGGCCCGCACAACACTGTTGCGCGGACGATAAAAATAGGTCACCGCGGTGCTCAGTCTGCGGATTCCGATGCGATTCACGAAGCCCAGCGCCGGATTGAAGTTCTCCTGAAGCTCACGATACTCGACAAATCCCCCGAAACCCTCGAAGCTTTCGCGGCGCACGGCGAAGCCGAAGGCCTCATCGTTGTCCTCGAGCCCCGGCGTGTCGCTGCGTTGATACCACGCATCAGCCTCGAGCGTGCGCCCGCTGGCGAGCCGCGAATTCTGGTATTGGAAGTCGACACCGTAGACTCGATTGTCGAGGTTGGATTTGGGATCACCGTCGGTGAAGACCATCCCAACAGTGGACTCGGCCAGGACATTCATCGCCGCGCGCCCGACAAAGATGTCGGTCGCGTCCACGGTAGGCGTCGCGTCCTGGCGCACGCTGAGCATTCCCAGACTCCACGGCCCGGCCCGCCCGGCGAGCTTGACGCCGCCCATCAGATCCACGGGCTCGCGATCCTCGCTTAGCCCTACTGTGCGGGAAAAAAACGGTCTACCGTTGTGGGAGTTCGCGCCAGTGTTACGGCCTAGACCACCGAACTCGAAAATGTCGGAGTCCTGCAGGAAAAAGTCCCGCTTCTCAGGAAAGAACAAGCTGAAGCGCGTCAGATTGGTCTGCCGATCGTCGACCTCGGTTGCGGCGAAGTTGGTATTGAGAGTCAGCACACCGGTGAGCTCGGGTGTGAATTTGTAGAACACGTCAAGCGAAGGATCGAAGTTCGATGTCGAGCTGCCGGGATCGTAGTCTTTGCTCTCGACCATGCTGACGGATGGGATGATATCCAGCCCGACGCCTTGCTCGAGCCCGTCAAACCCAACAGCCAGACCGGACACCACCGGATTCTGGGAGCGGTTCCTCGACACCCAGCCATCGGCCTCTCTGTTGCGACCGATCCGCCGGGTGAAATTGATACCCCAGGTATCGCTGCGTGGGTCGAACGAAAGACTTTTGAAAGGTATTTCGATCTCGGTGACCCAGCCATCCTCATGGATGGCCGAACTCGCGTTCCAAATTCCTTCCCAGTCGAACTGCGTGCGATTGCCATCCTGATACAAGGCCTCGGACCTCACGCCGTTCGGATTCACTTCGAACAGATAGCCGCTGCGCTGATCGTTGAACGGGCTAATAATTACGGCAAAGTAGTCGTCGTTATTGGGCCGTTCGCCCTGGCGCAGCACTTGGGCGGTTATCTGCTCGGGAGTTTTATCCTTGAGGCGCGCACCGATATACAACGCGTTCGCGTCGTACAGCACGTAGATCTCGGTGTCCTCCGTCGGCTCTGCGTATTCGGTCGGCCAGACCTGGTGGAGATCCTCGACAGGCTCGACCATCGCCCAGACGGCATCGTCGAGCTGCCCATCGATTACGGGCGGGCTGTCGATGCGCACTGGATGCATGGTCTTGGTGTCAGCGCCGGGCTGCTGCGCGAGCACAACGACTGGCACAAGCCAAAGCCCAACGAGGCAGCGCCTCAATGACACCGGAATCGACAACGTTTCAACCCGTAGCAGTTGTTATTGGCGCTCTCCGAGACCCGGCGAGCACAACTCGAATAGCAAGTGTCCCGTCGAGCACCGGCCAGGCGTCAAGCTGGTTATGCTCGGGAGCGGCCATGCAGCGTTGCTCCCATATTTACAGAACCTCTCCCCCAGAATTCTAGCGTCGATGGCCGAGTGCCGATGCGTGTCCGGTCACCAAACGCAACCGAGCCCGCGCTGCCGGCCCCCAAATGTGTCTCTGGAAACCAAGAGGAGCCGCGCAATTTATCACCGACCAAGCCTCAGGACCCGACCTTGGAAAAGCGGTGAAGCACTCGGTTGACTACTCGTCGCATGCTACGCCCGCGGGTGTGGCCGAGAACCGAGACCGCGGTGGAGAATAACACAGTAATAGCGTTTACCCGGATCTCGAAGCACCCCTCGCCCGAGGCGCCAGATCCATTCTCGCGGGAACCGATCAGGGTGGAAGCCAGGCAGCTCCCCTCATGCGTTGTCTCGCGTGCCGCGGTATGAGAGCCTTCCAAGCATGATCCAGGACCTCGCTCGATGAATCGGGCCGACTTCCTTCGCTTGGCGGCGGCTGCGGTCGCTGCCGGCATCTCGCCTGCTGCACGCACGCAGGCACCTGAGGATCCGTCGATGCAACGCAGACCCATTCCATCGAGCGGCGAGCCGCTACCCGTCATCGGTTGCGGCACCTGGCGCGGCTTCGATGCCCGCGCCGGACAGCGCGGGCAGCTCCGTGAGGTGCTCCGGGTCCTGTTTGAGGGCGGCGGCTCCGTCGTCGACAGCTCACCGATGTACGGCGCAGCCGAAGCGGCTGTCGGCGAGCTTTTGAGCTCGATGGACGCGCATGAACAGGCGTTTCTCGCCACCAAGGTATGGACGCGAGGACGCGATGCCGGAATCCGCCAGATGGATCAGTCTTTCGCGCTCCTCCGCGACGAGGTCGTCGATCTGATGCAGATTCACAACCTCCTCGACTGGCGAGCGCACTTGACGACGCTGCGCGACTGGAAGGCCGAAGGCAGAATCCGTTATCTCGGCATCACGCACTACACCGACAGCGCCCACGACGACCTCGAGGCGGCGATTCGCAGCGAGCCGGTCGATTTCGTACAGCTCAACTACGCCATCGACGATCGGGGCGCCGAGAATCGACTGCTGCCGCTCGCCGCCGAACGGGGCGTCGCGGTCATGGTCAATCGCCCGTTTGGCGGTGGCGGCCTGCTTCGCCGGCTAAGCCGCCGCGCGCTACCCAGCTGGGCGTCGGAGCTCAACTGCGCGAGCTGGGCGCAGGTGCTTTTGAAGTTTATTCTCGCCCACCCGGCGGTGACCTGCGTGATTCCCGGCACCGGCAACCCCGCACACATGCGTGACAACGTCGCCGCGGGTTACGAGCCGTTCCCGGACGCGGCCGGACTGCGCCGGATGATCGCGGAACTCCAGATATAGGTTCCAGTGTTGCCTATCCGCAGCCGCCTGCTAGGATAACGGCAACAACGGCTTCGTCGAAGATCGGCAACCCACCGCTGGAGTAACACCAATGAGAAAGCTACTTGGTTTCTGCTGCCTGACGTTCTTGTGGAGTTTCGGCTCAGCGCAGGACCTGGTCATCACCAACGCACGGCTCCTTGACGGAACGGGCATAAATATCGCCAACGGCTCCATCGTGATCCGCGAGGGGCGGATCGTATCTGCCGGCGCTGGAGCAGCCGCCAATGCGCGAGGCCTGCCAATCGTCGATGCCCAAGGCATGACCGTGCTGCCCGGATTCATCGACGGGCATCGGCATATCATGCGCGGCGATGATGAAGCCTGGTTTCGCGAGCAATCGGTCGTCCGGATGCGTGAGTTTCTCGAGGCAGGCTACACGACCTTGATGTCGGGTGGAGGCCCGGATCCCGGCATCGTAGAGCTCGAGCGCCGCATCCAATCCGGCGAGCTGGAGGGACCGCGCATCATCACGTCGGCGCGCGCCGATCCGAGAAACTTCGGTACGCCCGAGGCTGCGCGCGCGAGAGTCAGGGAGATCGCCGCGCAGGGTATCAAGTTCGTCAAGGTGCGACTCGACAGCGTGGAAGATGGCAAGCTCCTGGCTGAAATTACCGATGAGGCAAACAATCTCGGGCTCGACGTGATGGTGCATGCTTCGACCGTTCCGATCATGCATGCGGCAATCGACGCCGGCACCACTAAGCTCGTGCACTCGCCGCACGACAGCTATATGACCCCAGCCGACGCCAAGCGCATCGTCGACGCCGGCATCGAGAATCTTTCGACGACCGGCTTCGCCGTGCCGCATTTCGGGATTTTCAACGACACCAACATCCCTACGTTTCGCGATGGCAGTCAGTGGCCTGAGGAAATTCTCGGCACCGGCTCGAATGCCGCCGGAGAGAAAGTCATCAATGGGCGCACGATGTGGGATGCCGGCGTTGTCTATGGTTTCGGTACCGACACGGGATATCACCCGCGAGACGGGCTCAAGCACGAGCTGCGCACTTTGAACCTGATGTTCTCGCCGCTCGACGTGGTGAAGCTCATGGGCCCGAACACGGCCGCCTTCCTCAATATGTCGGATGATCTGGGCACACTCGAGCCCGGCAAGATTGCCGATATCGTGATTGTCGACGGCGACCCGTTGGACCTGATCTTCGATCTGCTTAACGTCGAGATTGTGGTTCAGGGCGGAAAGATCGTCGTCGACAAACGCTAAGCAGATTCGCGGGCGACGCACCCACTGCGGGACGGGCGCCGAAGGACCGAATGACGAACCCGACCGCAGCCCTGGCACCGCTCATGCGAACGCGCCGCGAGACCGATGGCGCAATCCGCGACTTCTTTGTCGCCTCGATGCCGGCAGCGCTCATGGGGGCGTGGGCGCTGGGCCGACAGGTTGTTGCCAGCCACGCAGGCTCTGATTCAGTCGCAGCCGCGTCGATCGAATCAGCGATATGGCAGCTCCGTCTGCTCGACAGACTCGAACTCCCGAGCTCGGCTGGGTTCGTGCAGTGCCTGCTCGGCTTCGCGCTGCTCGCACCTGCGCTGCTGGTCGCCTTGGCGGTGAGCCGCGGCTGGGCGGAGCTCTTCGCGCGTACCCGAAGCCACCCTCTTGACCCGTCATGGGCCTTAGCCGCGTGGCTATTCGTGCTATTGCTGCCAGCCGGCGTGCCGGCGCACTGGGTTGCGCTCGGCATGAGCTTCGGCGCGCTGTTCGGCTGTCACGTATTCGGCGGTACCGGCCGGTACCTCGTCAACCCGTCTTTGCTCGGCGCCGTTTTTCTCATTGTCGCCTACCCGGAAACGCTAACGATGCGCATGTGGATTCCAGGTACGGAAATTCTACCTGCATGGCAATCTGTCGCGGCCGGCGGTGTGGACAGCGCCGCGCTGAGCTGGACCGACGCCTTTCTCGGACGTCACGTCGGCGCCTTCGGCACGACCTCGGCAGCGGCCTGCCTGTTCGGGGCTCTATACCTCTTCGCACGTCGCAGCGCCGCGTGGCAATCCGGGATCGGCGCCACGGCGGGGCTCGCGATCGCCAGCTGGGGATTCGCGACCGTGCCGTGGTATTGGCAGCCGGTGCTCGGCAGCTTCGCCTTTACAGCGGCATTCATCCTTACGGATCCCACGACGGCGGCGCGGAGCGTCCCTGGCCGTTGGCTGCAGGCGATTCTCTTCGGCGTGCTGACCCTGCTGATCAGAACGCTCAACCCCGATCACCCTGAAGGCACGCTGTTCGCGCTGCTGCTAGCGGTTCTGTGCACGCCGCTACTCGACCACATTGCAGTCCGCTGGCGGATTGCCGCGCGACAAAGACGCCATGCTCGATAAGGAATCGCCGCTTTGGACCTTGAGCTTTGCTGCCGGGGTAGCGCTCGTGTGCTCGTTAATGGTCGCAACGACCGTCCACTGGCTGCGACCGATACAGGCCGCCTACGGCGCGGTCGAGTACAACCGCGTGATCCTCCAAGCTGCCGGTTTGCTAGAGCCCGGCACCGAGATCGACGACTCGGAAGTCGTCAACCGCTTCCTGGAGCTCGACACGCGTATCGTCGATCTGCAAACAGCCCGCTACACGAACGCTGTCGATCCACTGACCTACGATTACCGCACTGCGGCGAATCTGGAAGACCAGCCGCGTTTCATGCCGGTTTACATACTCAAGATCGGCAACCAGATCGATCGGATCGTGCTACCCGTCTATGGCTCCGGCATGTGGTCGACGATTTACGGCTCGGTGACGCTCATGGACGATCTTCGCACGATCGCCAACGTGCTGTTTTACGAGCACGGCGAGACGCCCGGCATCGGCGACCGTATAGAGAACCCCGCCTGGCTTGCGCAGTGGCGCGGCAAGCAGATATTCGCCGACTCGGGCGCGCTCTGCCTCGAGATCGGCGGCAACGATGACGATGTGTGTCATGTGGACGGCATCACCGGGGCGACCGTCACGGTCAGTGCCATCGAAACCATGCTTCGCGAATGGCTTGGCCCCGACGGCTACGGCCCTTATCTTCAGGCTCTCGCCTCGGGCGAGATTCAATGAACGCGCAGACGCCTCCCGTCCCACGCGATAAACGCACGATGCTCGACCCAA
>JAHEEM010000200.1 GCA_024640695.1 Rhodospirillaceae bacterium | reverse complement strand
CTCGGTCTGTGCTCGGCGCTCGCAGTCACAGCCTCGCTGTTGCCAGCGTTTATCATGAGTGCGGCCGTGATCGCCGTGCTCGTCTTCGCCAACGTCGCGGTTAGCCTGCTGCGGCATGCGATGCCACGAAGCATCCGACTCATCATCGAGGTTACGCTGATCTCATCGGCTGTCATCGTCGTCGATGAGGTCTTGAAGACGTTCATTCCCGATGTGTCGACCGTCCTGTCGGTGTTCGTTGGGCTCATCATCACGAATTGCATCGTGCTCGCAAGGGTCGAGAGCTTTGCAATGCACAACGGGGTCTGGGCCAGCTTCCTCGACGCGCTCGGCAACGGCCTCGGCTACAGCTGGGTCCTGATCGCTGTCGCAACGATCCGCGAGCTCACCGGCTCCGGATCCTTGCTCGGCTATCCGGTCTTGCCGCTCGTATCGGCCGGGGGTTGGTTCGAGCCCAACGAGCTCATGCTGCTGACACCGAGCGCCTTCTTCATCGTCGGGCTGCTCGTCTGGCTTGGCCGCAGCCTCGCGATCCGGCGGAACCGCCCAGCACCGTCACCGAAAATCGATAGCAGAGCGGAGAGGGCGTCGTGACCGAGCTCGTCAACCTCGCCCTGCGCGCGATGCTCGTAGACAATCTGGCGCTGACCTTCCTGCTCGGCATGTGCACGTATATCGCCGTGTCGCAACGCGTCGCAACCGCGTTCGGCCTCGGCATCGCCTTCACGGCGGTGCAGACGATCACCGTGCCGCTCAACAACATCGTCTATCAGGGGCTGCTGACGGCCGGCGCGTTATCGTGGGCCGGCTTCGGGGGCCTGGATTTAAGCTTTCTGCGCTTCATCGTGTTTATCGGAATCATCGCCGCGCTGGTTCAGATTCTCGAGCTCCTGCTCGAACGCTTTTTTCCGCGCCTGCATGCGGCGCTTGGGATCTACCTGCCGCTGCTGACTGTCAACTGCGCGATTCTGGGTGGATCGTTGTTCATGGTGCAGCGCGACTACGACTTCCCCGAGAGCGTAGCCTACGGATTTGGCAGCGGCGCCGGCTGGGCGCTTGCGATCGTGTTGTTCGCGGCAATTCGTGAACGACTGCGGCGGGCGGACGTGCCTGAGGGGCTGCGCGGCACTGGCATCGCTTTCATCGTGACCGGACTGTTGGCGCTGGGCTTTCTGGGCCTGCGCGGCATCGAGCTCTAGAGGCGACGATTGATGACGGCAATCGCAGTCCCAGTCGTCGTGTTCTCGACCATCGTGGTGTTACTTGCCGCCATAGTGCTGCTCGCGCGGCGCATACTATCCCCTTCCCTTGCCGTGACGATCACGATCAACGGTCGAAGCCAGATCGAGGCGGTCACGGGTAGAAAACTACTGACCGTGCTTACGGAGAGCGGCATCTATCTGCCGTCCGCCTGCGGCGGCCGCGGCACCTGCGGCCAGTGCCGAGTCAGCATCAGCGACGGCGCGCCACCACTGATGCTGACCGAGGCAGCGCATATCAGTCAGCGAGACGCACGTGCCGGCCAACGGCTGGCCTGCATGCTCAAGATTCGCGGCCCAATGGGCTTAATTCTGCCGCAAGAATTGCTCGCCGTGCGCCGCCTCCAATGCACGGTCGCTTCCAATAACAATGTATCGACGTTTCTGAAGGAGCTCATGCTCGAGCTACCGCCAGGCGAGAAGCTCAACTTCCAAGCCGGCGATTACGTCTTGGTCGAGGCTCCACCTCATCGATTGAACTACAGTGACTTCGATCTCGGGCCGAACTACCGGCAAGAGTGGCAACGGCTGAGCTTGCTCGAGCTGGAGTCTGAACTCACGGCGCCAACGACGCGCGTTTACTCGCTCGCCAACCCGCCGCAGGACAACGCAAGAATCCAGCTTGTCGTGCGAATCGCCACGCCACCCGCGCGCGCTCCTAGTGGGACACCGCCAGGACGGGTGTCATCGTATATTTTCGGGCTCAAGCCCGGCGATTCGGTCTGGATCTCAGGACCCTACGGCGAATTCCACGCCCGCGATAGCAGCAAGGAGATGGTGCTTATCGGCGGCGGCGCCGGAATCGCTCCACTGCGATCGATCATTCTCGATCAGCTTGCGCGAGCGAGCGGCCGCAAGATGAGTTTCTGGTATGGCGCACGCGATCTCCGCGACCTGTGCTACCGAGCCGAGTTCCAGGCCGCTGCAGCCTCCCACCCGAACTTCGAGTACCACGTTGCCTTGTCGCAGCCTCGCGAGCACGAGGCGTGGGACGGTCCAACCGGCTTCATTCACACGGCCGTCTACGATCAATACCTGCGAGCGCACCCGGCTCCGGAGGATGCCGAGTATTATCTTTGCGGCCCTCCGCTCATGAGTGCCGCCGTCTGCCATATGCTGAGCGAGCTGGGTGTGCCAGCCGAGAACATCTTTTTCGACGACTTCAGTGCATGATGCTATACGCCGCAACACTGCTGGCTTTCTTATTCTTACTGGCGGCGCTCAGCCTCGAGGCCCTGCTGCATCACGGGCGTTCGCGCAACGATAGACGCGCCCAAGGCTGTGGCGCACCCGACTGCTGTTCCAAGCCCAACCGGAGGCGCCTATGAATGTTCCGCTACGCGTTCGCGATCATATGGTGACAGACCTGGTCACCGTCCCACCCAACACGGAGATCATGCGCATCATCGGCAGCCTCATCGAGCATGATATCTCCGGCGTGCTCGTAGTTGACGCCGACGATAGCCTTGCCGGGATCGTGACCGAGCGCGATATCATTGCGGTGGCGTCGCAATCCGGCTACTTCGACGAAGAAGGCGGTCCGGTCAGCGAATTCATGACTACACCCGTCGAGACTGTCGGTCCCGACGACAGCCTCATGGACGTGGCGGTACGCATGGCGAAAAGCCCGTATCGCCGGTTTCCCGTCGTCGACAACGGCAAGTTGATTGGGCTGATCGGACGCCGCGACGTGCTCAAGGTACTCGCCGGCAGCGGGTGGTTCGAGCCTCGCTAGACCGCCTTCCCCATCGCCACGACAACCCTCGCGGACTTGCCGAGCAGCGGTTTCGACCAGCCGCCCTCAGACTCACACGCTGGTTCGACCATCTCGGGATGCGAAACCTGTTCGATGAAGCCCTTCAGCAGTGCCGGCATCGTGCCGGCCCAGAGCGGGTAGACGATCAGCAGGTGGTCAGCCCAGAGCAGGTCCGCTTGCGCGGCCGTCAGCCCCGACGGGATCGGCTCGGATCGATAGTCAGCCTTCCTGCACAGCAGCGAAAATTCCAGCTGCGCAACATTAGATAACCCAGAGCTCATGGGCTGCCCCTGCCGCGCCGCGCCTGCAGGCGTCAGCCAGGGCATGATAATAGTGGCCGCCCTGCGGGTCGGGATAGCACTGAATGATCGTGACGTTCGAAATCAGTCACTTACTTTATACTTATTATATTCAACAAGTTATAGTCTATATATCGAAATTTAATGAGGATGTGACTTGGCCATCCACCGCCCGACACGGCCGTGCCTTGAGCCTGGCTCTACTATGCGCGCCCTTTTGGCGTCTTCTATCAACAAGCGTCTGCCTGCAGCGAAAAACGACTGTTAGCCCAAGGCTGCGCTAGCAGGCTGGCCACCGGCTTGAACGCGAGGTCACTCCTCGCCGCGTTCAGCGTAGTTTGGCGGCCGTTTCTCCACGAACGAATTGATGCGTTCCTGAGCATCTTTCGATTGAGATGTTGCCGCCATCGCCTCGGTCGCTATGGCGTAGGCACCGCCCATATCGAGATCGACCTGACGATAGAAAACTTCTTTGCCCTTTGCCTTCGCATAGCGGCTGCCACCGGTCGCTCGTCGCAGCAAGGCTCGCGTCTGGAAAGCGACATCGGAATCCGGGACGACCCGATTTACGAGGCCCCAATCCGCAGCCGTCTTAGCGTTGATCGGGTCGCCAGTGAAGAGCATCTCGAGAGCGTGTTTCCGTCCCACCGCGCGCGCGAGAGCAACTCCGGGCGTGTGACAGAACCATCCTCCGCGACCTCCCGGAGTCTGAAACTGACTAGACTCTCCCGCCACGGCCAGGTCGCACGATGCAACGAGCTGACAACCTGCAGCGGTCGCGAGCCCTTCGACCTGCGCAATCACCGGTTGCGGCAGCCGCTGCAGCAGCTGCATGAGCTCGGCACAGACCCCGAGGAGCTGTTTCATTTGATCGAGGTTCCGGCCGTGCATGTCATTGAAGTCGTGACCGGACGAGAAGACAGGTCCCTCTGCAGCGAGCACCACACCGCGGGACTCGCTCGCCGCGACAAGCCGAAAGGCGCTCAACAGCTCCCGCAGGTGATCCTCCGACAAGGAATTACGGTATCTCCCACGACACATGGTAACGACCGCGAAGTCATCTTCCCATGTCAGGCTTATGTGCTTGTATTCCGCCATTGGACTTTGCAGATTCGCTCTCGCCCCTTAATCCGAGCTACTTGGCTACGATTTTTCAGCGAACAGCATACGCGTGCTCCCTCGCCCAATGCGCTCGATTGAACATCCCCGCATAATACAGGCATCCCAGGACTTGTCGTAACCTTGGTCGCGAACCAGCGACGGGTCTCGATCCCCCAATAGGGCTTATTCGGCCTGCACGCCTAGAGATCCTTCTGCTACCCAGTTAGAGTACAATTTTACCCAGGCGGATGAAGAACTGACGCACTACACGGGAGCGTGAGATGGATGATTTAAGGAAGCAGGTCAGCGCAACGCTGCAGGAGCTGAGACAAGAGGCTGACGAGCTGCGGGTCAAAGCGCACCTTGCCAAGATGGAAGCGAGTGACGAGTGGAAAAGTCTGGAATCGAAATTAGTTAAGCTCGAATCCAAGGCGAAGGAATTAGGCGGTGTTACGGCAGAAGCAGCTAAAGATGTCGGTGCAGCGGCGAAGCTCCTCGGAGAAGAAATCCGCGATGGCTTCAAGAAATTTGCCCGGCACCTGTAGCTGGATGCACGGGAATGTTGCTTTAGATCTGCCGGTCACCTTCACTAACGATCGTCGCCCCGGCTATGCATAGCCGGGTATGAACACCGCGCGACTGGATCTACTCCCACGCCGCATAGACCGGCTTCCCAATCAAAAAGTCCGGATTCGCGCCGCTTCGCGGCGTGAATTTCTGCGCGCCGCCTTTATTCACTTCAGCAACATAGAAGTTGCCTTCCTGGTCCACGGCCATATCGTGAACGCCCCAGAAATAACCCGGGAAGAGTCCGTACGTTCCGAACTGATATAGAAAATTACCGTCCAGATCGTATTTTATGACCTTGTGCGTGCCGCGGTCATACGCCCATAGATTTCTGTCGGAATCGATAATGATGAGGTGAATCCGAGACGGATCATCACCGATAAACCATTCGTCGAGGTATTCGCCCGTCTCCGTGAATACCTGGATCCGATGGTTGTCCCGGTCGTTGACGAATACCCGTCTCGTGGCGGGGTCCATCGCGATGCCATGCACCCCGTTCATATAACCAGGTCGGGTCTCGGTAGGAGAGTTGCCTCGTTTTCCCCATTCCATCAAGTAGTTGCCGGCCGCATCGAATCGTGCAACACGGGTATTGCCATCACCGTCCGCGACGTAAAAGCCCCCATCGGGATGCCAGGCCATGTATGTGGGCCGAGAGAAATGCTTGGCATCGTCGCCTGGTTCATTCGGCACACCGATAGTCTGGACGAGTTTCTTACCGTCGTTGGTGAATTTGAAAATCGCATGACGAAAATCGTCCACGATCCAGACATGTTTCTCAGGGTCGTAGGGGCTGATGTAGAGCGAATGTGGGCGTCTGAGTAATTCGTCCCACTGCGTCCAAGAGTCGACCAGCTGCCCCTCCCTGTTGAAGATCAGTATGCAGTGTTCCCAGCGGACATCGACACCCAACTCACCGCGGATACTCGTCTTAGGTCGCGTCGGACCATCCATCTCGCCCGGCAGGCTGGCATAGGTCGCATCCCGCCATGGAACACGATTAATTGGGAAGCTGATACTAGGGCCGATCTCGG
>JAHEEM010000199.1 GCA_024640695.1 Rhodospirillaceae bacterium | reverse complement strand
GGCGCCGGCGCCATGCGCAACCAACGTGGTCTCGAGCATATCGCCCGCGCTGACCGCCACGAGCTTGCCGGTATGCAGCGCGAGCGCTTCGCCGATCACGCGGGCATTGGCGCGCTGCGCGGCGACACCGGTCAGGATTAGCACGCCGGCATCGATGTCCTGGAGCGTCAGTCCGGCGCGCTGGTACTGCTCATCGATGAATGCTTGCAGCGCAGTCGCATCGATATTCGCACCGCCAATATAGGGCGTGAGCCGCATCGGCGACTCGAACAGCAGCGCTCGAGACTTGACCACATACCGGGAATCGCGACGCTCCATGTCGATGCGCGAGAAAGCCAGGTGTGAGGTCGATGAGCCGATGTCGATTCCGACGCTCGTCAGACTGATCTCATCTTCCGTATTGATAGTCCGGTTCTTGCCGGAAAAGATCAGCTCGCGCCGGCTCGTCTGCGACATGGGTTCGATGGTCTGACTGGCCGCGCCGGTCAGCAGGCGCGCGGCTCATACAACGATGGCTCCATCCGCGAGGACACGCCTTCGCGTGCCAGCGTCGCCTCGTACTCGTTGCGGATGAACGGGTCCTCGAGGTGATACGGGATGGACGTGCCGCCCTCGGTGATATCCATGGCCGTGTAGTCGATATGCGGCGCGCCGGGCGGCCCCGGGTCGCGGCCCGGATTGTGCGGCCCAAACCATGCGGTCAATCGGAACGGCTCGCTCGAGACGCTGAAATGCTGGTGATACCAGCGCGCGCCGCCGGGCGCGGCCGTGACCATGCCGCCCTGCACGTAGTCGAGCCGGCGCACCTGATCGGCGTGGCCATCCTTCCAGGGCGTCGGGCCGAGATGCTCCGGCCAGGTGTAGGTATAACCCTTGCCTTTGAGGCAGATCAGCACAGCAGCCGAGGTGTGTGCGTGCGCCTTGGAGTAACGCCCGACCTCATGCTGGCCGATCCAGAAATAAAACGTATTGTCCGTCATGTACGGCTCGACACGGCGATAGCCCGGCGAGCGGCGGTTGTCGAGCGGAAGCTCGCAGTTGATGGCATCGGGAACGAAGTTAGTCCGGCGCATCGCGAGGCCTCGCACCGGGTCGGGCTCGACCTCAGTGTGCTCCCTGTAGAAATCGCGGTCGCTGCGAAAGCGTTCACTGAAAACGAACGGATTGTTGAATACCGCTTCGGAATTCTGCAGAGCATTGATGACGATCGGCGCGGTCGTGCCGGCCTGCAGCAGCGCCGGTGAGTTACTCGCGTTGACGATGCGGTGCCAGGCGTTCAGTGGAATCGAGAAGATCGAGCCCTTTTGCCACTCGAAGATATGCTTGCTGCCGCCGTCTTCGAGCCAGACTTCCGTCGATCCGCGGCCCTCGACTGCGAGGTAAATCTTTTCGAACAGATGCTTCTCGGGGTGTAGCGCACCCGCCGCGGGGACCTCTACTGCGTAGCTCCCCCATTTACCCTCGGTGCCATAGAGCTGGATGTAACTGCCTCTGCCGCCGACTCGCTGCCACGGTCGTAAGGGCAGATCACGAATATCGCGCATGCCGAGCTCGCGATAGATCGGAACGCCTTCCGCTTCCATGAACTTGTCATAGGGTGTCGCGAGTTTCTTGAATCTGCCGAAACCGGCTTTCTTGCCGGCCTCCGGCTCTACCCAATGCTCATGACCCATAGTCGACTCCTAAGAGAACAGTATTCCGGGAAACAGCTCGTAAGACAGCAGCAGCTCGAAAGCGCCATAAATCGTTGCAGTCGTAACGAGCGCCGTCAGCACGGCGACGCGCAGTGGCCGGCGGCCGACCAGCGTGATCGCCCCGACCAGGTAGACGGGGATCGCGATCAGGAAGCCGACGAGGAAGATGGCGGTGACGGCTGCGGCGACGCTAAGTAGGACACGCCACTCCTTGCCGGGCAAGTCGGGTGATTCCGTGTGCCCATGGTTCGTCATCGTTTCGGGCGCGGGCGATTCACTGCTCGAGAGACCCTGGCGAGCGAGCTCGACGGCGAGCAAGAACACGGTGACTAGCCCTGCGAGTATCGGCACGTGGCGGGACGCTTCATCCAGCGTGATGTACCCGATCGTAATGTAGGCAAGCACAAAAGCCAGAATCACCAGGGCCGAGATGATCGAGCCCGCATGCGCGCGGCCGAACAGGCGCCTCATACCGTACCTCCGGAGCGATACGCGGCCCACTGCCGGCGCAGCATTGGCACGGCGGACCAGGACAGGCTCACGACGATCAGCAGCACGAGCACGATCGATGTCGGCGAGCTCAAGAACACGCTCCAGTCGCCGCGTCCGATAATCATCGACTGGTGAAAGCCGCGCTCGGCAGTCTCACCGAGCACGAGCGCGATGACGAGCGGCAAGCGCGGATATTCGAAGCGCAGCATGAGATAGCCGAGCACGCCGAAGGTCGCCGCAAGCACGACATCGCCGGCGCGGGAGTCGATTGCGAACGTGCCAACGAGGCTCACGGCGATTACGGTTGGTGCCAGGATTGCGCCGGGCACTCGAGTAATCCAGGCGAGCCATCGCACACAGATCAAGCCGATGATCGAGGCGAGCACCGCCGCCATCGTCAGTGCCAGCACTAGGCTGTAGATCTCGCGCTGGTGCTCGACGAACATTGCCGGGCCGGGCTGCATGCCGTGCAGCACCAGGATGCCGAGAAACACGGCCATCTCAGCGCTACCGGGAATACCGAAGGCAAGCGTTGGCAGCAGCGCGCCGCTGTCCTTGGCATTGTTGGAGGCTTCGGGCGCGATCACGCCTTCTATGCGGCCGGTCCCGAAGGTCTCGGGCCGCGGATCCGCTTTGCGGGCCGTCGAGTAAGCGATGAAGGTCGCAACCGTGCCGCCGACGCCCGGCACCGCACCGATGATCGTGCCGATGATCGAGCCGCGGATCACGACTCGCCAATGGCGCAGCGTGGAGCGAATGCCGGTAAGCACGCCGGTAAACCGCGCAGTATCGACATCTGCAGCGACGCTGCCGCCCTGGATCGACAGCGCGATCATCTCCGCCATGCCGAACAGCCCAACCAGCGCCGGCACGAGGGGGATGCCGTCCCAGAGGTAATTCGAGCCGAGCGTGAATCGTACGCCGCCGTTTACCGCGTCATAGCCGACAAACGCCAGCATCAGCCCGACACCCGCCACGATCAGGCCGCGCAGCAGGTTCGAGGCGTCGGCGACTGCGATCGATACGAGCCCGAAGACCGCAAGCAGAAAGAACTCGGGCGGACCGAACAGCAGCACGATGTCCCGCGCGAGCGGGAATACGATTAATAGTGTGAGCATGCCGAAGATGCCTCCGAGCGGGGAGGCGGTCGCTACGGCGCCGATTGCCTCGGCAGCACGCCCTTGTCGCGCCATCGGGTAGCCATCGAGGCAGGTCGCGGCGCTCGGTGCAGTGCCGGGCGCATTGAGCAGGATGGCGGAGATCGACCCGCCCATGGCCACGGCGCCCATGATGCCGCCACACATTGCGAATGCGTCGGTGACATTCATGCCAAAGGTCAACGGTAACAATATCGCAAGCGCGGTCGTGCCGCCGAGGCCGGGGATCACTCCAAATACGAGCCCGACGACGACGCCGAACAGCAGAAAAAACAGCGTCTGAAGAACGAGAAAGTCGCTGCCGGCCTGTGCGAGTACGCTGAGCATTGCGAGAATCTGGCGGCCTCAGTCGAGAAACTGCTTGAAGTTCTCGTAGAACTGCGACATGGCGTGTACCGCGCTCTCGGTGTCGGCTGCGCCTGCCGGGCTGACGTCGTTGCCCGTAGCCGAGAGCCAGTCGGTGAAGCCTGGATCGGCCAGCGCTGCGAGCAAAGCCTGCTCGAGTGTTTGCCGCACGGCGGGGGGGAGATTCGGCGGGGCGCCGAGCGTGCGCACGAGGTTGAGCTGCCCGAGCTCGGGTACGCCGAGATCCTCCGCATCCGCGACTGCGGGGTCGTCGCTCTCTGCGCCAAAGATCGCCAATACTCTAATGTCGCCGGATTTCACGTACGGACGCGCGGCGGAGAGATTCACGAGCACCGCGTCGACATCGCCTCGCAGCAAGCCGACCATGTAGGCGCTGCTGCCCGTGTAGCCCGTAACGATCTCGAACGGGATCGCCAGCCGCTCGTTGACGATTGTCGTGGCGATATAAGATGTCGAGCCCGGTCCGGTAGCGCTGTAAAGGATTGGTGTATCGCTTGCTGCGACGTCGCGCATCGATCGCAGTGGCGAATCCGTCCTGACAGCGTAGACGTAGGGATCTTCGCTGAGCGTCGCGAGCCACGTAACGCGCGAGAGGTCGTAGCCGATGGACATGTCCTGCAGCTGCGGAATCAGCACGCCGGGCAGATTGAATGCGCCAATGGTGTAGCCGTCTGGTTTTGCCCGGTAGACATCGTTTGTGCCTCTGCGACCGCCGGCGCCAGGCGCGTTACGCGGTATGACCCTGACGTCGTTCGGCAGATGTTTCTCGAGCCAGGGCGCCAGCGCCCGGACGTAGGAGTCGAAACCGCCGCCCGAGTTGAACGGAATGACGATCTCGATATCTCGTTGCGGATACTGCGCCGAGGCGCCGGCAGCCACAGCGAGGAGCAGGGCCGCGAACAGACAACGACGGCTGCCACGGAGGCTTTTCCTATTGCTCATACACTCGAGAGCGAGCTGGCGCCAGCGTTCAATGTTATTGCCCCACAGGGTCCGACCTGGAAACCAATGATATCAATTAATGTGTCGCGCGCCGCGCATGTTGGGCTCGGGTCCGGTCGGGTGACCACGGCCGCGCGTCAATAACGGATCACGAGTAGGGTGCCGAGCACGCCGAGTGCGGCCGCGAGCAGCACGTCGGGCGGAAGCTTGCCGTCGCTGCGAAGGACGACGCGAGTCAGGAACATGGTGACGAAGACTTCCATCGACGTGATCAATGCGATCTTTGAGATGGACGTGTACTGCAGCGCGGCAAAATAGCTCAGCTGGCCGAAAGAGGTGAATAATCCCGCAAGCCAAAGCCACGGGTTCAGCTCCGTAAAGGTTGCACGCAGGTCGCTACGCAGACTGGCTATCGCCGTCGCCAGCAGGCAGAACAAGACCATCCCTGTTGCGGCGCCGACCATCGTGCCGAGAACTGGATCGGGCATCACGAGCAATCCCTGCTTGCGTGCGACATAGCCGGAAGCATAGGCAAGCGCTGAGACCGGGCCATGGAAGTAGCCGAGGTTGGCAATTCGATTGAACGTTCCAGCTGCGAGGCCGGTGTCGGCTTCGCGCGCCGTTTGCAGCGATTGCCGGATCAGCACGACAAAGCTCGCAATGATCAGCGTCATGCCGAGCGCCATCTGGAAGCTGATGACCTCGCCGAGCAGCCAGACGCCGAGTAGAACCGAGAACAGCGGATTGAGCCGCTTGATCGCGGCGCCCTTGACAGCGCCGAGGTGACGCAGGGAGGCGAACAGGAAAATCCGGCCGACGAGCGCCGTCAGTATGCCTGCGAGCGCGAACCAGCCAATAGCCACGCGGTTAAGCGGCTCGAATTCACCCTGTAAGCCGAGCGCGAGCCAGACCGTGAACGACAGAACGAAGGTGATGCAGATTGAGAGGAACGCGCCGCCCCTGCTTGCGCGGCCCTGGTGTTTCGTGCCGATGCTGATGTTCGCCGCGGCGAACAGTGTCATCGACAGGATCGCGAGTAATTCACCCACTGGCGTGTCTTATGGGCGGCATTTCTGGCAATCGCTTGATGGCGCCGGACGTCGAGGAGTGGGTGAGGATCCTGGGGTTCGGCCCGGTTGTTATCTCATCGGGTCCGTGACAACATTTGGCAGAATTTTAGCACGATCGCCCGAGCTCGCTTCGAGCGCTGCGCGGCGAGGCTGTCGTTGAAGCATTATCACCCAGATCCCGATCATACCCCCGACGGCTATCGTGAAGACGATGAGTCTCCGGTCAAGCTCGAAGACAACCCGCTATGGCAGCGCGACAATGTCGTGCTCATGAGTGTCGGCATCGACATCGGATCAGCTGGT
>JAHEEM010000198.1 GCA_024640695.1 Rhodospirillaceae bacterium | reverse complement strand
AAAGCAGCCTCAGACTGTCGCCAATTTGCGACACTCTCCGGGCCCGAGATTCAATCTACAGAAATGCCAGAGAGTTATCGCCGATAGTTATAGCAAAATATCTCTTGGCGCGTGGTGAGGTTTCCAGGTGCCACACGAAACTTGGTGGCCAGGCGCACAATCGAACTGCAGACACGCCGATTTCAGAACGCTAAGTGACTGATAGTGTGTTTATTTATCAATCAGTCACCGGGGCGTCCCTTGATTGACCGGCACTACTGTGCACGACGATGCACAGCTGTTCCGCAAATGGCGAGCTAGGCGCCGATCAGCACGAAGGGTGCCCACACCCGCTCCAATGAACCACTCAGTTCCTGCATCGTGCTGCCATCGTTTGGTTCTTCATCGTCATCCTCAAACGCCGGATGCACCGGGATGCCCCGGGGACGCAGCAGGCCCATCGATGCTCCGCTGCGTCGACGCGTCGACGCGCCGGCATCTGCGTCACCGCCTAGGTCCCGGTAGTGAGAAATGATGTCGTCACTTGTCATGTTCTTGATGTCACGTTGGGCGAGTGCAAGCGCCCGAGCGGGGGCGGCACATCTGTCTAGATGATCATAAAATGAAACCATCGTTACGCAGGCAACGATATCGTCTACAGGCCAGAGAGACACAATCGATCGGTCGACACCGGCCGCCAGCAGGCCTCGGCCGAGGCCAACGAGGTCGCCACCAAGCGTCGCTACGCCACGACCCGTGTCGCAGGCGCTGAGGACCGCTAGACCGGCTTCGATGCGCAGACCGATTAGGTCGCTGACGGTCAGCTCATCCCGACCCGCCAACACGATCGATGATGTACTTGGAGCCGCGTCGTCGAGATGCCCATGCGCAGCCAAGTGTACTACGGCGCGACCAACAAGCAGGGGGCGCAATGCATCCTCCGTCGCTTGCGGCCCAACGAGACAGTCACTAGTGCCTAACAGTCGGGCGACTTCCCGCGCTTCGATCGCAGCTCCAGGGAGCGGCAGGAGATCGGGACGAATTTCGAACGTCGGATTGCCGACTACAACTGCCCCAGTACCTCTGATTGGGTCGTCAATTGTTCGCGACAAGAGCAGACTCGATGCCGGAATGTAAGACAGCACATGCGTTTCGCCTAACGGACGGCCATCGAACGGAAGCGCGTGGAAAGGGACGCTGTGCAGCGGTCCGAACGGAACTACAATGACACGCTCACACGCGCGCAGCACGTCAACCAACGGATTCAGGAGTATTCGCGAGAGCGTTGCAGAGTCTTCGACGTTCGCTGAACCCGTCGCGCAGGACCGCAGTAGCGAATTCACGGCCGACTCGAGTACGCCACGCTCAAGCCGCGCATACGAGCGAGTTAGGTCCTCGCGGGTCACTCCGATAGCGATGACCTGCGGACCAACGACGTGATACTCCAAGAGGCAAGTAGCGGCTGGCAACTGATCCTGGAGCGCTTTTACATCCACTGCGTTCTGAAACGCACATGGTGGGCTCTTTCGTACTTTCCGCAGGCTTGACTCGATTTCGGACAGCCACTCGTCGGCTGCCGACAATTCCTGCAACAGCTCGTCAGTGCCCGCGCCGTCACGAAACTCATAAGCAAACAGGAGCCGCTCGAACGCAGAAGACCATTCGGTTGAGGCTTGTTGCCACACGCGCGATGCATCGTCTCTCATATTGACGATAGATGACATGACGAAGGTACGCCCGCGATCAATCAAGGAAAGCGCCTGGCTAGTCGCTTCGCGGCAACCGACCAGGTCGCTCTTCGCCTCGCGTGAATCTGCGATGGCAAAGCAAGCTCGCGCCGCAACCATATAGAGAAACGCTGCCGAAACGTCATCACTGGCCGCGACGCGATCGGGATCGCGAACCAATTTGGCCAAACGCAGCTCGAATCGCTCGATCGCCCGCCTGGCGAGCCCGAGAGCCTTCACTGGGTCGTGAACTTCCAAAGCTGCTTCGGCCCGGTCAGCAAGATCTCGCCATGACAAATTGGTATCGTCCGCATCGTCTAACTTCTTGAACAGCGCCCTAGCGGCCTCCGCTCGCCCGGCTCTCAACGCCAGCGGGGCAAGGAAATTGTCGGGCCATACGCCGGTTGACACCGCCTCGTCGAATCGGTCTTTTGCCTCGTTATCTTTGCCGCGTTGCGATGCGGCAACCACCGCCAGGTGCACCAGGGCCGGTCCCGCGGCCCGAATTCGCTCCATGGCGTCGTCGTACCACCGCTCGGCCTCGGCTAGCCAGCCTTGCTTCTGCAGTTGCCGGGCTCGGTTAAGCATCGCGTTGCATCGTCCCTGTTCGACTTGTTGGCGTACCCCCTGCGACGCCAGAGCAAGCATCTTCTTTGCGTCCTTGCTTTGGGGCTCCTCAAAGTAGGTCTTCACCTCGTCAAATGTTGCATCTGCATGACCCGTCGCGATGTCTTTGAGTATCTCCCGCGGTCCTTTGATAAAGTCTTCAGTGGCATCTTCTTTGGGAACGCCCGGCACGCGCAGAAGCTTCTCGAGTCTGTCCACGGCACGCTCCAGACCGGGTATGCCGCGCGCGAAAGTGGAAGAGCCAGTCCGATTCATCTGCGCGCCGACGATATTCATGCCCAAGTTCGCCGAGTCCAACCACCGCTGCGGATCATCGCCAACCTCCATGGGGATGTCGAGTAGATCAATGGCCTGCTCCAGGCGAACGAGTGCGCGAGCGCTAAGCTCGCGTTCCAGATCGAGTCGCGCCAAAACCAACAATACGGCGGCCGGAGACACGCAGTTACTCGCCGATACCAGTGGAAGAGCAAGTGAGCAGCAGGCCTCGGCGCGATCGAAATCACCGACGCGCTGCCAGCGCTCACCGGCGCGCTGAAGAAGACGCGCAAGTCCCGTTGCAAAGCTACGACTGCCGCGTTCCTCGGCCCAAGTGAGGATTTCAGCGATTGGGCCACGAGGTGCCAGATCCCATCGGGTGCCGGCACGCAGCATAGTCCCAGCTATGTCGCCCTGCGCGATATCCGCGATTAGCCGATGTACCTCGACTAGCCTCCGGTTCGCCTCGTCGCCAGCCGCTGCGAAGTCGGCGACAGCTTCTTCCAGCCGTTCGTGTTGTGTCTCGAATCTTTCCGTGAAGAAAGCGAGGGCAGCACGTCGTAACGCGAGCGCTCCGGACGCAACTGGCGCGTCTGCACCATCGAGAATAGCCCCAGCCCTTTCGTAACAGGCACACGCTCGCCGGGTGTCTGGCTTAACTGTTAGCTGCTGCTCTGAGTCGAGCAAGAATCCAAGCGCCTCTGGCGACGAGCCAGGCGTTGCGTACCAGTCCCCCTCGACCAGATACGTCCCGGCTAGCCCGATCGCGTCGTCCACCTCCTCAAATACCGCGCGTACATCGCGTAATTGCTGCTCAGCAGGTTCATCCAGCCCGGCATGCCGCAACAAATCGGATTGCGCGACCAACGACCACGCTGCTAACGTGAAATTATCTAATTCCATCGCCGTTGTTTGCAGGTTGCGGAGCGTGAGCGTGGCCTGCGCTGCCATCTCGCGCATCGCTCGGTTGCGGGAAGCGGTCCTCAGATTGACAACTAAGGAGCGAAGGCCGAGCAGAGACACTGGACCATGGAGCACGCACGCTTCCACGAGACGCGTCTCGCCGTCGCCGGGCCCGGCCTCGAATGGCACATCAAGCTTCTCCAGCTCCTCATTCCTGAACTCTGCCCCAATGTCGCCCGGATACCAGTTGTAATCGAGAGCTGTTGCCCAGCTACGGCAAGCCCGGGCCCGTCGCCCGATCGCCTCCCCGTTAGAACCAGCATCAAGATCGTTGAGCAGCACAAGGGCGCGACGCGGTTCTCCAGCCTGCAGCATCCCGTAGACGGCGTCGAGGACGTGGACAGCAGCGTCATCTGGGGACGCGGCGGCCGCTGCAGCCAGGGCAGCATCCCGCGCCGGTCCGGGCTTTCCGCGTCGCTCTGCGGCCACAAGTGACGCGGCGAGTAGTTCTGCTCCCGGGCGCTTCATGAATCCCGTTTTGCCCGCGCCGACAGCTCCAGCCGGATACCGGCTTGACTCGGTCGCGGATAATGCGCCAGGTGGCCGTAGGCGTCGCGGAGAGACCTGGCCTCCCACCGCCGATTGGCTACGTTATCGTAGTTGAACCACAGCTGGGGCTTTACGGCGCCTCGCCGGGTAAGAACCCTGGCCAGCGCAATATCGTCCGGGTGCCCGAAGCGATCACCGTTTGTCGAAACGATGTAGTGATCAGCCGGCGCAAGTTCGAGAAGAGGCGCGATCACGTTTCCTTTGCTCCCGTGGTGCGGTAGCTTGAAAGCGTCAACCGGGATATCCCGCACACCACGCGCGTTGACCACCGCCGTCAAAGCGCGTCCTAGCACTGTGTAGTAGGCGTCCCCTGCGAGCAGGCAGCTCGCACCATCGTGTTCGAGGAGAAATGCGATGCTGCTACCGTTTGCTACAGATGTGTCCCGGCCGGTTGGCGTCGCGGCGAGTTGCTCGAGATTCGCAAGTTCAGCGAGCGGTGTGGGCGGCTTTGGCAGCTCCTCAGCCTCGCCACGCTTCAGAAGCTCAATGCTCTTGACCCAATGCTTGCGCAGGGCTGCGAGCCGCTCGTTTGTTGGCGAGAGAAGCGTGATCGTCGGCCAGTCCGGCCGCTCGATGGTGACGAAGTTGTGTGCGCCCGTTGTTACTGCGCGTCCGTCGAAAGCAACGTTCCAGGGTGGAGCACTGGACTCGGCAATACCGCTTAACAGCGACACCAGGCTCTCACCCTGCGCCACACTTCGGGTTCGACCCGTAACCGGTTCGGGTAGCTGTGGCATGCCGTTAAACCACACGTCGCCAAACGAGACCCCGAGCTCTTTGTTCGAGAACAACGGCAGCATGCCACCGATGTGGTCCGCGTCGATGTGAGTTACGACGACCAGATCGAAACGGCGATCGCCCGCTGGCAGGGCTTCAATACGAGACCTTAGGGCAGGCCAGTCAGATGGCATGCCGCCGTCGATCAGGAGGCGCCACGGCCGCTGCTTTCTGCGGCACTCGATCCACAGACAGTCACCTCGCGAAGCGGGTAGCACTTCCAGCTTGATCGCAACTGGCACGGACTCCGTCTCCACGTTAAGCGTTACAGACGCCGATCGGCCTCATCGGCCCGGCAATCGATGAAAAATGACGACAGATTTTCGCAAATCAAAAGTGCGGACGACTCCCGTATTCAACGTTTGGATTCGGCCCATCACAAAACGGCCCCGAGCGATTGTCAGCAGGATCCTTGCATACACGCGAAGCGTTCTTTGCTTCCTTGAGGAAGGCAAGGAGCTTTTCGGTCAGCGCTTCAGCCGCAGCTCGCTGCTGCTCGTTTCTAAACGTGTACGTTGGCGGCACATTCAAGCGTGAGAGTAGATCATGTAGCGACGAGCAATCGGGCGAACCGACGCGGCTCGCCTCGACGAGCTCGTGAGCCGCCTCCAGGTAGCCCGGCATACCCGACCGAAATCGTGCCCATCGATGCCCTTCCCACGACATCGCGTCTGATTTGTCCAAAGAGGCAAAACGCTCGGTGGCCTCCTTTCCAGCTTGCCTCCCTCGTTCAACGAGTGACTTGATGGTCTCAGAGCTCATATTGAGATTCATGCCACCTTCCTCTGGCTTTAGCCAGATCTCGGCAACACGATCGCGATAGCTAGGAAGCTTCAGAAAGGCGTTATCGTGCCATGACTGCGCGCTGTCAAAGACGCTGCCCAAGAACCCAATCAGTTTCCTTCCGTCTGGCCCGAATCGTCCGGACTTTCCAGACCTCTCCCTGTCGAACATGTTCCAAAGGTCGAGTGTTCCGGCACTCCGGTTCGCAGTCAGGTAGACGAAGTTACCTTTCTCTTTCGTCCGCAAACGAAGTCGCTGAGGCGTGCCGGTCTCATCGGTCGACTGTAGGTTGATTCCGATTGTAGGCCATCGCGGAAGAATGCTATCGAATCGATGGATTGGGAAATTGCTGGTGATACCGCCGTCGCTGAACCAACTACGAAGAAGAGGCGTCGATGGGTCATGGTAGTTCACCGCC
>JAHEEM010000197.1:5131-6142 GCA_024640695.1 Rhodospirillaceae bacterium | reverse complement strand
TGGACAATCTGCAGAGAGTGGTAAGTGGCATCGAAAACGAATCCGAGAGTCGCGGCAATCGGACAGTCAGATACCGTCAGGATCAAGATTCGAGCGCCATTACGTTGAGCAAACTTCTCAAGCAGTTGAGCATAGAACGTCTCGTAACGAGAATCATCGGACATACCGACCTTAGCATCGAACTTCCAGCTCAGCTTTGCGAGCTTGCGGAATTGCTCGAAGCCTTCGCCAATGTCTTCCCGTGACTCATAGACCTGCAGCTTGACCGGCCCTTGCTGGCCGAGCTGTCGCTCGCCCGCGCGAAGATTTTTACGCAGTTTCCGCGACCGCGTGCCCGAATACGACTCGAACGAGTGAAGCCGCAGGTCGAGAAACGGGCAGGTATGAAACGGCGTCAGCTTATAAGCCAGGCCGAGGTCGTCAGCTAGTTGCCGCAGGCTGTCGATCAGCGGGTCCCCGCACGCCAGCTCGTCGAGCTCGATAATGTCCCAGTCTTGGCGCCACTTGATCAGGTATCGATTCAGGTCGCTCAGAAGGAGCGACAGATGCGCCGGCGGGAACAGCACAGTCGGCCGCAGAATATCCTCCGTCATCCCCAGAAACTGCAGCACCTGATACCTCTTACCGAGAATGCGGCGCTCGACAAGCTGAAACGGCGCGATACCCACAAGCTCCGATTCGCTTCGAAATGTAACGATCCATAGCCGCCGGTCGCTGGCAAAGGATCCCCACCACGCCGATAAGAAATCGAAGCTCTGCAGGCCCGTATAGCCGCGTGTGGCCCGCAGCAAGCGGTCCCAGTCCGATGCGAGCCCGCGCCATTCGGCTATCGTGGTGACGGAGTCGACTCTCAACGGAGCACCGAGCGCACGATCTCCTGCCGATGCGCAGACCTCAGGCATTACCAAGCTCAGCAAAGCCTCGAGGATCAGATGGATCGAGGCAAACCGACGGCTCGATGTCAGGATCGTGAGGTACGAGCGCCCGTTGCCCCAGCAGCTTCCCGGCCGC
>JAHEEM010000197.1:0-5121 GCA_024640695.1 Rhodospirillaceae bacterium | reverse complement strand
CTCTTGGATACAGCACCGAGCCCATCGATGGCAAGCGAGCGCGTCGGCAAACCAAAGCGATGCCGAAAAAACCAATTTGCCGCAGCCACCTGCCGTCGCCTCATTGAAGCCGGCGTGTGGTGTTCCGTGGATAGGGAAACATTCAGCCCAGATGTGTTGACGACACGGTGCGGCGTGCTGTGTGGCCAGGTGACAGCATCGCCAGGCTTCATCTCGTAGACGACCGCAAGTTCGTCATAGTCCGGCCTATAAATATCGTCGACGAGCATTCCCAACAGGCAGAGCTCACGATTCTCTGGAGACAAGCACCGCTCGTCCCAAGGCGGATAGACCAGCAGCCGTTTTTCGCCGCGAATGTGCCACAGCACCGTGTGCTGCGCGTCGGCATGATAGAACACCTCTGCCGTCGGCGAGGAGATCAGAAGATTAGCAAGCCGGGACCGCGGCAGGGTTCGTAACTTCGACTGTTGCTCGAGCTGACTGTAGAGCTCGTCAAGAATCCCCTGGTACTGACGATGCTGCTGGATATTTACGAGACTCATCCACAGCCTGCCGCGCCGGATCGCGGCGATCGCCTCGTCGCCTGTCACCAAGCCGAGCGCGGCATCGATGTACTCTGGATCCTCGCTCGTGCCACTCATGTGATGGATGTGGATGTCTTCAGGCGGGTGGGATTCAATCAGCTTCGCCACCGCCGCGTCGGAGAACAGGTCTGTCTCATGCAGAGCATGGCTGAAGGCCACGATGCTATCCTCAGCATCGAGCACGCCAGCGCTGCCAGAAAAACGTACGATGCCTGATTCGCCAGAGAGACCCTTCATGCTTCAGGCTCCTTTATTGGAAAAAGCCGCATCCATAGCGCTTTCTTGATCGCGAAGGCGACGCTGAACAGACCGAGCTTTTTCAACCCTCGCTTCATAATAGGCTTGAGCCGGAAATGCCATGCATAATGTATCGCGAACATCGGCTCTCGCCGATACAAATAGAGCTGCTGCGTCTCCCGCGCGTTTGCCGTCCAGCTGGTCTTGTTCTCGAGAAAACCGCCGAGCAGTTCATATTGCACATGATCCGCTCGCCCGTAGCACTCCTCAAGCTCGTAGGCCGTCAACAGCACGCCGGGGGAATATTCGTCGAACTTCCTGTCATGAGCGATGTGCAGGGACAGGAACTGGCCTCTCTCGAGCAAGCCAAACGTCGCAGCAATCGGCATGCCGTCTAAAAACAGGGTCCGAAAAACGATTCCGCCGCGCGGCCCGAGGGCATTGACCAACGCCTGATGATAGTCGAGGGATGCGGCGCTCTTAGCCACACCCAACTTCTGTTCCGGCTTCCAGCTGCGACGCTCGACGTCGAGATAGTCCTGAAATGCCTCATCGACGGCCGGCCAGGTTTCGCGAGTCGAGAAACTGACCTCCCCTCTGGCGCAAAGCCGTGCAAGCTTGCGCCTGAGCGATTTCCTAAACCCACTGGACTTCGAGGCTAGGAACGCCGCCCAGCTGCCTCGAACGTCCACCCAGGGACACGGTGGTCCGGGCACGATTCCGACGAGCATGGTCTCTGCGAGTAGCTTCCGCGCAACCGACGATACAGCGCCGCCGAGCGGCTGCTCGTACAGCATCAGAGCATCCCAACTCCCTCTCTCGGTGTTGAGATACCCGAAAATTGCCTCGATAGCCTCGCGATCCTCTCCGCGCCGCAGGATCGTTGGACGATCCATCTCGCCGTGCTCGCCGATGAACTTGACGAGCCGCCTTAAGCGACCATAGTACAGCGTATTAACGATGCGCAGCGGCGCGATCGCCCGCACACCCTTCCCATCCCGGACGACAAGGATGAAAAGCCGACTGTCATTAGCAAAATGATCCCACCAGGTATTCTGTATTTCGAGCGACTGAAATGACGTCCAATCCGGGGTCTGATGCAGCAACACATCCCAGTCAGCCGCGAGCCGCTCCCAGCCAAGGCGGGTCTGAACCGCTTCCACGCGCAGGCCGCCGAGCAAATTATCAGACCTCTCGGCAGGTTCGAGGCTCGCCTCGAAACGCACCATAAAGACCTCGTGTGGAGGCCCATCGAGTTCGAGGCGTTGCGCCCCTGCATAACCGTAACCTACGCGTGCTAGCGCGCCTTTGCGGGCGAGCCATCGGTCCAACGCCGGCCTCGTACTGAACCCGAGCATCGGCAGGCCATAGTAGGGCCGGATCAGGCTCATCCAATCTGCAAACAGGCGTCGCGTGTAGCGGCTATAGGGACGCCGTACGATAAAATCGGCCACGTAAAGGGACTCTTCCGCACACTGACCCGCAGGGCGAGGAGCACCAAAGTAGTCGAACAATCTGCGGCTGTCGGCTTCGTAATAGGCCAAGAAAATACCAACCAGCTCATCGCCATCGAAAAGGCCAATGCCGAGGTTACAGTTTTCCCAGTCGGCATCCTCGATATCGAGTTCAAGTTTTCGACGCCCCGCGCGCAACTCCACGGGGTAGGTATCCTCTTCGAGTGTGGCGATAGCACGGGCGTCGGACGGAATCAGACGCCGCGTGTGCACGCGAGAATGCATCTGCCGAAGACTCTGCTCTGATTCCATCGCGACCGCCAGCCCTCGGAAGCTCACCCGACGCGCGGCTGCTGCAGCGAGCAGAGCCGCCTGACAATCGCCCCGTAGCGCGCGCGTTCCCAGCGGCTCGTCGTAGTCCACGCGACGCAAAGGATGCCACAGACGCCTGTTATCCCGGCGCTCGCCGCCATGGAGAACCAACTTTGCACATCGACGGTTCGAGCAAGCCATGTCCCGAGGAACAGGGCTGGAAGACTACCGATTACGGGCCAGGCGAACGTCTTCCAAAGGAACCCCCCTAGACCCAGCCCTGTGATTTTGCAGGCGCCGGCGATAAAGCACGGGAACCCGATCAGCGCGTTGCCGATCAGACCTGCCAGCGCCAGCCCCACCAAACCGAGCCATGGCACCAAACCCAAGATCAGGATCAAAACAATGGCGACCTCAAGCACCGAGGCCCAGAATATCTGCCTTACAAAACCGGAACCCATGAGCACGGCGAGTGCGGACCAGAAATACGTCGACAGAAAGAAACTCAAAACGGTAAACCAAAGAACCCGTGGATCTGCACTCGTGTACTCCGGACCAATCCACAAGTCCAGGATCGCTGTCCCGAAACACAACAGAACTATCGTCGTAGGCAGCGTGACGGTATTGACGAGCTTGCTGGCGCGCACGAGCACCACGCCCAACGCGACGGTATCGCCCTTCCCATGGCGACTGGCCGCGAGCGGAAAGACTGTCTCCGTGATGGGTTCGGCAACGACGAAGACCAACGCCGCGAGTGTGACGATCAACGAATACGGCGTCACCAGAGCGCTCGCCAACAGTATCGGTATCAGCAGCTTGTCGAGTTGAGCCGTGCCCTCGGTGACGATGTCGTTGAGGCTGTTCCAAACGCTGAAGCTTCGAATCGAGCGCCATGATGCTCGATCGAACCCGAACGTCGGAATAGCGCTTGCAGGGAACACGCGTCTTACCGTGAACCACTTTGCAGCAGCACCAACCGCGCTCTCGGCCACCCTGACGCCAGCGAGCCCGAGGAGACCGTAGCCGAGATAGAGCGCCATGAAGGTCGCAATCGCTCCAAGCACAGCTATTACGATACCGACGGCATTCATAAGATCGTAGCGCTGATAACCTTCGAAGATTCCATCGGCGGCGGATTCAATAAATGAGAACAGCACCACCAGCCCGATCAGCCGCAACACCCATGCATACTGATCGTGCAGCTCGGGTGGAATGTCGAATATTGCTGCGCTCGGCAGCATAGAGCCCAAAATTGCGAGCACGAGTGCCGCAAGCCCCGCCGCGAGAAGGAATACCAGTACGGTGCCGTGAAGCTTGGCCAGACTGCCTGATTGCTTTCTGGACTCGAGCACGGAATGACGCTGGACCTGCGCGTCGACGATGCCTATATCGAGAAAGCCGAGGTAGTAACCGATCGTCTGGCTGATCACCCAGACGGCGTATCCGGACGTGCCGAGCTCACGCACCACAAAAGGCGTGAGCAGGATAACGATGAGCCCGCGCACGACGACGCCCACGTAGTTCGACGAAATATTACGCAACCTCTGGAGGATCACACTCATGGCGCTCTCAGAAAAGCAGCGACGGGATCGTCCTGACTACCGAGTGCGCACAAGCGCGTGTGCGCCGGAACCGCTGCCGATTCCTGCTTGGCACCAGGAAATGCGACAACCATTTCATCCAGGCCTGTTCGCTCTACGAGCTCCGAGATCCCACCCAGCGCCGCGCTGACTGGCTCACCCGCCATAGATAGCCGCCGCACGACGAACCGCCCGGACCGCCGCTCGATGAACCCATTGCGGCTCAAGAATCCCATCGTCGCTGCCGTGGCTCTCAATGGATAAATTCGAATCATGCTCTTGAGAGCGCCCGAGGGAACGAGCTGCGGTCGCCATTTGGATTTGTACAAAAGCACTCCGTCTTCGAGATTTGGACGCGTCAGCCCGAGATCCATGTAGCGGCAGCCGAGTCGCTGAGCGACCACGAGACAGAAGAAGTCCAGGATCTCGCACGGCGCCGCGCCCGAAGATGAAAATGCGGTCCTCCCGACAAACAAAGTGTCGCCGTCGCGCTTTAGCAAGCTGGCACCGAGAAACTCTCCTTGAGCACGGAGCTCGAACAAAACGGACGCCTCTGCCTCCGCCTCATACGTGCGTCGATTCGGGACAACCGCCCCAGTTCCGAAGCGCTCTTTGATGTATGGATTTAGCTGCCGCTCGTAGAACTCGCGCTTGGCGACCATGCTCGAAACGATGCGAGCACGATAGTCGCGCTTCCTAAGGTAGCGCCTGAGCTCCTTTCGCAAGCTCGCCGGCAGATGCCCGACCGTCTCCGACCAGGTTCCGTGCAGGCGGATGCGTTGTCGCAACCAATGGGAAACGCAGATTGCCGACTGATGGACTCGTCCGCCCCCACCGATCAATGGATAGTCCGTGACGAGCACGTCGCAGTCGTGTGGCCGTATCAGCGAGGCCTCGGATCGCACAAAGTCGTCGGCACCAAAGATATGTAGGGCCGCGAAGTCCAGGGTCTTA
>JAHEEM010000196.1 GCA_024640695.1 Rhodospirillaceae bacterium | reverse complement strand
GCTCGAGCACGAGGTTGTGGACGCGCTCGAAGTGCCAATAGCCATCGCGCGTAACCGCAAGCATCGCGCGCACATCGTCGGGCCCGAGGGTCGGCGTGAACCCAGCCGACGTCTCAGCTGTTGCCGCCCAGTCGTCCTCGAGCCGACTGAATGCGGCCGGTGTCCAATTCGGGATGTCAGCAAGCTCGGCCGCCGCTGTGCGACCCGCAACGCGGCCGGTCAACATCGAGGGCCCCGTGAACATGCCGTCGAGGCCGTTGAGGCCATTCATGCCCGCCGAGCCAGTCAGTTCACCGGCAGCGAACAACCCTGGCACTGGCGCACCGGCCGCATCGAGGGCGTGGGTCTGCATATCGATCGAGACGCCGCCGGCACTCTTGTTGGCCATCGGGTAAAGCTTCGTCGCATAGTACGGCGGCGCGTCGATCGTGAACACCGGCGGCGCATCCTCGGGCGGCAGACCGTCGATGTCGGTGCTCTCGCCGTTCGCGACGAGCACGTTGTAGGCACGCACCGTTTCCTCGAGCGCGTCGGCAGGAACGCCGATCATTGCTGCAAGCTCGGCGAGCGTATCGGCCTTCTGTGTGATCAGCGGGTTCTCCACAGCGAGGCGCTGGATCTTGTCGATGTCGACTGAATCAGCCGAAACGAAGTGCGGACCGCCGAGGCGAAAGCCATCTTTGTCGTCAGAATCGTAGATTGCCCAATGACCCGCCGGCTGCTCGCGCATGGCTGCCTCGAACACGTAGCGATCGATTCCGAGCTCGGTGACGAAGCGCCGGCCTTGCGAATTCACCCAGATCGATCGCGCGTTGCCGGCCGTATAGCCGCGCTCGTCGTCCAGGCCGAGCATATCGGGAACGATGCTGTAACCGTTGTACTGACGGTCGAGATGAACGAGCGCAGCGCCCGCTTCCTCCGCCATGCGGTGACCACGGCCGCGTGAGTTGTGCCCCGACATGCTGTAGACCGGGCCCGGCGCCGGCAGGTCGCTGCGCCAGTTCGCCTTGACCATCTCGATGTTGCTCTCAAATCCGCCCGTCGCGAGGATGACTTCGTGCGCGCGCAAGGTGAATGGCGTGCCCGCGCGGTAATCCTGACCCTCAACTCCAACGACCCGGCCGTCTTCCTTGATCAGATGCTCAGCAACGGAGTTCCAGCGGAAGTCGATGTTCGAATAGCGCAGGGCTTCGAGAAAAATTGGCCGCGTGAGATTGAGCCCGCGCCGATAGGTCATATGAAAGCGCGGAATGCTGTTGCCGTGCGACGGGCGAATGCGGTCAAAGCGCACACCCAGACCAGTGAGCCAGTCGTAGAGCAACTCGCGCGAGTTCTCTACATAGAACCGCGTCCATTCCGAATTGCCGTCGACGGTCCATTCCATCCAATCCGCATACGCCTGGTCCGGAGAATCCGTGAATCCCCCAGCCGCCTGCAACGGAGAGCCCACGAACGCGACGCCGCCCGACTGGATAGCGTGGCCACCGAACACCGAGTTCATGTCGACGACGACAACACGGGCACCCGCGCTCGCAGCGTCGATGGCTGCCGAAAGACCCGCGATGCCCGCGCCGACGACGATTATGTCTAATGCAGATCCCTCCGCCGCGGCCTGGTCCGGCGGTGCGGTGGCGCTTTCGGGCCCGCCGCAGCCCAGCAGCAGAGCCGCACAACTGATGGCAGACCAGGCGCGTGCCGGCGCAACGATGAAGTTCATGGCATTCCCCTCGAGCTACTGCAGCGCGCCTCGATGGCGGGCTTAGCCTAGCTTGCCCTCGACGGGGTCACTGGCACAAGCCGAGGGCAGGGGCGGGGGGCGTCCGGCAGCCAACGCCGTCCGGGCGACAGCCCCCGGTCGGATCACCAACAGGCTCCGGGAGGCCGTGTGGACACGTTGACATATCCTATATATGTGCTACCTTTGCACATATATAGATAAATTAGTCATGACGAAAACCACCCTACTTCAAGCCTGCCGTCATTTGCTCGTGCCGATCGTGCGCCTGCTGCAGCGCAGCGGCATCAGCTGGGCGGACTTTGCCGAGCTCAGCAAGGAAGTCTTCGTCGACGTCGCCAGCCGCGACTATGGCTTACAGGGGCGCCCGACCAACGCAGCCCGCGTGGCCATGATCACAGGCTTGAGCCGCCGCGAGGTCACCCGCGTGCGCAAAGCGCTCGCCGGACTGGCGGACAGCAAGCCTGCGGCGGGCGGCGCCATCGCGCAGGTGCTTACCGGTTGGCATCTCGATCCCGAGTTCATCGATGAGAAAGGAAACCCGCGGCAGCTCACGGACGACGGCAATGGTGCGTCGTTCGAGACGCTACTCAAACGCTATGCCGGGGATACGCCCCACCGCGCGCTGACCAAAGAGCTAGTCAGGTTAAAGCTCGTGGAGGAGATTAGCCCCGGTACCTATGAGATCCGCGCTCGTGAATACATCCGCAGCCCCCTCGATCCCGACATGCTGCGCCAAGTCGGCGTAGCGCTGCACGATCACGGCACGACGCTCGCGCACAACGTCGATACCGAGCGGCGTGAACCCGCGCGCTTCGAAGGGATGGCGAGCAATCCGCGCGTCGCAGCCCGCCATGTCAAAGCCTTCCGCGAGTATCTCGACCAGCGCGGCCAAGCCTTCCTCGAGGAGATCGACGCTTGGCTTGCCGAGCACCAAGTCAATGCAGGTAGTTCCACAGCTTCAAAGAGCGTCCGTCTGGGGGCGGGCGTATATCTGATACACGATGACGATAGAAGGTAGATCATCATGAAACCGCAAACATCATTCCGAGTCCTCGCACTCCTCTTCGCAACTGCGTTGACAGTCGCGTGCGGCGGAGGCGGCTACGGCGGCACCAGCGTCACCGGCATCGACCGAACGGGAGGACCGAGCTTTTCGTTGGCGTACGGCACGGTTACAGGGTTCGGCAGCATTATCGTCAACGGCGTGCACTACGAAACGAGCTCGAGCTCGTTTACGATCGACGGCCAACCCGGCAGCCAGGACGACCTCAGCGTCGGCGACGTCGTTCTGGTAAGGGGAACGCTCGCCACGGGCAGCACAACAGGCACGGCGAGCGCCGTCATCTTTGACGACAGCGTTGAAGGTCCGATCAGCTTCATCGACCGAAATACGTCGACACTCATCGTGCTCGGCCAAACGGTTCAGGTTACGGCCGATACCTCGTTTGACGATCGGATCTCGCCGCCGTCGTTGGATGGCCTCGAGCCAAACGACGTGATCGAGGTTTCCGGGTTCGTCGGCGCAACCGGCGAGATCTCCGCAACACGCATCGAGCCGAAGCTCGCAAGCACGGAGTTCGAGGTCACCGGTATCGTCTCGGGTCATGTCCCGGGCCAGAGCTTCATGATTAACGAGCTTACCGTCGAGTATGCCTCGCAGATTGCACTGATTCAGGACTTCCCCGGTGGGGTCATCAACGACGGCGACCTCGTCGAGGCGAAGGGCGGTACGACGCTCGGTCCGAACGGAGAGCTGCTTGCCACGCGCGTCGAATTCAAGGGCAGCCAGCTCGCGGGCAATGCAAACTACCACCTCGAAGTGGAAGGTCTGATTACGCGCTTCAGCTCGCAGTCGGACTTTGATGTCTCTGGCGTTACGGTCTCGGCCAGCAACGCGGTTTTCGAAGGTGACGTCAACAACCTCGGCCTCAACGTCAAGGTCGAGGTCGAGGGCGAGCTCAACGCCGCCGGCACGGTGCTGATTGCCTCGAAAGTCGGCATCCGCCGCGCGCGCATCGTGCGTATCGAGGCGGCAGTCGACTCTGTCGACGCAGCTGCCGGAACCTTCGTAACACTCGGCATTACGGTCGAGGTCGACGCATTGACCCGCATGGAGGACAAGTTCGCGAATCCGCCCATCCAGCCGTTCACCCTCGCCGACCTGAGGCCGGACGACTTCGTGCGGATGCGCGGCAGCGAGCTAGCCGATCCGGCCGCTACTGTCGATCTGCTCGCCGCACTGCTCGAGCGTGACGACCCGCGCGATACCGAGTTGCAGGGGTTCGTCGAGTCAGCCGCACATCCGACGCTGATAATCCTCGGCGCGACAATCGAGACGAATGGCGCGACGGTGTTCCGCACGCTCGACGGCTCGGCCATCTCGGCCGACGACTTCTTCTCGCAGGTTCAGGCTGGCGACCTGGTCAAGGCTAACGGCGCGGAGATCGGCCCGACGACGATCCTCGCCGACGAGGTGCAGTTCGAGTTGGAGTTCTAGCAACTCTAGCGGGCCGGTGGGCTTCGGCTCCCCGGCACCCCTCGTCGACCGCCCTCTTCGGCAGTCGTTCATTTTGGCGCCCCGCTGCCCCCTCAGCCGGGCGCCTACTTTTTCCTATAATGGCACCATGCCATCCCCCCACGTGCCGCACCGTCGTCGAAACCGCCCACCGCTATCGAGTCTGATCGCTGTCTTCGCACTGCTGCTTGCGGTTACCGCGCCCTCCGAGGCGCAGTTTGTCGGGAATTACTGCAGCAGCGCGGGCCCGACGGCCGACAACAACGACCCCGCTCAACCTACGGCGGAGTTCCACATGGCGCGCCTGAAGTATGCGGATGCGAGCGGACGCATTCGCGGCGGCTGGCGGCCGTGGTGGGCCATCGATTGGCCCGAGGCGGAGTGCCATCTGACTCGCGGGCTCAAGCGACTCACGCGTCTCGACGTCGCCGACGACAGCTTCCACGTACAGGCAACCGACGAGCGCCTGTTCGATTTCCCGTGGCTGTTCGCGCAGCAGGTCGGGCACTGGTACCTCTCGCAAGCGGAGGCGGACCAGCTGCGCGAATACCTGCTGCGCGGGGGCTTTCTGATCGTCGACGATTTTCACGGCAGCTACGAGTGGGAAATCTTCGCCGACTCGATCTTCCGCACGCTGCCCGGCCGGGCGATCATCGACATCCCCGAATCCGATCCGCTCCTGCACATTCTCTACGACCTCGACCAACGCACGCAGATTCCCGGGCGTCGTCATCTGTATCGCGCGCCCAGCGGCGAGATCGTCGCTGAGCTTCCGGGCGGACCACCGCGATGGCGGGGAATCTACGACGACGATGGCCGACTCATGGTCGCGATCAACTACAACATGGACATGGGCGATGCCTGGGAGCACGCCGACGACCCGGTGTATCCCGAGCCGATGACGGCGCTGGCGTATCGTTTCGGCATCAACTACATCGTCTACGCGATGACGCACTAGCCGCGTGAAACACCAAGCGCATGACTGGCCTGCCCGTCATCTGGGTCGCGCTGGCCATCGTCGTCGGGATCGTGCTGCTCAAGTGGCTTCGTAAACGCAGCCGCAATTTCGGGAGCGGCTCACCCGGCGGCGTCGATGTCGAAGGCGATCTGCTGCGAGCCTGCCGCGGCGACCGCGCCCTGCTGGAACGCCTGGTCGCCCACGAGCTTGAGCAGAACTCAGAATTATCACGGTCCGGCGCGGCGCTCATGGCGCTCGCCAAGCTACGCGACGACCAACGCTAACGGCCTTCTAGCTTGCCGCGGCGAGGATGTTGTAAGGCGCAAGCTCCGGCCGGCTAAAGTTCACTAGCGGCACGAGTATCGTCGTGATCAGCGCAAACTGTCCCGAAACGGCCGAATGGCTGATGCCGTCAGTGAACACCGACCAAGCCGAGAACGGCGGAAAACGAATTTCCTTGTAGCCAGTCGGATCGGAGCGAAAACTCTCGGTATCCTTCATGTAGTTGTGAATTCGGCGCATCGCCCGGTCGTATGGGCTCGAGTCGATGACCTTCAGCAGCGGGTATGCCTTGCTGAGACCGTTGATAAGGCCGGTGTACAGCTTATCGCCGACTGACTTCTCGAGCCGGATGCGCTCGTGCTTGCCGCGCGCCGCGCGGACGAAGGCCTCGTGACGCGCGAACAGCTCCGCGAAACTGCCTTTCGTACCCCAGACACGGTCGACGCTCGGGTTGACGTTGACGAAGAAGCGCAAGATCCGGTTGCCGTTGGTTGCCCCGTAGGCCCCGGCATCGATGTGCACAATTTCATTGTTGGACCGCGGCTTGAGGTCACGACCCTTCTCTTCGATGCCGCGAAAACTTGTCGTGCCGACGGTCCAACCCGGCGTCCAGTTAGGCGCGTTGCGGCGAAAGAAGGCCTCGACGTCGGC
>JAHEEM010000195.1:2738-6153 GCA_024640695.1 Rhodospirillaceae bacterium | reverse complement strand
GTTGAGCGGCAGGAGCAGCGGGTTCGGCTGGAGGTAGCGCTTCACATACCCTTTCAACCCTTGGGACTTCAGCCCGTAAAACTGGACCGAGAAGAACACCACGAGCGCCAAGGCGGCCGGGGTCTCAATATGGGCCGTCGGCGCCGCGCCTCCCGGCACGAGGCCGGAAAGATTGGCGCACACAAGATAGATAAAGAGCGATGCCAGCAAAGGGACATAGGGCCAGGGATCTGCGGCCAGGATCGCCTTGACCTGATCGGCGATGGCCTCGACGGTCACTTCCAAGGTCGATTGCAGCCAACCTCCGTGCACGCGCGCGTCCCGCATGCCGAGCCAAGATGCCAAGACCAGGAACGCCATGATGACCCAGGTGATTGCCACCTGGGACGTGATGGGCAGCGGGCCGAGATGGACCCAGACTTCGTCCTGCAACGGATGCACTTGCAATTTCATTGCGTCGAGAGTGGTTTGAGGGTCGCCAGCGCCAAGGTGAAGCCGCCGAGCGCGGCCAGCAAGGCGGCGGCGCCGGATTGTGCGACCAGCCAGAAAGCCAGGGCCGCCGCCGCCAAGCGCGCCACATGGATCAGGATGGCATAGCGCGCGGACTGTCCGCCCACGATCCGTCCGACCTCAATCCTGAGGACCGCGAAGTAGCCCGCGCCGAGCAGAACGCCGAGAACCAAGAACGCCGCGATGTGAAGTGCCATCTCCATGATTAGTCGCTCTGTATTCTCTGCCAGACGAGATAGAAGCCGATCGCCGCGCCCAAGAAGATCAGGCTCCCCGTCCAAAACACCCCCTGATCGTAGGTCCGGTCGAGCCAGCGCCCGAGAAGCGCACCGAGAATCGTGGGCGTCACCACCAGCCAGCCGAGCGAACCGATCATCGACAGGTTCTGCCACAGTGGCCGCTCGCCCTCCCGTTCCCAGCGCGCGCGGCGTTCCGCTCGCTGTTCGACCGACCGATAAAGGCCGTTCCCGTTGTCTTCGTTGTTGCTGCCGTCACTCATCGGTCTGCGTTTCTAGATCGTCGCCCTGCGCTGCGAAACCGCCCAGGTGGGGCATGAAGTATCCGTGCCCCGTTTGAATGTACCGGTCGAGCTGGCGCATGAGCCCCATATGCATGCGCGTCGCGGTCGTCCTGGTCTTCGCCTCGGCGTCCGCCTCGCTGCGAAGCTCATCGAGGACAGCCGCGCCGAGCCGCTCCAAGCTCGGGCCCGAAACGGCTTGGCGGGTAGCGATCTGAACCCGGTCGCCCCCCTCGACACGGAAGATGCCGCCCCGCACCGCGATATGCCCGGTATCACCCCCTCGGGTCCCCCACTCGACAACCGTCACGGCCAGCACGGTGAGGAAATCAGTGTGACCTGGCAGAATGACGAACGAGCCGCTGCGATCTTCGGCACGCACCGAAACGATGCCGGTGAGTTCAGCCTCGACGGCCAAGGGCGTGACGATCTGCAGGTGCATTCCTACCCGCCTCGGCTTTCGTTCTGCTTGCGGCGCGCGTCCTCGATGGTGCCGATCATGTAGAGCGAGGACTCGTCCCACGCATCAGTCTCACCCCCAAGGATGGCTTCACAGCCCGTCAGCGTGTCGTCGATCGGCACGGTCGCCCCAGTCTCGCCGGTGAATTGCGTGGTCACCGCGAAGGGCTGGGTGAGAAACCGTATCAGACGGCGGGCCCGGATCACGGCCTGGCGATCCTCGGAACTCAGTTCACCCATACCGAGAAGGGAAATGATCTCCTGCAATTCGCGGTAATGCTCGATCAAGCGACGGCACTCCCCGGCAATGCGATGATGGCGCGCGCCGACCACGGTTGCGTCCAACATCACGGACGTCGAATCGAGCGGATCGATGGCCGGGTAGAGACCTTGGCTCGCCATTTCACGGCTAAGAACAATCGCCGCGTCGAGATGGGTGAAGATGTTAGCGACAGCGGGATCCGTGAAATCGTCGGCGGGAACGTAGACGGCCTGGATAGAGGTTACCGCCGCACCGCGCACGGACGTGATGCGCTCCTCGAGGCTCGCGATCTCTGTCGCGAGTGTCGGCTGGTAGCCCACCTGAGACGGGAGGCGCCCGAGTAGCCCCGAAACCTCGCCGCCGGCTTGCAGAAACCGGAAGACATTGTCGATCAGGAGCAGCACGTCGCGGTGCATCGTGTCGCGAAAATACTCGGCGAGGGTCAGCGCGCTGAGCCCTACCCGCCAGCGGGTTCCCGGCGGCTCGTTCATCTGCCCCAACACCAGCGCGGTCCGATCGATGACGCCGGTTCGCTTGAGCTCCTGCCACAGTTCGTGGCCTTCGCGGGACCGCTCGCCGATCCCGGCGAAGATGGAGAGCCCTGCGTATTTCTCAGCCGTGGAGTGAATCAGCTCCATGATGAGGACGGTTTTTCCTACCCCTGCTCCGCCGAACATCGCCGCCTTGCCGCCCCTGGCAAGCGGGGCTAGCAGATCGATCACCTTGATTCCCGTCAGCAGAATCTCCCGCGTGCCGGTCTGCTCGTCCAGCGGCGGCGGTGCCCGGTGGATCGGTAGCCGGGAGATATCGGCCGGAAAGCCTGGCCCCCCGTCGATCACCTCCCCGGTTACGTTAACCATGCGCCCCAGCAGCGCCTCGCCGACCGGCACTGCGATGGGACCGCCGCTGTCGCGCACCCGCATGCCGCAGGACAGGCCCATCGTGTCGCCCAGGGCGACACACCTCACCGAGCGCATATCGAGATGCTGCTGCACCTCGAGCACGAGCGAGCGAGCGCCATCGGCGACCTCTAGAGCCTGACTGATGGGCGGCAGGGGCGGCGCAGCGATCTCCACATCGACGATGGAGCCTTCAATGCCCTTGATGGCGCCGTCGACCGGCTCCTGTTCGCAAACTTCGCGCTCGCCCTCCATGGGCACTATCCTTCGTCTTGGGAACGGCCTCCGTACTATTGTATCAGCTTTTCACGCCGCGCTGCGTGGGGGCGCTCCTATTCGCGCCCTCTGTAACCGCCGAGCCGCTGCGACTGGCCCAAAGTCGCATGGCTGCTTTGTGTCAGAACCTGACCTTCCGGCCGTCTGTCAGAATGACTGGTCCTTGCCAAAAGCAAACATCGACCTACCGGCGGGGCCTCCCAGCCAAGCCCAATATCGCGTCTCCTAGCTTGCAGGGTGTACTGCTTGGCCGTGATGGTCGGTCTTGCGCCAAGCCGAAAACCCGCCGTGTAGGTGCCGCGCGCCGGCAACGCCAGCCTGCCTGGCTAGCTGGACCGCCATGGCCGAGCGCTCACCGAAAGCACAGTAAAAGATTAGCTGCTTAGTGGCCGCGAGTTCGCGCAACACCCCACCGGGCTGAAGCGCCTCCGCAAGTCCCCGATAGTTCACGTGAAGGGATCCCGGGATATCGCCTTCTTTGATACGTTCGCG
>JAHEEM010000195.1:0-2728 GCA_024640695.1 Rhodospirillaceae bacterium | reverse complement strand
CGAAGATCAACAATGGCGGTGTCGGCTCGAGCCAACTCAGAGTCGAGCTCCGACGCCTCGACGGACCAACCACGCTCGGCAATTTGATCCTGCGAAAGGCCTACCCGCACATTTGCCGGGACAGCAATGTCCATCATCTTGGGGTCCGGCAGATTGAGCTTGCTCATCAGGTCGACGTATTCGTCGACCGTCTTTACCTGGAGCCTCGGATTGAAATCGCGCTCCTCAGCGATGGTACTGACCGTTTCTCCTTTGTAATCGTGCGCGGGATAGACGAGCGTCTCATCGGGCAGCTTGAGGAGCCGATTGAAGATCGACTCATACTGGGCCCGCGCGTCGCCGTTCTGGAAGTCGGTGCGACCCGTACCACGTATAAGCAGCGTGTCGCCGGTAAAAACTCGGTCGCCCAGCGTGAAGCAATATGAGTCATCAGTATGGCCGGGCGTATAGATGACACCGAGCTGCAAGCCTTCAACTTCGATGGTATCACCATCGCTCACCCGCATGGACACCACGTCCGCCTTGGTCTGCTCTCCCATTACCGTCACGCACAGCGTCCGGTCTCGTAGCGCCCCCAGACCTGTGATGTGGTCTGCGTGAAGGTGGGTATCGATCGCCTTGACGAGCTTTACATCGAGCTCATCGAGGAGTTGCAGATAGCGGTCGACCTTATCCAAAACAGGATCGATTATCAGCGCCTCACCGCCTTTTCTGCTGGCCAGAATATAACTGTACGTACTGGACACAGAGTCGAACAACTGACGAAAAATCATGTCTCGTCTCCGTTTGTCCCACAGGGCTCAAGGGGACGATTCTTAACCACGAGGCGCGCCAAGCCAACGCCAAGAAGCATCGCAGGGACGAAGATAAGTGTACCGTCGGCCATCAGTGACAGCGACGTAATGGCAGGGCCAGGGCAAAAGCCTGACAGTCCCCAACCTAAGCCGAAAAGCGCCGGCCCGATAACTAGCCGCGAGTCGATGTCAGTCGAGGTGGGTAGATGAAAGTTGTCTGCACACAGAGGGGATCGTTTTCTTAGGACAAGACGGTAGCCCACAAACGTCACCGCTACTGCGCCTGCCATAACAAAAGCGAGGCTCGGATCAAACGTTCCAAACAGGTCCAGGAAATTTTGCACTTTGGCTGGATTTGCCATGCCGCCGATTACAAGGCCGAGGCCAAATATCAGTCCTGTCAGCAGGCTGACCGTTATGCGGAGCATTACATTCATGCTCAGAGCACATGCCGCACGATGAACACTGTGACAAAGGCTACGGTCATGAAAACCGCTGTAGCGACAACTGAGCGTCTCGAAAGGCGTGCTAGCCCACACACACCATGCCCGCTCGTGCATCCGCTGCCATAAACCGTCCCGAACCCAACCAGCAAGCCAGCGGCGGCCATCAGGGCTACGTTGCTCGATACCATCTGCGGCACAGGCCCGCCGCTCACCGCCGAGTAGCAGAGCGGCGCCAGGATTAGCCCTATCGTGAATGCCAGGGCGCTCCCAACCTCCGAGCCAGCATAGGGAGGAAACAGCCGTGCCAGGACGCCACTAATGCCGGCGATACGCCCGTTGAACAGCATCAGCAAAACTGCGGACAGTCCGATTAGCGCACCGCCAATTGCAGAGGCGACCGGGGTAAACGACGTGATTACGGTCATAGAACTTCGCGACGCCGACAGGCGCCCCCCCCCTCAATGGTTGGCTACGATAGGACTGGCATCAGAAGGCCCGTCCGCGCAGAGATTGTATGCTCCTCAAACGGGTGACAGGATGTTGGAATGTCTCATAGCCATCTTTGCTCTGTGCCGATAACGGACTTAGGCCATGTACGGGTTGCATTCTTTATCGGACGGTTGCGTTCGCGAGACGTAGGTCGGCTTCATGCCAACAGCGGAATCTCGTCTACCTGCCTAGCGTCGGGTCAGCATACCGATCAGAAATCCCAGACCCAAGGCAACAGCGATAACGACGAGCGGATTACGTCTAAATGCTTCCTCGGCATCATTAAGAGCCTTCTCTGCTGTTGACCGAGTATGAGTGAGCTGCTCGTCGGCGATACGCTCAACGGCGGAAGACAAAGTTTGGATCCCGGAGCGGAGCGAAGCAATTTGCTCGTCAAGCCCGGATTCTAACGAGCGTTGCCAGTCTTCGATTTCATTTCGAACTCTTGCGCTCGCGTATCCGTACCGCTCTTGGATCATGCCCTCGAGTCGATCACGACGACCCGCGATGGCCGTTAGGTCATCGTTGGTCAGCTTCCCCCATCGCTCTTTTACTCTGCCCTTTATCTGTTTCCAGTTTCCTTCGACTTGCGTCCAATCCATGGCAATCTCCCAAATCAATGAGTTATAGCGTCAGGCTGCGCCGCTTGGTCGGCCTGTGCCAACACGTGCCGGAGAAGTTCCCAGAGAAAATGCAAGCTCGTACAGTCCAGGAGTGCTAGACGCTTCGACCTTAGGCCTTGTTGGTCTCGATCTTCTTTTGGCGCTTCTTGTCATCGTCCGACTTAGGCAAAAGGAACGTTAGGACGGCGTTCGTGGCGACAGGCAAAGCTATTCCTGGGTCCCCGTGACGTACTATTCGCCTGATTAATGGATATGCGCCACGCCGCTGCAAATCCGTTAGCAGCGACACGCGACCTTAGGCCTGGCCATTGCAGAACCATGTAATCTTGAAGCCGTTCGTAGCGGCCTAACTAGTATGCGGCCCCCGCATCGAGCT
>JAHEEM010000194.1 GCA_024640695.1 Rhodospirillaceae bacterium | reverse complement strand
GAGCGTAATCGTCGGTCGAGCCCTGCCCGACGTTCGGGACGGCTTGAAACCCGTGCACCGTCGCGTACTGTTCGCGATGCGCGAGCTCGGCAACGAATACAACAAAGCCTACAAGAAATCCGCACGCGTGGTCGGCGACGTCATCGGTAAGTATCACCCGCACGGTGACGCTGCCGTCTACGACACGATCGTCCGCATGGCGCAGGCGTTTTCAATGCGCTACATGCTCATCGACGGTCAGGGCAACTTCGGCTCGGTCGATGGCGACGCCCCAGCTGCAATGCGCTACACAGAAGTGCGCATGGCGCGTATTGCGCAGGAACTGTTGGCGGACATCGACAAGGAGACCGTTGATTTCGTTGCCAATTACGATGAGAGTGAGCACGAGCCGACGGTGTTGCCGACACGCATCCCGAACCTGCTCATCAATGGCTCCTCGGGTATTGCGGTTGGCATGGCCACAAATATCCCCCCGCACAATCTCGGCGAGGTCGTCGATGCGTGCCTTGCCCTGTTAGCGAACCCGGATCTGGGCATCAGCGACCTGTTGCAGTACATCCCGGGCCCGGATTTTCCGACAGCCGGGCTGATTCATGGTGTGCAAGGAATCGTCAGCGCTTACAAGACCGGCCGCGGACGTGTCTATGTGCGGGGACGCACGCATACCGAGCCGCTCGACCAGCGCGGCCGCGAAGCGATCATAATTACTGAGCTGCCGTATCAGGTCAACAAGGCCCGACTCATCGAGAAGATCGCCGAGCTGGTTCGGGAGAAACGTCTCGAGGGCATTTCCGAGCTTAGAGACGAATCCGACAAGGACGGTATGCGGGTCGTGATCGAGCTTCGTCGCGGCGAAATCGCAGACGTCGTTCTGAATAATCTCTACAAGCAGACGCCGCTGCAGAGTGTGTTCGGCATTAATATGGTCGGCCTGGTCGACGGCCAGCCGCGTCTGCTTACGCTAAAAGATTTGCTCGAGGTTTTTCTGCGTCATCGGCGCGAGGTCGTAACGCGGCGAACGCTGTTTGAGCTGCGGAAGGCACGCGATCGGGCCCACCTTCTCGAAGGCCTCATGGTCGCCCTCGCGAATATCGATGCAGTGATCGCGCTGATCAAGGCATCGGCCTCGCCGGCTGAAGCCAGGCTGGGGCTTACATCGAATCTCTGGCAGCCCGGTGGGGTCGTGCAGATGCTGGAGCGGGCTGGTGCAGAGGCGACCAGGCCGGAGGGGCTCAGTGATGACTGCGGCCTGGTTGATGGCGGTTATCGACTCTCCGACACTCAGGCCCAGGCGATCCTCGATCTCCGCCTGCACCGATTGACTGCGCTCGAGCAAGATAAAATTATCAAAGAATTCAGTGAGATAGTAGATAAAATTCGAGAGTTTCAAGAGATACTTGCAAATCCCGATAAGCTCCAAGCTGTCATTCGCGCTGAGCTTACCGATGTCCGTGAGCGCTACGCTGACCCGCGGCGCACAGAGATTGTCGAAGCCTATACGGATCTGACGATTGAGGACCTGATTCCTGAGGAGGACCGCGTCGTCACGTTGTCGCATGGCGGCTACGCCAAATCGCAACCAGTTGACGCTTATCAGGCACAGCGCCGCGGTGGCCGCGGTCGAGCCGCGGCGCGCGTCAAGGCCGAGGACTTCATCGACCAGCTTTTCATCGCGCACTCGCACGATACGTTGCTGTGCTTCACGAGCCTAGGAAAAGTCTTCTGGCTGAAGGTCTATCAGGTGCCGCAGGCTGGCTCGGGGTCTCGCGGCCGGCCGATCGTGAACCTGTTGCCGCTGGCCGAGGACGAGCGCATCAACGCAGTATTGCCGGTCAAGGACTTCGCCGCGGATCGGTACGTGGTATTCGCGACTCGCAAAGGCACGGTCAAGAAGACGCCGCTCGAGGCATTCTCGCGGCCGCGGGCGAGCGGCATCATTGCCGTCGAGTTGCGCGAGGACGATCGGCTGATCGGTGCCGATATCACTGACGGCAGTCAGGACATCATGCTTTTTGCGCGTTCCGGCAAGGCGATTCGCTTCGCAGAGGCCGACGTGCGAACGATGGGCCGAACTGCCGCCGGCGTCCGCGGCTTGCGCCTCAGCGGCGCGGATGACGAAGTCATCGGCTTGGCAATTCCGCGCCAGCCGTCGCTGCTGATTGCCACCGAGAACGGTTACGGCAAACGCACGATGCTCGAGGAATTCCCCGTGCAGGGTCGCGGCGGCCAGGGCGTGATCGCGATACAGACGACCGAGCGCAACGGGCGGGTTATAGGTGCGCTTCAGGTCTCCGATGACGATGAAATCATGCTGATCAGCTCCAACGGAACCTTGGTGCGCACGCCCACCGCGGACATCTCGGTCATGGGCAGAAATACCCAGGGGGTAAGACTGATCCGGCTCGACGAAGAAGACCGGCTCGTGGGTCTCGAGCGCGTGGAAGGACTGCAGGAAGATGAAGGCTCCGAGTAAGGGGCTGGCAACTTTTTCATTGGATGAGGTAGCAAACGCAATGGATCGCGTCTTTAACTTTAGCCCCGGCCCGGCGACGTTGCCGACGGCCGTGCTCGAGCGTGCCCAAGGTGAGCTCCTGGACTGGCAGGGCACCGGAATGTCGGTCATCGAGGTTAGCCATCGCGGCAAGGAGTTCGTTGAGCTTGCCGCGCACTCTGAGAAGACCCTGCGAAGCTTGCTGGCGATCCCGGATAACTACCGCGTGCTGTTCCTCCAAGGCGGCGCCACGATGCAATTTGCCGCAGTGCCCTTGAATCTCGCCGGCTCCGACAGCCGCGCCGACTATGTGTTGACCGGTAACTGGGGGCAGAAAGCTAGCAAGGAGGCTGCTCGATATTTGTCGGTCAACGTGGCCGCCGACGCGAAGGATACGAACTACACGACTATCCCCGATCCGGGGGCTTGGCGAGTGACAGATGGCGCTGCCTACCTGCACTACACACCGAACGAGACCATCTACGGCGTCGAGTTTCACGAGGTGCCGGAGGTTTCCGACGCGCCGCTGGTTGTCGACATGTCCTCCACATTGCTCTCACGGCCGATTGACGTGAGCCGTTTCGGCGTGATTTACGCGGGAGCGCAGAAAAATATCGGTCCGGCTGGTCTCGCGCTGGTGATCGTGCGGGAGGACCTGCTCGATCTGGCTCGTCCAGAAACGCCTTCGGTGATCAACTACCGGGTCATGGCGGACAGCGATTCGATGTCTAATACGCCGCCGACGCTGGCCTGGTATTTCGCTGCGCTGGTTTTCGACTGGCTCGCCGAGCAGGGCGGGCTTGCGGTGATGGCGGAGCTTAATCAGCGCAAGGCTGGCAAGCTCTACGCGCTTATCGATGGATCCGATTTCTACGCTAATCCTGTCGTGCCCGAGCATCGCTCATGGATGAACATTCCATTCACCTTGGCAGACCCCGCGCTCGACGCCGACTTCCTCAGAGAGGCCTCCGCGGCGGGCCTGGCGAATCTGAAGGGGCACCGGTCCGTCGGTGGAATGCGCGCCAGTCTCTATAACGCGATGCCCGAGGAGGGCGTCGATGCCTTGATTCGCTTCATGACCGAATTCGAGGCCCGCAATGGGTAAGGCAGCCATGGCGCAGCGATTCAAAATTCTAACGCTCAACAGCATTGCGCCCGAAGGTTTGGCGCGTCTGCCGGCCGAGTACTACGAAGTCTCGGCGAAGATGGCCAACCCGGATGCGATCCTGGTTCGCTCGCATGACATGCATGATATGGCGGTTCCAGAAAATCTTCTTGCGGTAGGGCGCGCAGGCGCCGGGGTCAATAATATTCCGGTGCCAGCACTGACGACTAAGGGAATTCCTGTCTTCAACGCTCCGGGCGCAAATGCGAACGCGGTGAAAGAGCTCGTGGTCGCCGCAATGCTGCTGGCGGCGCGAAATCTTGTCGGTGCGTGGGACTACGTGCGCAAGCTCGAAGGCAGCGACGCGGAAATTGCGGCCGCGGTCGAGGCGGGCAAGAAGACGTTCGTCGGTTTCGAGCTGCCAGGCCGCACGCTCGGCGTTATCGGCTTGGGCGCAATCGGTGTCGAGGTGGCAAATGCCGCGCTCGCGCTCGGTATGAATGTCATCGGTTACGATCCAAAAATTACCGTGCGGCGTGCGTGGCAACTATCTTCTGGCGTCGAGCAGGCCGCTTCGTTAGAGGATTTGTTCCGACGGTCAAACATCGTGACGAGTCATATACCGCTGGTTGCCGAGACGCGTGGGCTCGTTAACGCTGAGCGCCTGAAATTGCTTAAGAAAGGCGCGATCATTCTAAACTTCGCCCGCCACGCCATCGTCGACGATGCCGCCGTGGTTGAAGCGCTGGATTCCGGTCAGTTAAGCACCTACGTCACGGACTTTCCAACCCCGCAGATCAAGGGCCACGCCAAGGTGGTTTGTTTGCCGCACCTCGGGGCATCGACCTATGAGGCTGAGGAAAACTGTGCCGTGATGGTTGCCGACAATCTACGTGATTTTCTCGAGAACGGTAACATTCGTCACTCCGTCAACTTTCCGGAAGCGATTTTGGCGAGAACACGCCCGCACCGGTTGGCGATCAGCAATGCCAACGTGCCTAATATGGTCGGCCAGGTCTCTACGGCGCTCGCGGAGCAAGACCTCAATATCGCAGACCTGCTCAATGTGTCTAGAGACAACGTCGCGCATACGATTCTCGACCTCGATGGGCCCATTAACGATGCGACATTGGCACGGATTCAGGCTATTAAGGGCATACTTTGCGCTCGTGTGCTGCCGGTGCTCGAAGAGTCTTGAGGATTTCGCGCGCGCCAGTTGCCGGACGCGGCCCGATCGAGGCACGTCGGGCAGCCACGCCGGAGGCCCAGCAGCAGGGCCTGAGCCGACTGCCATTACTGGGACGTGAGCCATGAGCGCAAAAACGCAACCCCCCTCGGACCTGGATGAACTGCGCCAGCAAATTGATATTATCGATGAGCAGATTCAGACACTCATCTCACAGCGCGCGCGGCTGGCGCAGGCCGTAGGCCAAGCGAAAGGAGGCACGACTACTGCCGACTTCTATCGGCCCGAGCGCGAAGCGCAGGTATTGCGCAAGGTCATCGAGCGAAATCAGGGGCCCCTGCGCGATGAGGAGATTGTGCGCGTGTTCCGCGAGCTCATGTCCGCGTGTCTGGCGCAGGAAGAGCCGCTCAAGGTCGGATTTTTAGGGCCTGAGGGTACGTTCACGCAATCGGCGGTGCTAAAACACTTCGGCCACTCCGTGCGGGCGCTGCCACTCGCGACGATCGAAGAAGTGTTTCACGAAGTCGAAGCAGGCGTTGCCGATTTCGGGGTGGTGCCGATCGAGAACTCCACCGAAGGTACGGTCAACCACACACTCGACATGTTCCTGACCTCTCCGATTAAGATCTGCGGCGAGGTGGAGCTACGGATCTGCCAGCATCTCATGGGGCAGATGCCAGAGATCGGCCAGATCAAGCGCATTTGTTCGCATCCTCAGTCGCTTGCCCAGTGCCGTGCCTGGCTTGCCCAGTACTTGCCGGGAGTAGAGCAGATTCCTGCCTCGAGTAACGCCGAGGCTGCGCGACGGGCTCGCGACGAGGACGGCACGGCGGCGATTGCCGGCGACGCGGCAGCCGAGGTGTATGGCTTGCGGATCCTGTTTGCGAACATCGAGGACCACGCGGACAACACGACCCGATTCCTGGTCATCGGCCGCAAGCTTTTTCCGCCGAGTGGCGATGACTGTAGCTCTATGCTTGTCTCTGCCAGAGGCACTGAAGGGCCGGGGGTTCTGCATGACCTGCTCGATCCGCTTGCGCGTCATGGCATCAGTATGACTCGCATCGAGTCGCGGCCATCCAGACGGCGCAAGTGGGACTACGTTTTCTTCATCGACGTTGCGGGCCACGTCGAGGATGACAATCTCCGTGACGCGATCGCCGAGATCGAGAAGAATGCGAGCCTGTTTCGCGTCCTCGGGTCCTACCCTCGCGCCGTGCTCTGAGAGCGTTCGAGTCGCCACGATCATGTGCAGTGCACAGCGACAGCCGGCCATTCTGGCGCGGCCCGCCCGCGTGGTTGCGGGCGTCATCGATGTGCCGGGCGATAAATCGATATCGCACCGAGCCGTACTGCTGGGTGGAATTGCCGACGGGTTGACCACGGTTCGCGG
>JAHEEM010000193.1 GCA_024640695.1 Rhodospirillaceae bacterium | reverse complement strand
CCAGAGAGCAATATCACTATTCACTTAAGCTTAATTCTCTAACCGTCTGTTTTTATTATATCTACCAATCTACCATCGCTGACCGCAAAGCACCGAGCTCAGCGTCGACCGCCTCAGCGTATGTCGGCAGCTTGAGCAGCTCGGCCAGTGCCGGCGGGACGGGAACCCGTGCACCGATAATCTCCTCCACGATATTGTCGAACTTCGCCGGGTGCGCGGTGGCTGCGACGATCCACGATTCGTCGCGGCGCGATGCAGCCGGCAGTTGCTCGTATGCCCGCAAGCCCGTCGCCGTATGCGGGCACCAGATATCCCCGTAGCGCGCGTAATCCTGCCCGATTTGCTGACGAATCTCCGCATCCTCCACGGGATAGGCCTCAACCGCGTGCCTGAGATCGGCGAAGTCGGGGAACAGATGACGCAGACGCTCCATATTGCTTGGGTTTCCGACATCCATGGCCGATGCGAGCGTTTGCACGCTCGGCCGTGGTTGCCAGTCACCCGTTGCTAAAAACTCGGGGATGGTTCGATTGGCGTTCGTGGCGAGGATAATTCGGCCGATAGGCATGCCGATAGCGCGCGCCCATACACACGCCATGGCGTTGCCCAGATTACCTGTCGGTACAATGAAGTTCGCCGGCTCACCGCGCTCGCGCCAGTGCCAGAGACTCGCCGCGGCATGGTAGACGAGCTGCGGAAGAAGACGCCCGATATTGATGCTGTTGGCTGCCCCGAGGCGATGTCGCTGGCGCATCTCCGGATCCGCAAAGGCGCCCTTGACCATGGCCTGGCACTGATCGAACGACCCGTCGACCTCGAAGGCGCGGATGTTGCCGCCCCAGCAGGTCAGCTGATGTCGCTGACGCGGCGATACCTGCCCTTTCGGAAACAGCACACCAACCTGGAAGCCCGGTCGCTCGTGAAATGCAGCGGCCACTGCGCCACCCGTATCACCCGACGTCGCCACGAGTATCGTCAGGGGCCGTGCATCGGCCGGATCTAGCAGAGGCAGTGCACGCTGCATGACCGCAGCCAGGAACCGTGCACCAACATCCTTGAACGCCGCCGTGGGCCCATGAAACAGCTCGAGCACCGCAATGGCGCCATCGCGGCCTTCAAGGCGGCGCAAGGGTATCGGGAAGTTCAGCGCATCGCTGCAGATGGGCGCCAATGCGTCGGCCAGGGCGCAGCCGGAGAAAAACGGCGCCAGCAACTCCGTGGCGATATCAGGTATCGTATCCGCAGCGAGGCTCGCCGGATCCAAGCTAGGCGCGAGCCCCTGCATGACCGCGCCAACCAGGTCGGTCGCATGTTCACCCTTGGTGCTGAGATATCTCATACGAACACCCCGCGCACGGCCGACTCATTCATGACTCCCGCTCAGCATACTGCATAAGCGTAAGAGATCGGCGAAGATTCCCGCCGCGGTTACGTCGGGACCGGCGCCCGGCCCTCTGACGATCAGCGGATTGTCGCAATATCGCCGTGTCGCGAACTGCACGATGTTGTCGGTGAGACTGATGTTCGCAAACGGATGGTCCTTGCCGAACTCGCCAAGCCGCACTCGCGCGGTGCCCGTCTTGAAATCGACTTCGGCGACGTAGCGCAGCACCTGGCCTTGGGACGCGGCATGCTCGACCCGCTGGGCCATCGCCGCATCGAGCTGAGTCAGCTGATCGAGAAACTCCTCGACTGGACCATCGCCCAACGCGTCCGGCACGAGATTCTCGACCTCCAGGTCATCGAGCTCGAGGCTCAGCCCTGCTTCCCTGGCGAGAATCACGGCTTTGCGAGCAACGTCAGTGCCCGACAGGTCATCGCGGGGATCAGGTTCCGTGTAGCCGCGATCGCGGGCCTCACGCACGATTGCCGAGAACGGCACGCTGCCGTCGAATACATTGAAGAGGTAGGCCAGTGTTCCGGAGAAAATTCCGCTGATGCTCGTGATCTCATCCCCGGTTTCGACGAGGTCCTTGAGGGTCTGGATGACCGGCAGCCCGGCACCGACAGTCGCCTCGTACAGGAAATGCGCGCTGGAATTCCGGCTGAGCTGCTGCAGCCTATCGTAATAGTCCAGGGGCCCGCTGTGTGCTCGCTTATTGGGCGTGATGACATGAATTCCACGCTCCAGCCAGCCCGCATACTGGTCCGCAACAACGTGACTCGCCGTGCAATCGATCACGACGGCGTGCGGCAGGTGATCCGCTTGAATGTGCTCGGTCAGTCGCGCCTGATCCATGGCCTCGCCCGTCTCGTACTGTGAGCGCCACTGCGCAAGATCGATCCGCCGTTCGGCGAGCACCATATGCCGGGTCCCGCCGATAGCCCGAACGCGCAGGTCGAGATTGAACTTCTCGCGAAGCCGCGCGGCGCCGGCTGCCATCTGATCCAACAGCGCTCCGCCAACCGAGCCCGGGCCGATCAAGCCGATCGAAACCGTCTTCGCCGATAGATAGAAGCTGCCATGCACGGCCCGCAGGGCGCGTGTCATGTCCTTGGACGCAATCACCGCCGAGATGTTGCGTTCGGAGGCCCCTTGCGCGATTGCGCGTACGTTGATGCCAGAGTTGCCGAGTGTGCGGAAGAATTGTCCGGCGGCTCCCGGCAGGCCAGCCATGCCGTCACCGACGACCGCCAATATTGCGCAGCCTTTGGTCACCTCGACGTTCTGCACGTGGCCTTGGGCAAGCTCGGCGGCGAATGCCCGCTCGACGAGTCGTTTCACCTGGTCCGCGCAGGGCGCCGCAACCACGAAGCAGATCGAGTGCTCGGAGCTCCCTTGAGAAATCAGCATGACCGAGATCGATGCCTCACGCAGTGCACCGAACAAGCGGTCGGCCGTACCCGGAACGCCGATCATTCCGGCGCCTTCGAGATTGATCAGAGCCACGTGGTCGATACCCGTGATGCCCTTGATGAGCGTGGCGCCGCTGCTCGGCGTCGCGCTGATCAGCGTGCCGGGCATATCCGGCTTGAAGGTGCTGCGGATACGAATTGGAATGCCATGCGCAACAGCGGGTGCCATCGTCTGGGGATGAATCACCTTGGCGCCGAAATAGGCAAGCTCCATCGCCTCGTTGTACGAAATCTCCTCGATGACCGTCGCCTCTGGGACTCGCCGCGGATCGCCGCTCATGACCCCCTCGACGTCGGTCCAGATATGGACGATGTCTGCCGCGAGCAGCGCGCCGAAAATCGCCGCCGAGTAATCGCTGCCGTTTCGCCCGAGATTGGTCTGCAGGGCATCGCGATCTCGGGCGATGAAACCCGTGATGACTGCGATTCCGGAGAAGTCTTTCGGGATGACCTCGCTGCAGCGCTGCCCTGACAGATCCCAGATCACGCCGACACCCATCTCTCCGGGTTCGACAACCAAGATATCGCGAGCGTCGACGCATAGGACTCGGGTCTTCTGCTGCGCAAGCTCCTCGAGCAGCGCCGCGAGTAGGCGCGCCGACCAGAGCTCGCCGAATCCCGCAATCATGTCTCGGCTGCGGCTCGACGCGGTCTTCACCAGCGCCAATGCCTTCAGAACGCTTTCGATGTCGCTGACGTCAGCGTCGAATCGCTGCAATAGCGGTGCCGCGTTTGCTGCCGGCAGGAGCTCCTGGACGATGCCTGTATAGCGAGATCGCAAGCCGGCGATAGCCTCGCTTGCGCTCTGCTCGGTGGAAGCCTTCGCGACCAGATCCAATAGGGCATCGGTCATGCCACCAATTGCCGACACGACGACACCGAGGTTGCCCGGCGGCTGACCGAGAACAATGTCAGCGACACGCCGGAAGCAGGCCGCGTCGGCCAGGCTGCTGCCACCAAATTTATGGACGGTCCAACTCACGGGATTCCTCATGTCCGAATATACGCAGCGGGCCGGCGCGACACTGCCTTAGCCAGACGCGCGCCGTGCGCACCAGCGGCACAATCGCCGCAACTAGCCCGCCTATCTCGAGAGATCTGGCTGCCTGTATCGGGGCATGCCCACGCCGGTCTTCAGGGGTCGCGAGAATATCAAAATGCGGTCGCTTAGCCCATTGCCGCAGCGATATTCCGCCGCATCGCGGCAATCGTATCGCCGTAGTCGGCGCTGCCGAAGATGGCTGATCCCGCAACGAAGGTATCAGCGCCGGCAGCTGCAATGCGGCCGATATTGTCAATCTTAACCCCGCCGTCTACCTCCAGCCGGATGGGGAGCCCGGACTGATCGATGCGGCGCCGGGCAGCCGCTAGCTTGCCGATGGTCGACTCGATAAAGCTTTGTCCGCCAAACCCCGGATTTACCGACATCAGCAGCACCATGTCGACCTTGTCGAGCGAGTAATCCAGCCAGTGCAGCGGCGTCGCCGGGTTGAAAACTAGCCCGCTTTTGCAGCCGGAATCGCGAATAAGCTGCAGGGAGCGGTCGACATGCTCGCTGGCCTCGGGGTGGAAACTGATATACGAGGCGCCAGCCTTGGCAAATTCGGCAATCAGCCCGTCTACGGGTTTAACCATCAAGTGCACGTCGATAGGCGCCTGGACCCCGTATGTGCGCAGCGCCTTGGCGACCAGCGGTCCCACCGTCAGATTCGGCACATAGTGGTTGTCCATGACGTCGAAATGGACGATGTCGGCGCCGCCTGTCAGGACCGCGTCGACCTCCTCGCCCAGGCGCGCAAAATCAGCCGACAGAATCGACGGCGCTATCCAGTAATCCGCCATGCGCTCCAATCCCGAGGAAACCAGACCGCTATTCTGCCCTGTCAGGTCAGCGATGTGTACAGCCCTCGGGGCGACCGACGCTCGGCGCACCGGACGATCGGCAGGTGTCGATCGATATCAGGCCGACTTGGGCCCAGAGCTGATCGCGCGGCCTCTTTTCAGTCCGGCACTCGCCAGAAAGACGATTGCCATCAACGCCGCTATTGTCAGTAGCGCACGCTGATAACCTCCGACATCACCGCCCTGTGACGCGCTCACGCCACCCACCAGTGCCGCGCCCGTCAGCTGGCCAACGCTCAGAAACAGCGTCAGCAGACCCTGACCGGCGCCACGCTGTGTTTCGGGAACCTCACGGATCACGACGTAGCGCAGCGGCGCTCCGAGAAGCACGGCGAGCCCGAGCCCCGTCAGGCAGCCGGCTGCAAAGAAGCTGGACAGCGTCAGCGCGACCGCACCGAACAGCAAGAGCCCCGCTATGCAGAGCAACAGCCCGCCTTGAATCACGAGCTTCGATCCGATTGCGTCCACGAGTCGGCCCGCCGCCGGTGCGCCGATCATCAACGTGCCGACGAGCGGCAACAACATGAAGCTCGCTGTCGCTTCGCCGACGCCCAGGCCGCTGACTGCCATCGACGGCAAAAACACCATGCCGGCTTCAGCAAGCCCTGTTGCCAAGGCGATTACCGCGATCAGTTTGAGCTCGCGCGAGACCAGCAGGCTCGGGTGCAGCACGGGATCGGCTGCCCGCTGCTCGAGCAGCCAGAACACCGGCGCGCAGGCGGCGGCCAGGATCAAGAACGGCCAGACCATCGGTGCGCTCAGCCCGGCCAGCAAGTTCGACGTATCCAGTGTGCTGACCCCAAGCGCTAACGCCGCGAGCATCAGACTCAAGCAGATCGCACCTAGCAGGTCGAATGGCCGTCGTTCGGTCTGCGGCACACTCGGCAGCACTCGCATCGCCTGCCATAGCACGACCACCGCTATCGGCACGTTGATCAGAAAGAGCCAGTGCCAGCTGAAACGCAGCAACAGGCCACCGAGCAAGGGCCCTAGCAGGAACGCGACCCCGAAGACGGCGCCGATGAGTCCGAGCGCCCGCCCCCTGCGCTCAGCGGGAAAGGTATCGCCAATCACGGCTGCGGCCACAGGAAAAATTCCGCCCGCACCAAAGGCCTGGATAGCGCGGCCGAGCAGCAACGTCGAGAAGTCGGTCGCGCTCGCAACCACGACAGAGCCGATGCCGAACGCCGTGATACTCACGGCGTACGCATGCCGGCGGCCGATTCGGTCAGATAGTTTCGCCATGAGCGGTGCGCCGATCAGGTGAAACAGTATGTAAATGTTAAAAATCCAGGACAGCGCCCGACCGTCCAGGCCGAAGTCTGCCTGAATTGCGGGTAGCGCCGGGCCGACGATGGCGATGTCCAGCGCGCCCATGAGGACGCCCGTGAACAGCACCGCCAATATGCGCCTGGGGGGTGCCGCCGAAGAATCAGCGAGCGACACGCCGCCTCCGGGAACTCATCGAAGCAGGCCGTCGCGTGGTAGAGATAGGCAGCGCTGGATTAGCCTGCG
>JAHEEM010000192.1 GCA_024640695.1 Rhodospirillaceae bacterium | reverse complement strand
CGCATCGATCGCACCGCTGCCGAGCAGCCTGCGCATCTCGTCGACGCTGGCATACGAGCGAAGCTCGGCGTGTTTCAGGGTCCTGGCGGCCGCGCGTCCCGTGGTTGTATTGTCGACTGCTCCGACGGTCCGGCCCGCCTGATCGAGCGCTGCGATCGTGTCAACGTCGAGACCCGCGCGGATCAGGAATGTGCTGTCGAAGAGACTATATGGGGGGCCGAAATCGATGACCTCGGCACGTGCCGCGTCCACGGGCACAAACGTGATATCCCATTCATTCTTCGAGCCTGCCGTCGTGATCTCCCCAGAGTTCGAGTAAACGACGTAACGCACCGGCACACCGAGTCGCTCCGCCAAGGCTGCGCCAAGCGTGATGGTGGGACCACGAAGCCCGCCGGTGACAGAGTCCTGTGTTGCGAAGGTCGCCGAGACGGCGGGCCCCACAGGCACGCCGACGCGAAGCTCAGCGGTGGGAATCAGTTCAGCGCGGATGTCGGATTCGAGATCGTTCATAGGATTGGTGCAGGCCGATAGGAGCAGCCCAATACCGGCCAGCCGGCTCAATCTCAACATTGATACCCTCCTCGAGGCGTTCACGATACCATGAGCCGCGTGACCGACCTATCCACATACCGGCTGGCCGTGCCGGAGGCGCCGGACCTGTTCGGCTACCGTAAGTATTGGGCCAAGAGGCTGACACCCGCGCCGCTGCTGCCGATGAGCCGCGAGGAGATGGATGCCTTGGGCTGGGATCAATGCGACATCATCCTCGTGACCGGGGACGCCTACGTCGATCACCCGAGCTTCGGCATGGCTATCGTCGGCCGCGTGCTCGAGGCGCAGGGCTTTCGCGTCGGCATCATCGCCCAGCCGGACTGGAACTCGACCGAGGACTTCGCAGCACTCGGTGAACCGAGCCTTTTCTTCGGCGTCACGGCCGGCAATATGGACTCGATGGTCAACCGCTATACAGCTGACCGGCGCCGCCGCAGCGACGACGCGTACACGCCAGGCGGGCAGGGCGGAGCGCGCCCTGACCGCAGCGTCATCGTGTATAGCCAGCGCGTGCGCGAAGTATTCAAAGGTGTGCCGTTAATCGTCGGCGGCATCGAGGCAAGCTTGCGGCGCACGGCACACTACGATTACTGGCAGGACAAAGTCAGGCGATCGATCCTCCTCGACGCGCGTGCCGAACTACTCGTTTACGGCAACGGCGAACGCGCCATTGTCGATATTGCCCATCGCCTCGCAGCCGGCGAGAGAATCGAAGAGCTCACGGATATTCGCGGCACGGCTTTTCTCAGCAGCGGCGCACCGCCCGGCTGGACCGAGATCGACTCCACGCATCTGGACCTTCCCGGACGCATCGATCCGCATCCGGACCCCTATTCGATGGCCTCGCCGGAAGGTGAGGGCACGGCCTGCGAAGCACCGGCCGAAGAGGGCGTAAAGGTCGTGCGTTTCGCGCGACGCATTCCACGGACCGATCGCGCACGCTCCATCATCCGGCTGCCGAGCTTCGAGCAGGTTCGAGACGACGCCGCGCTGTACGCTCACGCCTCGCGGATCGTGCATCTCGAATCCAATCCCGGCAATGCCCGCGCGATCGTTCAACGCCACGGTAAGAGTGACGTATGGATCAACCCGCCGCCAATTCCGTTGCGCAGCGCTGAGATGGATCGCGTCTACGAGCTGCCGTATGCGCGCAGGCCGCATCCGGCTTACGGTGATGCGCGGATACCGGCCTATGAGATGATCCGGTTCTCCGTCACGATCCAGCGTGGCTGCTTCGGCGGCTGCACGTTCTGCTCTATCACCGAGCATGAAGGCCGGATCATTCAAAACCGTAGTGAGGATTCAGTGCTGCGCGAGGTCGAGACGATCCGCGATCACGTTCCGGGATTCACCGGGGTCATATCCGATCTAGGTGGACCGACGGCCAACATGTACCGGATCGCATGCAAGAGCAAAGAAATCGAGGCGGCCTGCCGGCGCCCGTCTTGCGTCTATCCCGGCGTCTGCTCTAACTTGAACACTGATCACGCCCCGTTAATCGAGCTGTACCGTAAGGCGCGCAAGCTGCCGGGCATCAAGAAAGTGCTGATCGCCTCCGGCGTGCGCTACGACCTCGCGATAGAATCACCCGAGTACGTTAAGGAGCTCGCTCAGCACCACACGGGCGGTTACCTCAAGATTGCTCCCGAGGCGATAGCCGAAGGGCCGCTGCGCATGATGATGAAGCCCGGCGTCGGCAGCTATTATCGCTTCAAGAAGCTCTTCGACCGCTACTCCAAGGCTGCGGGTAAAGAGCAGTATCTAATTCCGTATTTCATCGCAGCCCATCCCGGTACGAGCGATACGGACATGCTCGAGCTTGCCCTGTGGCTCAAGGAAAACGGCTACCGTGCAGACCAGGTCCAGGCTTTTCTGCCGGGCCCGATGGCTAGCGCGACGGCGATGTACCACACAGGCAAGAATCCGCTGCGGCGCGTGACGAGGGATTCCGAAGACGTTGTCGTGCCGAAGGGGCTCAAGATTCGGCGTTTGCACAAAGCCTTCCTGCGTTATCACGATGCCAACAATTGGCCAATGCTGCGTGAGGCGCTCAAGCGAATGGGTCGAGAAGACCTGATCGGGAGCGGCAAGCATCAGCTCGTCCCGCGCTATCAACCCCGTGGCACCGGACAAGCACATGAGGGGCGGCGCGACGTCCGCGCAACGCGGTCGAAGCGCTTCCGGACCCAGCACGTGCGCTGAGCTGGCCTTGCCACGGGCTCACAAACGCGACTTGCGCTATCATCGACGCGCTATGCAGCTGGCAATAATAGTGTCCTTAGCCATGATGCTCAGCGCGTGCGCAGCGTCGCGGCCTGCACCGCCGTCCGGGAGCCAGACCTTTGCTATGCATTGCGTAGCATGTCACGGACCACTCGGCGAAGGCGACGGCCCGGTTGCTGCCGTGCTCGCCGGCACGGTGCCAAATTTGCGCACGCTGAGCGAACGTAACGGCGATAAGTTCCCAGCCGATACGGTCGCAAGCTATATCGACGGCCGCAGCTTCCCAGCAGCGCACGGCGCACGCATGATGCCTGTCTGGGGCGAGGTCTTTGACGGAACAAGCCAGCTAGTCACCGGCGCAGAAGGCGCACAGACGCGGATTGAAGGCCTCCTCGCCTACCTGCGCGAACTCCAGTACCGCTAAGTCGAGATTTCTGACGTCGATCGTGCATCCACGGAAGCAGGCGCAATCCAAACACTGGATGCGAGTTCGGCCACCTGCTGGCGCTACTGCCATCACCGTCACCAGCTTCTGGATCAGGGGGGCGGCTGGCGCCTATACTCCAGACTCGAGCTAAACAAGAAACCGCCGCGGGCGAGCCAAGATCTCGACCTGGGCTAGCGGAGGCGTTGCGGTGGCCTCGATCTCTAAGATCATCGAAAGACGAAACTGCTTGAGGCACGCGCTGGTACTGCCGGCTTGCTTCGTCGCGATCACCTTGTCCGGGTTACCGGTTCGTGCCGAGGAGCACATAGTGCGCACCCGCAGAACGGAGTGGGTACCGTCCGTTCTGTTCATTCAGCCCGGTGATACGGTCGTCTGGCTGGGGATGAGGGGCCATGAGACTGAGCTCATTGAAGGCATGGGCCCGGAGGGCGGCGCGCAGTGGGACTCACTGCTCGACGCGGAAGGCTTCAAAGTGAAGTTCGATGCACCCGGTGCCTATATCTATAGCTGCGATATACACATGAGCAATGGAATGGTCGGCGCGATCGTCGTGGGCAACGTCGAGCCGGGTAATTTGGCGGCCATCGATGCGGCGCTGCCGCGGGTCGAGAACGGACGTATTTTCGTCGAGCGCATCATCAACCGCATGAAGCGTGAGTTGAACCGTCGGAATTAGATCCCCAGACCCCAGCTCCGGGCGTTCCGGGGCATCAGCTTAACTCCAACTAGCTGCCATAATGCTTGATCGCAAACTGCCCGGAGGGTAAGCCATGCCCCCCGAGAATACGCTCGCGGACAGCCTCAGCTTCGGCCTTGGCGTCTGGAATGAGTCCGTGCAATAAATAGGCCGAATCGCGTCGAGCTGCCCGCGCGTTATCGCAGAACATCGCGAAGTATTCGTTGTAGATTCCTTGGTAGTCCTGGAGTAGTTTCAGGCCGCGATGATCGCCGACGAGGTCGAGTAGTCGGTTGGTACACAGCTGACTAGATGCGGAGATGAGATACGTTTTGTGCTCCGCGAGAGCGGCGCGCCGTGTATCCATGACCCCGTAGAATTCCTGAAGCGTGAGGTCGCGGTCAGCGCCAGTGACCATATGCTCTCGCAGGTAGCGCACCAGCGCGGAACGATGAATCTGCTGCAGGTGAAATGAACGAAGCGCTAGTATTTGTCGATCTCGCCGCGCGCGCTCTGCGACGGTCACCATGCGTTTGTCATGCCTGGAGCGCCACAGGGAATAGAAGTCGGGCTGTTTGACGAGTTGGCGGCAGACTTGGCCGACAGTCAGATCTCCGCTGGCCGCGCGCTCGTGGATCGTCGTTTCCGACTCGAGCATCAGCCGTTGTTTGGTCAGGTAGATCACTTACACTCGCCGACAGGTATCCGGACCCGGGAAGTAAGTCACGATCGATGTCTTTGCGACCCTGCTTACGCCTTGAGCAATTACAGCTCAAGGCTAGCCTAAGAAACGACGCTTGCAAGATTTAATCTGCTCTCGTGCTGAATTTCAGCACCCTTACTTAAGGCGTCTTGTAAGGTTTAGCTCATACAGACTTGTACTGACGAAATAACGGTCTTAGCGGTGATGATGCCTGCGGCCCTGCGCGGTTGGATAGCTGAGATCTTTTCATCTCTTCGCGCGCAAGTTTGCGCAATTTTGAGTTTGCGCAACGGCGGCCGAGATGCCGCCTCATCACGCTCCGTGATACGCGAGTCTGATCAACCCGGGGCAAATAACGCGCGCCTCTGTGCACACCGGAATTGGTTAGCTCATGCTTGGGCGCACGGGTCTGCCGGATTCAGCTGATTCGATGATCGCTTGCATCACTGCAATGTTGCCGAGCTTCTCCTCGGTCGTGATGGGGTAGGGCTTCAGGCCCGCAACTGCGTCGGCGAAAGCATCAAGGTTGATCCGAACCGTGTCGACGAAGTCCAAACCCCGCACGATCCGCTGCTCCCCGGTCCGGCTCACGTTCAGCGTGGTGAGCCCGGGTTGCCCGGGGTGCACGTCGCTGCGGGCTTCTGCCCAGGCTTCCGAACCGAAAACCTGGAAGCGCACGAACATCGGCGTCACGAGAATCGTGCTCAATGCGCCCGTCAATCCGCTTGCAAACTGCAGCTGGACAGTCAAAACGTCACCGGCACCCCAGTTACCGACGCGCTTGGTAGAGTAGGCGAACACTTCTGCGATCGGTCCACAGAGGTAGAGATAGGCGTCAGTAAGATGGATGGCCATAGCACTCAGCGCAGGTATCGGCGATTCCTGCACCGAAGCGCGCCAGTCATCGGGATTCAATTTGGCGAGCAGGTCGTGGCTGAAATTCGCCTCGAGATGCATCAAGGTTCCAAGAGCGCCATCGTCGACCAGTTGCTTTATCTCGCGGATTGCCGGCTCGAAGCGCCGCTCGTGCCCGACGCCGAGCACCACGCCGGCAGCTTGGCAGGCATCGATAGCTCGCCGCGCACTAGCCGCCGTCAATGCCAGCGGCTTCTCGCAGAACACGTGCTTTCCGGTCGAGGCGCAAGCAAGGATCTGCGACTCGTGTAAAGAGTGCGGCGTAGCAAGTATCACCACATCGACGTCTGGCGCTGCGAGCGCGTCTTCAAGTTTCGCGGTGACTGGGATCGAATAGCGCTCTCCGAACTCGGTGAGCCTAGCGGCTTGCGGGTCGACGCCGCGTACGAGGTCGAGCTTCGCACCTGGCTGACGCAGGCAGGCAGCAATGTGCTGACCCCACCAGCCTAGGCCTACGATTGCGGCACGGCGCATAGCTTAGGGTCCTCTCTATCGGCCTCGATTCAGCTCAGCGCGGCGTCGCGTCTCCGCCTTCGACGATAACAAGCTCGTTGTCGCCGACACCGTTGAGACGAAATTTCCGCGCTTCTTGATATTCCGGTGAAGCATGGCAGGCCACGGCCTGTTCGAGGCTGGGAAACTCCACAACGATGTGACGCTGAAAATACCCAGGACCCTCCAAATGCTGGATCTTGCCGCCGCGAGCAAGCACTTTGCCACCGTACTTGGCGAGAATCGGCGGTACCAGGTCTG
>JAHEEM010000191.1 GCA_024640695.1 Rhodospirillaceae bacterium | reverse complement strand
GACAGGCGTCGAGCGATTGACCTTCGGGATACCGGAGCTCTACGACGGCATTCATTTCATTCCGGTGCTCATTGGGCTGTTTGCGATCACTGAGCTATTGAGCCAGGCGCAGATACTCGGGCTCGAGAAGGTCAGCGTTGCCGTCACGGCCGTCAAACTCCCTACCTGGGAAGACTTTCGCCAGGTCCGGGCCACCATCCTGCGTTCGAGCGGCATTGGCACATTGATCGGCGTGCTGCCAGCCGAAGGCAGCACAATGGCCGCGATGATCGGCTACAACGAGGCCAAACGCTGGTCGAAGCACCCCGAGGAGTTCGGCAAGGGCGCCATCGACGGTATCGCCGGGCCCGAGGCAGCCAACAACGCGGCCACGGGCGGATCGATGGTACCAACGCTCGCGCTCGGGATCCCAGGCAGCGCGACCGCCGCCGTCATACTCGGCGGCCTGCAGGTTCAAGGCCTGCGCCCCGGGCCCTATTTATTCGAAGAGCAGCCGGGCCTGCTATACGGCATCTTTTTCGCGATGCTGCTGTCGAATCTGCTGTTTCTCCTCGTCGGCCTCATCGGCGCGAAGCTTTTCTCGCGCATTAGCCTCGTGCCGACAACGCTGCTCTGGCCGACGGTGTTCGCCTTATGCTTCGTCGGCGCCTATGGTCTGGAACAATCCCTCATCGACGTGTGGGTCATGCTCGTCGCCGGCCTCATCGGCTTCGGTCTGAAGCGCTACGGATTCAGCCCGGCACCGATCATAATGGGGCTGGTTCTCGGCGGTCTCGTCGAGACTTCGCTCGCGCAGTCGATGATAATCTTCGACCAGCAGTGGACCGGGTTTCTCGCAAGACCCATCTCACTGCTGTTCTTCGCGCTCGCCTTGGTGAGCATACTCAACGCGCCTGTGCGCGGCTTCATCCGCAAGCTCCGGTCATGAGCGATTTGCGCGGCCCGAACACCAACGCTACCGCGCGTCTGAGCGCGTGACGAGTTAACTAATAAGAACTTACGGAGAGCACCCATGAGCGGTACCGCCGACACAGCCATCAAACACTTCACGCCCGACATCGCCTCCAAGCATGGCGAGCACCTCACGCGCGAAGTCGCTCACTTCATCATCGAAACGGGTTACGACGGGCTGCCCGCCGAGGTCATCGACCTGGCGCGCAAGTCCATTCTTGATGGCCTCGGCCTGGCACTGTCAGGATCGGTAGCCGAAAGCGGCCGAATCATTCAGAGCTATCTTGATGCGCAAAACCTATCGGGCTCTGCGACGGTCATCGGCACCGCCCAGCGCGTGCCCGAGCGCTTCGCCGCATTCGCCAACGGCATCGGCGTGCATGCCGATGACTACGACGACACCCAGCTTGCCGTCGCCAAGGACCGCGTCTATGGCCTGCTGACCCACCCGACCGCACCCTGCCTGCCCGCCGCCCTCGCGCTCACCGAATCGATGGGCGCCTCCGGCCGCGAACTGCTGCTTGCCTATAACCTCGGACTCGAGGTCGAGACCAAGATCGCCGAAGCGATTTCGCCGCGACACTATCAGCACGGCTTTCACGCAACCGCAACCTGCGGTGTGTTCGCCTCGGCAACGGCCGCCGCAAAACTCTACGGATTCGGGCTCGAACCGACGCTGCGCGCGCTCAGCATCGCCGCAAGCCAGGCCGCGGGCTTACGCGAGAACTTCGGCACGATGACCAAGCCACTACATGCAGGCCGAGCCGCCGAGGCCGGCGTGATCGCGGCGGACCTAGCCAAAGCGGGCTGGACGGCCGCACTCGGCATACTCGAATCGCCGCGCGGCTTCTTCCAGGCGCACGGCGGCGGCTTTGATCTCGAAGCGATAAGCGGCAGGCTTGGCAATCCGTGGACGTTCCTGATGCCAGGTGTGTCGATTAAACCCAACCCATCCGGATCGCTGACACACCCGGGCATGACCACGATGCTAGAGATCATCCTTGCCAACGACATCAAGCCCGAGGACGTCGAGAAAGTCGACGTCGGTACGAATCACAACATGCCGAACGCGCTCATTCACCACCGACCAACCAACGAGCTGCAGGCAAAATTCTCGATGGAATTCTGCATGGCGATCTTGCTGCTAGAGCGTCGCGGCGGCCTGCCGGAATTTACCGACGAGGTCGTCAACCGGCCCGATGTAAAGGCCATGATCGAGCGCGTGAACTTCGGCGTGCATCCGGAAGCCGAGGCCGCTGGCTACGACAAGATGACGACGATCATCGACATTCACCTGAAGGATGGACGAGTAATCTCGGGCCGTGCGGACTTCGGCAAAGGCAGCCCCGCCAACCCGATGAGCTATGACGAGGTTGCCGACAAGTTCCGCGGCTGCGCCGAATTCGCGCGCTGGCCGCAGGCCAAGACCGAGGACATCGTCGAGACGGTGCGCTCGCTCGAGAACCTGCGCTCGGTACGCGAGCTTACAGCGCTGCTCGCGCCTTGAGACTTGCACCATTCACCGGAAGAACTTCGCACTAACGGATTCAATGAGCATGAACTGGAATATCGACCTGCAGGGTGAGACCGCTCTAGTCATTGGCGGCACGCGAAACATTGGCCTCAGCATCGCGCAGGCGCTGCAAGCGGCAGGCGCCGCGGTGGCCATCGTGGGCGGCTCGGATCAAGCAGCGCTCGACAACGCGGTCGAGACTTTGAGCACGAGCAGCGGCAAGACGCTCGGGTTTCTGGCTGACATGTCTGAGGAGGCCAGCGTGCAAAAGGTGTTTGCGGACATCGAGGCGACGCTCGGCCCCGTATCCGTGCTCGTCAATAGCCCTGGCTATCGCCCGCACGGGCCCTTCGCGGACATCACGCTAGAAACCTGGAATTCGGTCTTCGCAATCATGCTGACCGGACCCTTTCTCGCGTCTCGCGAGTTGTTCCGACGTCTGCCGTTGAACCGCAACGGCGCAATCGTCAACATCGGTGGCTTGAGCGCGCACCGTCCGGCCAAAGATCGCGCGCACGTGATCGCCGCGAAATCCGGCCTCGCCGGGCTCACGCGGGCGCTCGCGGCAGAGGGCCAAGGTCGGATTCGCGCCAACTGCATTGTGCCGGGCATGATCGAGACGACGCGCAAAAAAGGGCAGCCGCAGGCGCACTTTCATGATGACGAAGCGTTCGCGCGCGGCAGCTGCGAGGACGTCGCTCGCGTTGTGCTTGCGTTCTCATCGCCACAGGACGCGTATGTGACCGGCCAGACCGTGCATGTCAGCGGCGGCCGCTACATGGCTTGATCGCTGGCGTGCATACCCTCAGAGGGCGGCGATGAGCATTACTGATCGCGACAAGTGGAACGAGCGCTATCGAACCGGCGCCTACCGCGCACGCGCGCATCCGACCCAGCTGTTGGCCGACTGGCTGCCCACGCTGCCACGCGGCCGCGCGCTCGACGTAGCCTGCGGCGCTGGACGCAATGCGCTACACCTCGCGGAGCACGGTTACAGCGTCGATGCCGTCGATATCTCCTCGGTCGCGCTCGACCGGGCTCGCGCCAGCGCCCGCGAGCGGGGACTCACCGTCAACTGGTTCGAGATGGACTTGGAAGCGACGATCCCCACCGACGCACACTACGACCTCATCGTCATGGTCCGCTATACGCATCCTACGCTCGTTGCGGAGCTAGTCGGTCTGCTAAACGACGGCGGCTATCTAGTTTGCGAGGAACATTTATCGACCACGCGCGAGGTGGTTGGCCCGACCAACGCAAGATTTCGCATGCGCCCGAACGAGCTGCTTGGGCTCGCAACGGGATTAAGGATCATCTACTACCATGAGGGTCTCGCCGTCGATCCGGACGGCCGACCAGCCGCGCTAGCACAGCTGGTCGGCTGCCGCGGCTCGGCCGGTTTCTAGGCCCCTGCGCTAGTTCAGGCCGCGCCGCTCCAGCAGCGGCGCAACGTCGGGGTCGCGGCCGCGGAAACTCCGATACAAAGTCATCGCGTCCACAGCGCCCCCGCGGGACAACACCGCGTCCCGGAATCGCTGCCCGTTCGCAAGCCGCATGCCGCCATTCTCCCTGAACCACTCCACCGTGTCCGCATCGAGGACTTCGCTCCAGATATAGGCGTAGTAGCCTGCCGCATAACCACCCATGATGTGTGAGAAGTAGGTCAGGCGGTAGCGCGGCGGCACGACGTCGAGCGCGGCGCCAGCGGCTTCGAGGGCGCGCGCTTCGAACGCCATAAGCTCGTCAGCCGATGGCACGTCGTCCGGTGCCAACTGATGCAATGCTTGATCGATGATCGATGCGGCGAGGTATTCAGTCGTCGCAAAGCCCTGGTTGAACTTCTCCGCTTCGAGCACGCGGTCGAGCAAGTCCTGCGGCATGGGCTCACCAGTTTCGAAATGAACGGCGTAGTTGCGCAAGACCTCGGGCCAAATCAACCACATCTCGTTAACCTGCGACGGATACTCGACGAAATCACGCGGCACATTGGTTCCAGAGAACGATGGATAGGTCACGTCGGAAAACATGCTGTGCAGCGCATGACCAAACTCGTGGAACAACGTCGTGACCTCGGTGAGGTTCAGCAGCGTCGGCTCGCCCTCGGGGGGCTGCGTGATATTGATATGGTTGGCGACCACGGTGCCGCTACCAAGCAGCTTCGATTGGCTGACATAGCGACGCGCCCACGCGCCCCCCCGCTTGCTCGAGCGGGCGTACGGGTCAAAGATAAACAGACTCAAAGATGAGCCGTCGCGATCGAAGACTTCGAACACTCTGACGCTCTCCTCGTATACCGGCAGATCGAATCGTTCCACGAACGTCAGCCCGTAAATTTGATTGGCAGCGTAGAAAACACCGTCGATCAGGACACGGTTGAGCTCCAAGTACGGCTGCAGCTCGGCATCGTCGAATGCATAGCGCTGCCGCCGAACCTGCTCTGCGTAGAACTCCCAATCCCAAGCAGCAAGCTCGAAGCCGCCACCCTGGGAATCGATGAGCGCTTGCAGGTCCGCAGCTTCACGCTGCGCGTTGGCGACGGCGGCCGGCGTCAATGCCGCAAGACGCTCGTTAACGGCCGCAACTGTGCCGGCAGTCTGATCGGCAAGAATGTAATCCGCATACGTGGAATAACCCAGTAGCTGCGCATGCTCCGCGCGCAGCCGGGCGATCCGGCTCACGATGTCGCGATTATCGAACTCGCCACCGCTGTGCCCACGAGACATTGAGATGCCGAGAATCCGCTCGCGCAAGCCGCGATTTTGCAAAGACGACAGCATCGGCTGCTGCGTCGTGTTGAGCAGCGGAATCAGATACTGTCCAGTTAGATCGCGGCTCTTGGCTGCCTCAGCCGCGGCATGGACCTGTGCGTCCGTCAATCCCGCGAGCAGCTCCTCGCTCTCGACGACGACCGCCAAAGTATTGACCTCGTTCAGCACGTTCTGGTCAAAACGCGTACGCAGCTCCGCAAGCTCGCTGTTAATCGCGCGCACCCTCTCCTTGTCGGCGTATGAAAGCTCAGCGCCGGAGCGGACAAAATCTTTGTATGTCTCATCGACGAGCCGTCGGGTCTCTGCATCGAGCCCCAAGGCATCGCGCTGCTCATGCAGGCCTCGGACGCGATCGAACAGTCCGCGGTTCAATAGAATCTCGTCGCTATGAGCCGCTAGCCGCGGCGCGATCTCGGCCTGGATCGCCTGCAGCTCGTCGTTCGTATGCGCACCGACGAGCCCGAAAAACACGCTTGCCACCCGGTCTAGCAGCCGCCCGGATTTCTCCAGCGGAACGAGCGTGTTCTCGACCGTCGGTGCATCTGGTTGGCTTGCGATCGCAGCGATCTCTTCGAGTTGCTCGCGCATGCCGGCCTCGAATCCGGGCATGAAATGCTTATCTTCGATCAGATCGAAATGCGGATACTCGAGCTGCAGATTACTCGGCTCACGGAACGGGTTGTCAGTCAGTAACTGCACTGGCCCTGGATTCATTTTTGAATTGCCCTCGGTCATAGATGCTTCAAAGCCAGAGCCCGAGCAGGCAGACAGTGCGCCGGCCGCAAGAGCTAAAGACATTAGATCGGGTCGTATACTATTAATCATTCGTTACCTTCCGACCATTCGGCGGGCTAAGACGCCGCTGCGCGCGACCATACTATGCTATGCGTCGCTTGCGTATCTATCTGAACACCACATTCACCAACGCCTGGCATGCTTTTTCTAGCTAGCACGATCGCGAAGCTTCGGTTTCTATATCCACCAGCTCAGGACCACCAGAGAAAACACGTACAGCAGGCAGGCTAAGATAACAGCCGCTTGAAAAAGGATGCCGCCC
>JAHEEM010000190.1 GCA_024640695.1 Rhodospirillaceae bacterium | reverse complement strand
GTCGGTCTGGCTCGGAATGCGCGGCGGCATCACCGATACAGAGCCCGTCACCGATACGGCAACCGGCCAGGCCGAGGACCGGCGACCGCAGCTATGGTTCATTGCCGGCGTTGCGGCAATGTCGCTCTATGCGATCTGGAGCAGCTCGCGCTTGTCGCCGCTCGGCAGCATGTTCCCGATGGGCGTGGCCGTGACGACGCTGGCCCTCGCCGGCTTCCTCGTCGCCAAGGTCGGATTCGGCTCGCTCGATGACCCATTGAACTTCGATCTAGAGGCAAATCGTGACGCCGAAGAGCTAGGTCCCGGTCGCCGGCTGTGGCCCAACGTCGCCTGGTTTGCCGTGCTGACCATCGGCACCGCCCTGATGGGTTTTGTGCTTGCAACGCTCATTTTTTTCGTCGTCTTCCTGCGAGTCAAGGCCAGGGCAAGCTGGAGACTGACGCTCATACTCACTGCAAGCGCGGTCGCCGTACTCGCGGTGCTGAACTACGTCCTGCTCGTCGAGCTGCCGTATGGGCTGCTGACGAGATATATTGATCTGCCGTGGCGATCATGACTCTGCGTGCCATACCTTGTTTATACATGCGCGGCGGCACGTCTCGCGGCCCCTATTTTCTCGGCGCCGATCTGCCCGCCGACACGGCGACACGCGATCGGGTGCTGCTGGCCGTGATGGGATCACCGGATCTGCGCCAGATCGACGGCATCGGCGGCGCGGACACGCTGACGAGCAAGGTCGCGATCGTGAGCCCGTCGGAGCACCCAGGTGTCGATGTCGATTATCTGTTCGCGCAGGTTTCGATCGACAAGGCGTTCGTCGATACGGCGCCGTCGTGTGGCAACATGCTCGCGGGTGTCGGACCGTTCGCGATCGAGCGCGGGCTCATCGAGCCGTCGCCGGGCGATACGCGCGTGCGCATCTTGAACGTCAATACGCAGAGCCGGATCGAGGCCGTCGTGCAGACGCCCAACGGTCGCGTTGAGTACGAAGGAGCGCAGAGCATAGACGGTGTGCCAGGTAGCGCGGCGCCGATCTTTTTGAATTTCTCCGAGATCGTGGGCTCGAAGTGTGGCGCGTTGTTTCCGACCCGGACCGCACTCGAGCAGATCGACGGCGTCGATGTAAGCTGCATCGACGTGGCCATGCCGATGATGATGCTCGCCGCTAGGGATATTGGCTTGAGCGGCTACGAGACAACCGAGATCGCGGATGATAAGAACCTGCTCGCGCGCCTGGAACGGATTCGGCTCGAGGCCGGCAAGCGCATGGGCCTCGGTGACGTGTCCAAGCTCGTGATTCCCAAGGTCGCGCTGCTGGCACCGCCGCGCGCGGGCGGAGTCATCAGCTCGCGCTATCTGACACCGCACCATCTGCACGCGGCGCACGCGGTCACCGGCGGCATCTGCGTCGGCGCTTGCGCACTGCTGAAGGGCACGGTCGGCGCACCGCTCGCCGATGGCGGTGCCGTCCGCGGCGGCGTCGTGCGTATCGAGCACCCATCGGGCTGCCTGGACGTTCGGCTCGGGCTCACGGGAACAGCAGAGAAGCCCCATATTGCATCGGCCGGCGTGGTGCGAACGGCGCGCAAGATCATGGACGGACGGGTGTTCATCCCGTCCGGAATCTGGGACTAGCCGAGCTCTTTCTCGAAATCGATGCGGGCGCGGTCGACCTTGGCCGCGAAGTAGAAATCGCTCTCGGTCAGGCCGCTAATCTTGTGGGTCCAGATCTCGACCGTGCAGCGCCCCCAGCCGACGTGCAGATCCGGGTGATGATTCTCGGCTTCGGCAATCGCGCCGATGCGGTTAGCGAACTCCATGGCCATGACAAAATTTCCGAACGGCAGGGCACGCTCGAGGTGGCCGTCCGCGTTGAGCGTCCAGGCGGGATCGAGTTCCGCGAGCAGACGCTCGGCCTCGTCTTGTGGCAGCGGGGGCACGCCGCCGCGGCATGGGATACATTGTTTGTCGGCCAGTTGCACGGCCTGATAGTAGCGAGCTACCACTGTGTTGACAAACTGCAGACCGCACGGGATAGTCTGACGCCCGCTGATCGACGCCGCCCTGGTCCCAGCTGACCGCGAGCCGTTGCGTCCGCCGGACAGGAAGCAGCTTGGATCCGCTACACTACCCAACAGAAGAATTATGAGTAACGATCTGGTCGCCAAACTCAGGAGCGATGACAAAAGTCTCCGCGCCAATGCCGAGGTTACGCAAAAGGCCGCGGATGAGATCGAGCGTCTCGAGCAGGAGCTAGATCACTATCGTCAGGCGCTGGAGCTTATTCGCGATCATCCCTTCGAGCAGACCAACTCGCCGCGCCTCATCGATCAGCTCTGGCATTTCGTGCGCTGGTCGAAAGCCACAGCGCGCTCGGCACTCGATCAAGGCAGCGAGAACGGCAAAACGAGCCGCGCCGATAGGTTTTAGCTTGCGCCTTCATCGAGGAACGTCATGACGTCGCACGTACTCCGATCGTTCATTTTTTTTCTGGCCGCGCTCACGGCGCTGCCTTTCTCCACCTCTGCTCAGGAGATCGATAGGGGCATGCGCATCATTCTCGTTGCCGGCGCTACGGGCACGCAGGGCGGCGCGGTGGCGCGCGAGCTCGCAGCGCGCGGTTATCATGTCAGAGGGCTCACCCGCAATGCGGACAGCGATGCGTCACAAGCGCTCGCAGCTTTAGGTGTCGAGATGGTTCGCGGTGACTTCGATGATGCCGCATCGCTCGATCGCGCGCTGGCGAACGCCTATGGCGCGTTCTCGGTGCAGCAGTATCGCGGCGTCGGCGTCGACGGCGAGATTCGCCAGGGAAAAGCGTTCGCAGATGCAGCCAAGCGCGCCGGCGTGCAGCACTTCATATACACATCGGTCGCGAAGGCGACACTCAACACGGGCGTACCGCAATTCGAGAGCAAGCTTTTGCTGGAGAATTATGTTCGTGACCTAGGCCTGCAGTTCACGATCATCCGTCCGGCAAGCTTCATGGCGACATTCGAGGAATTTCGAGAAGAAGCGCAGACTGGAATGATCAGCGGTCCGCTGCCGGCCGGGCTCGAGCGAGTCTTCATCGCACCGCAGGACATCGGGCGGTTTGCGGCGGAGGCCTTCGACCATCCGGATGAGTGGCTCGGCCGTGCGGAGGCAATCGCCGGCCAGCGAATCAGCTACGCCGAGGTCGCCGCCTCCATGGGCCGCGTGCTCGGCAAGCCCGTACGCTATCACCAGATCCCCTGGGACGAGTACACGGCAACGGCGACACCGACGGCAATCGCACGCGAAAGTTGGTATCTCGAAAACAGCGATCCTGTCGATGTCGAGGCGCTGCGAGCTCAGTACCCATGGCTCATGACGCTCGAAGACTATCTGCGCGCGGCCGGCTGGGGCGCTGACTAGCCGACGGGCGACCTGCGGTCGCGACCGGACCGCCGGACGCGGGGGCCGACAACTTCAGCGACTGCTGCCAAGGCAGCGTGCGCGAAATAATCAGCTACAAGCCTTACTTCTCGTATCGCAAGCACCTTGAGCTACGACAGCAAGCTGCCTTGCAATATCGTCAGGCCCCGCCGGGGGTCCCAGGAGCTATCCTCGCGATTCGGTCGCGCGCTACGACAGCAATGCGCTGACGATAGAAACGACGAGTTTGCCGGGGAAGCCGGGCAGGCCCGCGCGCAATCAACTTAGCGACCAGACAACCGTCGTCGAACGCTATACCCGAGCGGACGACCCGCAGCACGGTCCTACACTGTCTATCTATACGACGATCACAGACTTGGGTTACTTGAATGGCACATAGACCATGAGGCGAACGAAAGTCTATTCGCCAGGGTATGAGCTCATCGACAACGATTGCCGTTCGCCGCTGCGTGAACGGACCGCGCGCCAGGGACGTTGCCCAGCAGGCTGGGCACCCCAACGAGGCCCAACCCCAAGATCGGAGCCATATCGCTCCGCGCTCGTTAAGCTCGCATCACTGCGCCGTCACTTCGAAAGCGAATCGGAAAGCCGGCAAATCCTCGCCTGGATGGTCCGCCTCATAGGTGAGCTGCGGCATACGATAGTTGATCGGGATCTCGCTGACGCCTTTATAGATGCCGGGGTAGAGATCGATGAAGTGCCAGCCCGGCGCGCCGGTCGCCTGCATGTAAATCGTCAAGTCGCCCTGGCTGTTGAAGGCACACGCATAGCCAATGTACGCGTTGTCGTAGACGAGATGCATGATATTCGAGGTCTCGGTCCAGCCGACGCCTTTCAGATGCACCGTAAAGGCAGTGCCGACTGGCCCACTTGTGATATCGATAGGAAACGCCGTCGTCTTGACGAAATGCGTGCCGCGCATCGTCGTGCCGTCAGCATCGAGCCAGACGCCGTGCGTGCCGCCGAGATCATCGGGCGTCTCGAACTCGAATGCGACATCGCCGTCGGCGTTCGCGACAGCTTCGGCGACTGGCGTCGAAGACTCGGCCCAGCCGCGCCCGTCAATTCGATTACCGATCACGCGCGTCCAATTGAGCGTGTAGCGTTCGCCAGATCTGAGACCGCTCGCGCTCACGGCGACCAAGTCACCGACGCCCGAGAAACGCGGCTGCGATCTCAACTCACCGGCCGGCGCGGGTAAACGCACTTCCGTCTGCGCCTGAGCATGGGCCGATGGCGGCAGCACCGGATCGCCTGGCGTCACGGAGAAACGCTTGGCGAAACGCGGTCGGTCGGGCGACGGGCTCTGTTCCTGATTGCGGTAAGTGGCGCCAAACTGACCGTGGATGACCTCGACGAGGTGGTGACCGACATGGCCCGTCGCGGGGATCGTGAAACTCGCGGAGCCTTGTGTCGTCACGGCCGACGCCCAGCCAGTGAAGCGGTTGTCGTAGAGCACGTTCCAGGACCTCTCTAGATCGCGGTAACCGATGCCCCTGACCTCGACGTTGATCGGTGTCCCGACCGGTCCGTTCTCTGGAGTAATTTCGACCGTCATGTCGACCGAGTAGGCGGCCTGCGTGTAGAGGCGATCGCCTTTCTGTAAGACGATGTCGTGAACGAAGCCGAAATCCTCCGGCGTCACGAACGCGGCCTCGAGCCGTCCGGCCGAGTCGCTCGTCACGCGTGCCATCTCGTAATCGACCGGCGTGAACTCTCGGCCCTTGTACTCGGACTCGGTGACATTCCACTTACCGGTCACCGTGCGCCAGACGAGCTGAAACTCCTCATTAGGCGGAAGGCCTTCGGCCGAAACGGTAAACGGCGCTCCGGCCTCGCCGTGCAGCGGCGCGACCCGCATCGTGCCAACATACCCGCCTTGCGGCCTGCCGACATCGACGGTCGGCCCGAATGTAGATGAAGGTTTCGCTTGCAGCGGCGCCGCAAGAAGCAAGGCGCCCGCACAGAAAAGGCCGGCGATCGGCCCAACATGAATCCTCATTGGACCTCCCCCATCGGGAATAAGTATTAGAGTTTTATTGGTTCGCGGCTTGCATCATCGGCTCGCCTTCGACAATCGCAAGCACCGATGCCGGGCGGGTAAACGGCTCCCACGTAACGACGCTATCGTCTTGCATAGTCGCGATGACCTTGTACCCCAACGTGCCGGTCGGATAATTGGCAGGAACAACCCAAGAATTGGCCCAGAAATAATCGGTCGGCGGATTGCCATGCGGGCCGTACTCCATCGGTATCGTGTCCCCGCTGCCGAGCTCGACGACGAGGCTCTGCAACACCGTGTCGTCCGCGATGCTGCCATCCGGCAGGAGCGCGCGAAAACGCCAGGCGATTCCCTCACCACGCTTGAACCGGCTCTGCAGCACGCACCAGGGCCCGACTTGCCCCTCTACCATATGACGGACGAGATCACCTTCGAAGAAGAGTTTCCCGGCAGGCTCGGTGCGAATCTGCGCCGATGCCGTCGATGAGAAAGCGGACAGCACTATCGAGAAGAGAACGGCGCAGAGCGCGGCGGATCTCATGAGTATCCCCTTTGCTAAATCAATTTGAATAGAGCACGTTAAACTGTCTCCAGCATACCGGGTTGCGAGTCCCGCTTCAAAGGTGAAAGCGCTCGTGGACTCGCCGACAGCGGCGCGGCAGCCTCGCGCCACTAAAGCGGCAGCAGGGTCTCCGCCCCCCGTAGCTCTGCGGGCTGCAGCATCGGGCCAGGTACTCGGAGATATTTTTTATAATGGGCGCTCTCCCCCAAAGGAAGAAACGCGATGGCCAAGGCGATTCATACAATGATTCGGGTACTGGATCTGGAGAAGTCCGTGGAGTTCTATAAGCAGGCATTCGGGCTTGACGTCGCCGATCATTTTGATTTCGACGACTTCGCACT
>JAHEEM010000189.1:5236-6372 GCA_024640695.1 Rhodospirillaceae bacterium | reverse complement strand
TCCGAAGCACATCAACCTGGGTCGGAGAGCCATCGATATTCAGCGTATCGACATAGGCCTCCACCGTACGGCCAAAGTCCGTCTCGATGAGATACGCATCCATGATCTGGCGATACTTCTCGGAGATCGTAATATCCGACGACCCCATGTTGTCGCGCAGGCGCCGGACTCGGTCGACTCGTTCGCGAGTCTGAAACGGCATATCGAGCGCAATGAATTGCTCGAGCGCATCGATCATGTTGAGCATTAGCGGCACGATGCCTTGCTCAACGACAACGAAGTCTTCGAGCTGCTGCTGAATCGAGGCCTTTTCCGATTCCTGATCTGCGACGAGTGCAGCGAGGTTATCGTTATAGACCCGTACACGGTCGAGCTGCTGCACGGTCAGGCGGTACTCGCCGAGCAGATCGGTCGTCTCATCGGCCAGCTGGCTGATCCTGACTTGCGAGCGGATGGCATCCGTATCGCTTCCCGCCTGCGCTCGGACGGTCTCGTCGAGCACAGCTTGCAGCTGCTGCGCCCATCCGGAGGAAGCTGAAAGCAGGGAACTAAAGAACACCACCAAGCAGACTGATGCCGCGCGCCACCTGCCCCAAGAAGGTCCCATGGTTATTCCTTCGACTATCGTGAGGAAGATACCTCCCGTGCCTTCGGACGTTAGCAGAGGCCCCCTCGGCTGCACAAGCTCGCGCCGCGCTGACGTGCAGCGAAAAAAATTCTGTAAGACGCTGATATTATTAACTCTATTACATTCCCGAGTAGTTCGGACCGCCGCCGCCTTCCGGCGGTACCCAGGTGATGTTCTGCGCCGGATCCTTGATGTCGCAGGTCTTGCAGTGAACGCAGTTCTGCGCGTTGATCTGGAAGCGGGGCTCGCCCGCTGTGGACTCGACGATCTCATAGACGGCTGCCGGACAATACCGCTGAGCCGGCTCGGCATAAGCGGGAAGGTTGTCTCGAATCGGCACGTCCGGATCGCCGAGACGCAGATGGTTGGGCTGATCCTCGTCGTGGTTGGTGTTCGACAGATAGACGGATGACAAGCGATCGAAGCTGATCACGCCGTCCGGCGCGGGATAGTCGATGGGCACGGCTTGATCGGCGTACTCGAGAGCAGCATGGTCTGGGTCGCGATT
>JAHEEM010000189.1:4415-5226 GCA_024640695.1 Rhodospirillaceae bacterium | reverse complement strand
AATAAGGTATCCGACCTCGGAGAATATTGTGCTCGAAGAACGCGAGACTGCCACCGATCAAGGCGCCAAAACGCGCGAGGCCTCCGCCGAAGTTACGCGCTGCCTTTAGCTCCCTGCCGACCCAGGATTGCTCGAGCGCCAACGCATAGTCTGCCTCGCGCCCGTCATAGAGCTCGGCATACAAGCTTTCGGCAGCGAGCATGCCTGACTTGATTGCAGTATGGATGCCCTTGATCTTCGCGCCGTTGAGCAAGCCTGCCTCGCAGCCGACTAACATGCCACCCGGAAACGTCGTGCGCGGGAGAGACAGCCAGCCGCCTTTGTTTACGGCTCTGGCACCGAAGGCGACGCGTTTCCCGCCGTCGAGAACGCCGCGGATCAGAGGATGCTGCTTCCAGCGCTGCATCTCCTCGAACGGGGAGAGATATGGATTGGCGTAATTAAGCGCGACAATGAGCCCGAGGTACACCTCGCCGCCTTCGGCGTGATAGACAAACCCGCCGCCTTCGGTATGGTTGTTCAGCGGCCATCCAAACGTATGGATCACTTGGCCGGGCCGGTGGCGGTCAGGTGAAACCGACCAGATCTCCTTGATCCCTAGACCGTAGTGCTGCGGATCGGACCCGGCACGCAGATCGAAGCGCCGCTCGAGCTCTTTGCCGAGGCTACCCCGACAACCTTCCGCAAACACGACCCGTCGCGCCCTGATCTCGATACCGGGCTCGTAGTTCGCTTTCGAACTGCCGTCCGCCGCAACCCCCATGTCTCCGGTTATCACGCCGGCGACAGATCCATTCGAGTCGTAGGAGAT
>JAHEEM010000189.1:0-4358 GCA_024640695.1 Rhodospirillaceae bacterium | reverse complement strand
CGACCGAGGCTGATGACGTAATTACCTTCGTTTCGCATTGCTCGTGGCGCCAGCGCCGCTGGCATGCGGACCGAGCGCCGTTCGCTGACGAGCCAGCACATGGCCTCGGCAGACACGGCTGTCGTCACGGGCGCGCCGCGGGCGCGCCAATCGGGGAAGAGCTCGGCGAGCGCACGCGGCTCGAGAATTGCGCCGGAGATGATATGCGCCCCAACCTCCGAGCCTTTCTCGAGGACGCAGATACTCGGCTCGAGACCCCGGGCTGCGGCGAGCTGGCCTAGCCGGCAAGCGGTCGCAAGACCCGCTGGACCAGCGCCGACGATGACTACGTCGAACTCGAGGACTTCTCGTTGCAAGGCAAGACCTGCAGAAGCAAGAGGCGACATTGTAACATCGCATCCCGACGAGCTCGGCTCTGAAGGAAGCACTTGGACGATGAACATGCCACTCTGGCAGCCAGCCGAAGAGCGAATTGCCGCGAGCAACATGCAGCGGTTTATCGATAAATCGCGCGCAGCGCTAGCTACATCCAGTTATGCAGGCCTATACGACTGGAGCATTCGGGATCCGCAGGAGTTTTGGGCCGCAGCATGGAAATTCCTCGGAATCCACGCCGAAAAGCCGTACGCGTCAGTCGTCGAAGATTTCGACCGCATGCCGGGGGCGCGCTGGTTCGAGGGCGCGCGACTCAACTTCGCCGAGAATCTCCTGCGCGCGGAGCACACGGCACCGGCCATCGTCGCTTGCGATGAGACCGGCCGGCGGCGGGAGATCAGCCGCGACGAGCTCAGGCGCGAGGTTGCCAGCATCGCAAGGGCGCTGGCGGACTTCGGCGTCGGACCTGGTGACCGCGTCGCCGGATTCTTGCCGAACGGAGCCGAGACCGTCGTCGCGATGCTCGCCACCGCCAGCTTGGGCGGCATCTGGTCGGCCTGCTCGCCAGACTTCGGCATCGACGGCCTTCTCGATCGTCTTGGGCAGATCGGCGCCAAAATCCTGTTTGCGACGGACGGATACAGCTACAACGGCAAGCCGATCGACGTACTGCCAACAGTCGAGCGACTGCACAAGGAGCTAGCAGGTCTCGAAAAACTCATTCTCGTGCCGAACCTAGACGAGCGCGCTGCCCGCGAGAGGTTTCCCAGCGCGACGGTTTATACAGATCTTCTCGAAGCAGAGACAGCGCTCACTTTCACGTCAGTGCCGTTCGCGCACCCGCTCTATATTCTGTATTCGTCCGGAACTACTGGCGTGCCCAAGGGCATCGTACACAGCGTCGGTGGCACGCTCATCCAGCACCAGAAAGAGCACGTCCTGCATACCGACATCAAACCCGGCGACGTGGTGTTCTATTTCACGACCTGCGGTTGGATGATGTGGCACTGGCTCGTTTCGAGCCTTGCGAGCGGCGCAACAATCTTGCTCTACGAAGGGTCGCCATTCCATCCCGGCCCCGAGCAACTCTGGCGGATCGCGGAGCGTGAGGGCGTCGCGGTTTTTGGCACCAGCGCCGGCTATCTGACGGCCCTCGAGAAATCCGGCTTCGAGCCCGGCAGGACATTAGGACTCGCGGCACTCAAGACAGTGCTATCGACCGGCTCGCCGCTCAGCCCATCGAGCTTCGATTTCGTCTACGCGAGGATCAAGGAAGATCTGCAGCTATCGTCGATTGCCGGCGGGTCGGATCTGATAGCCTGCTTCGGGGCCGGCAACCCGATGCTGCCAGTCTACCGCGGCGAACTGCAGTGCCGCGCCCTCGGCATGTACGTCGACATCTTCAACGATCGCGGCGAGCCGGTCAGAGGCCAGAAGGGCGAGCTCGTGTGCCGGACGCCGTTCCCATCCATGCCCGTTGCCTTCTGGAACGATGCCGACGGCAGTCAATATCACAAAGCCTATTTCGAGAGATTTCCAAACGTCTGGCATCACGGCGATTATGCCGAACTCACCACGCATGACGGGCTCATTATTTATGGACGCTCCGACACCGTTCTGAATCCTGGCGGCGTGCGCATCGGTACAGCCGAGATCTATCGGATCGTAGAGCAGTTCGAGGAGATCGCGGAGAGCGTCGTAGTTGGACAGGACTGGCGCGGTGACGTGCGTGTGGTGCTTTTCGTCAGACTGCAGCCGGGACTGCAGCTCGATGACGAGCTGATTGCGCGACTCAGGACGGCTTTGAAAACTCACGCCAGCCCGCGTCACGTGCCGGCGAAAATTCTCGAAGTTGCCGCGATTCCTCGGACGATCAGCGGCAAGGTCGTTGAGCTGGCCGTGCGCGAGGTCATCCACGGGCGCGACATTCGCAACCTCGATGCCCTGGCCAACCCCGAGGCACTCGAGCACTTCAAAAATCGCGCCGAGCTCGCCGAATGAGCACGCCGGGCTCCGAATATGAGCGCCGTGTGCGCGCCGGCGAGATAACGGTCGACGCACATCAAAAGAACGCGGTGCGTGCTCTCCAGGCGGTATACGACACCCTCATAGAAGCTGGCCCGCTCGAGCGCGGCTGGCGCTCACGCCTCGCGAAAATTACCGGAAGGCGCCGTGCGCCGGTAAAAGGCATCTACCTCTGCGGGCCGGTTGGGCGCGGCAAGACCTTTCTAATGGACCTTTTCTACGAGCGCTTACCTTTCGAAGACAAACGCCGCCAGCACTTTCACCGGTTCATGAACTCGGTTCATACGGACCTCAAAAAATTTCGCCAGCACGCCGATCCCCTCGAGCTAGTTGCCGAGAACGTCGCCCAGGAAACGCGAGTCATCTGCTTCGACGAGTTCGCCGTGGGCGACATCGCCGATGCAATGATATTGGCGAATCTGTTTGCCGCGCTTTTTAAGCAGGGCGTTACCCTGATTGCAACATCGAACGTCAAGCCGAAAGATCTCTACAAGGACGGCCTGCAACGTCAGCGCTTCCTTCCGGCAATCCGACTCATTGAGGCGCATACGGAGCTCGTGCAGCTCGATGGGCCCTTGGACTTCAGGTTACGCCTACTCGAGCGGGCCGATGTATATCAATACCCGATCAGCCAGCAGGCCGAGCAGAAACTTGCGCAATACTTCTCCGACATCGCGCCCGACCAAGGAGTGGCGGACGCGCAGATCGAGATTCTCGGCCGCCGCCTCATGAGTCGGCGCGATGCCGATGGCGTAGTCTGGTTCGATTTAGCCGAAATCTGCGACGGGCCGCGTAGTCAGTCCGACTACATTGAAATCTCGCGCTGCTACCACACCGTGCTGGTGTCTAATGTTCCGCAATTCACTCGCGTAACTGAAAATCAGGCACGCCGCTTTATTGCTCTCGTCGACGAATGCTACGATCGCAAGGTCAAGCTGATTCTTTCCGCAGCGGTACCGCTCGAGGAGCTATATGCCGGAAAACGTTTACGTTTCGAATTTCAGCGCACAAAGAGCCGGCTCGAGGAGATGCAGAGCCACGACTACCTGGCCGCATCACATTTGCCGTAATTGGTCCGCGAATGGATAAGCTGCCGCACATGCAAGATAATGAACCCAGCGGCAAAATATGATTAATGGGTAAACCACTCTCCAAGCCGAGCCGCGAGCAGATTGCGGCCGTTATCGCGCACGCCCGGCGTAGTGCCGACCGCGGCCCGCTTCCGGCGAAGCGCGCCGCGCTGCTTCGAGCCTACTGCCAGGATGTCGCCGATAACGACCTGCTCTCCACCGAGCCGGCCTACCTCGCCGCGGCCGTGCTCAGTCATCTGAGCTGGGGCCGTAAGCGCCGGCCAGGCACCGCTAAGATCCGGATTTTCAATCCCGAACGGGCTCGCGATGGCTGGCATTCCGCCCATACCGTAATTCAGGTCGTCAACGACGATATGCCGTTTCTTGTCGACTCGCTGACGATGTGCATGAACGAGCTCGGCCGAGGCATCGAGATGATGATGCACCCATTGCTCAAAGCAGACCGCAATCGAAGCGGAACGCTGACGGGGCTTGCACCGAACCGACGCGCAGCCAGCGGTCGCACCGAGTCGTTCATCTATATGGAGATCGGCAAGGAGCTGGACGGCGGAGATCTCGAGCGAATCCGCCAAGCGCTCGAGGCGACCCTGCGAGACGTTCGGGCCGCGGTCGAAGACTGGCGGCCTATGCTTAGCGAGATGCGCCGCGGATGCGAGCACATCAGAAACCAGGCGCCGCCGCTACCTGGAATACTGGAGGAATCCTGTGCACTGGTTGATTGGCTCGCGGACGACCACTTTACGCTGCTCGGCTACCGGGAATACCGTTTGCGCAAGGGCCGTGACAAAGACCATCTCGTGCCTATCGTCGGCTCGGGCCTGGGTCTGCTTCGCGACGACCCCGACTACCCGGCACACAACCTGGTCC
>JAHEEM010000188.1 GCA_024640695.1 Rhodospirillaceae bacterium | reverse complement strand
ATGCCTGGCCTGCCCAAGTCAGTAGCTACATGGGCGACTTCACGTTTGCTCAGGGACAAATGGTATTTCGCGAGCAGGTGCCGATCGCCGGACCAAGCACCTACCGAACATTCCGTTGGGGTCAGGACCTGCAAATCTGGCTGACCGAGGCTCGAGATTTCCGCGATCCGAACCCCACGCCTGATGGCCCTAGCAAAACGATGTGGGGGGAGGAGCAAAAGCGCTGGTTCATGCAGAGCGTCGAGACATCGGATGCGACCTTCCGCATCCTGATCAACCCAACACCGTTAACGGGGCCCTACACGGATACGCTCGAAATGGACAACCACACCAACACAAGAGGGTTTGCTTACGAGGGCCGGGAGCTCAGGAACTTCATCGCGCAACAGGACAACATGATCGTCATCGCCGGTGACCGGCATTATCAATACGTCATTGAAGACCCCGAGACCGGAATACGCGAATATGCGACGGGCCCGGCGAGCGACAAGCACGCGCGCGGCTGGAGCAACGACGACGTGCGCCCCGAGCACCGCTACTTGAACGTCATCGGCGGATTTCTGCTGACCACCGTGTCGCGCCGCGCGGATCGGGCGACGCTACTCCTGCAGCATTACGATTCGGACGGCAGGCTCCTCAACGAAGATCTGATCGTCGCGCAATAGCGAACCTTCAGCCACAGGCCGATCGAGATAGAACCGCGAACCTGGAGCTCAACCCCGCGCTCTGCTCGAACCGGGCATGCTATTGGCAGTCTCCGTTCTCGTAGCGACTACCGGCACCGTTGATCCCGTCAACCTCATTCTCGCCTTACGCTCAAGCCCTGTGATAGCGGTCGACACGACGGCGATCCATAACGGTTAAGCGAGGCGATCGACGCGAGATGACCGCCGGCTCCAGGCCTTCGGCCCGGTCAAACGCCGGCGATGCTCAAGGACTGAGCGATGCGATGTAGGCGGAAATCGCCAGCATCTCGTCCTGGGTCAGATTTGCTATCACGGGGGCCATTAGCGGACTCGCTCGCGTGCCCTGCTTCATATCCCATAGCTGCCGCATGATGTAGCTCGCGGTCCGGCCTGCGATGCCCGGTATAGGGCCCAGACCCATATTGTCCTGGCCGTGGCACACGCTGCACTGCACCGTCTTGCTGGCACCCGTCGTCACCAGCGCCTCGCCTCTCGCGAGGCTGCCAACAGGAGCGTAGGCGACGAAGCCGCCCCGAGGATCTCGCATCATCTCCGTGCGCTCAGGAAACTCCGGCACCTCGATGATACGGTTGCCGAGAGGGATCGGAGGCTCGCCCTCGAGGGGCAGCATAAGACCGTTGCCTGTCGCGCGCACCGCCGGCGCCTCGTCTGTCTCGATGACGCGCACCATCGGTCGGTACGGCGTCGACGAATAGTACTCGGCGACCTGTTGCTTCTCGGCGTCCGTCATGGTCGCGGCGATCATCGCCATCTCGTTCGTGTTGGCCTTGCGCGGATCCGCGCTGCGGCGTGTGCCCGCGGCGAACGCTGCGAGCTGCTGCAGAATGTACTCTGCGGGAAGCCCGGCGACGTGGCCATTCTCCATTTTTCCCTGACCGTTGGGATAGTGGCACAGGGCACAGGCACGGATTCCTCGGGGCTCGTTCCCATTGGCGACGATCGCGGGCATCGGCGGATGGTCGCCCGGATACCAGTCCGCTGGTCCATAGTTCGCGTACGCTTGGTTACGCGTATGCGTTTCGGCGGCGCCGGGAAGGCTGCGCTGAATTCCGTCGTCGGGGACAGGCCTGCCAGGATAGGCGCAGTCGATCGGTCGGGCCGTCGACGGACAGGCTGGCGCTATCCGATCGCCCTCCTCGAGAGGACTCAGCACCCCGTAAGCCCAATCCGGCCAGTCCGCCGGCAGCTGGACCGGCTGCGAATAGGCGTCACTCGCCACTGCTGCGGCAATCGACAACAGCGCTAAGATCTTTGGGACGCGGTTCATGACTTGGGCCGAGATGCAGCCGCCATCTCGGAGTCCTTGCGCGTGGTAAATGCCGGCATGTCGATCTTTTTCATTTGCCCTCTGAGCTTCACATAAATATAAGGCGATTCGCCCTTCGACGTAACTCGCAGCCTACTTCTCCCTAACGCTCGACGCGAATCACGCCCGTATTAGGCCCGGTGATGTTGGCGATATCGCCGTTGTCGAATACAACCCGTTCGAGTCGCATGAAATTGCTCCCGCTTCGGCTAGGCGAACCGGTCACCGACACCAACTTATCGCCCGGCTTGAACAACTCGCCACCCAACCCCCGACGGCGAGCATTGTTGGCGCTTGGAAGCTCACCGGCCCACTGTACCTCTTTGCCATCCGCGTCCGTGAATGTATAGACAAGACGGCCGTGGGGATTGACGAGGTCGTAGGCAACGACGGTCACATTGGTATGCTCGACCGTCGAATCCAGATCGAAGTAGGCGACCCCGCTGTGGTGCGCTACTACGGGCACAGCGACAAGAAGGCCCAGCAGCGCCAAGGTCGACAACGCCGGCAGCTTTCTCATGAGATCCTCCCCGCGCCTACTCGACTCCAGCGAATTCTGGAATACACTCGTACTCCCATATCGCACCTTCCGGGTCAAATTCCCAGCGGCCGTTGACCACATAAGGTTCCTCGTAATAGATCGGATCGTGAACCTCCCCTCTCATGCTAAGGACTTCGCCGTCCCGTGACCATCGCTCGACGACGTAGGTGTTCTCATCGCCGGAGAAAGGATACCCGACGGTCCACATATAGTTATCCGGCGACAAGTGAGTTGTCCGCACCACGAGGGTGTTGCCGTCCCAACTGCCCGTCGAGTAACCAAGCAGCCCAGGCACCCAGTCGTCCGGAGCCTGCCGGCCGTCCATAAAGACGCGCCGGACCTGGTGAAAGTGCTCGTACAGAATTAGAATCTGATGCTCTTGTTCAACGATCTCGATCGGATACGGGTCGATCAGCCCGAGCGGGATCCCGGGCATCAGGCAGCGCAGCGTCGGATCCTTCTCCGGGCTGAAGGCTTCGAACTCCGCCTGACCCGCAGGCGTCAGCTTGACCGACGCAGGATCGGGTTGCCCCATACGCGGCGGGTGGTCGGGTCGCCAGATCCCCTGAAAATCTGCCTGCGCGCCAGCCGCGCCGGAAAATAGCGTTACCGCGACAGCTAACGGTATACCTCCAGACCGCATCGTTATTTTCCCTTTATGCTGGCAGGTCACTCGAGATAGTACTCCAGCTTTTTAAAGCGCAGCAACCGCCGTTGTAGGCGCCCAATCTAACCGCGGGCACGAGTCCAAGCATGCACGCAGGCCGGCACGAATCAACGCCTCATGCGCGCCGCATCGGTGCGCTTTCTAAAGGAAATGTGTACTAGAATTGGAGAGTTGCGCAGCAGCCGCGCAGACGCGGCCACTGGGCCGCCCGCGAAAACCCTTGAGGAGACGGAATCAATGCGGATCCGAACAGTTACCGGATTGGTCGGCTTAATGGCGTTGCCGTTGGTGGTCCTCGCTCATCACAGCGTACCGGCGAACTTCGACTCGAGCACGACTGTCGAGACCGAAGGCGAGATCACTGAGATCCACTGGCAAAACCCGCACGTGCGGTTCACGCTTAGAGTTGCCGAAGCCAATGAGGCGCAAGCGGAATGGAGCCTCCAAACCCATTCGCTGAGCATCATGAAGCGCATGGACGTCACCGAGCCATTCGTTAAAATCGGCGACCGCGTCAAAGTTGCCGGCTGGCCGGCGCGGCGAGGTGTTGGGATGTTCGTGAACAACATGCTGCTACCGAGCGGCGAGGAGTTCGTGTTCAGCTTCAATGCGAAACCGGCCGACCTTCGGTGGTCCAATCAGCTGTGGGGAACCAACGAACGGTGGTTCGCCGAGGGCGGCGATGCCTCGGCGGCGCAACGGGGCATCTTCCGCGTCTGGAGCACGTCGCTCGTTGGTGGCGAAGGGTTTATCTGGTTGCCCGAGTACCCGCTGACCGAAGCGGCGCGGGCAGCACAGGCGCAGTACGATCCGCAGACCGACGACCCCCTGTTGAACTGCGGCCTCAAGGGAATGCCGGGAATTATGGGCGCGCCGTACCCGTTCGAGTTCATCGACCGCGGTGACACCATCGAGATGCATCAGGAAGAATACGATACGGTGCGCGTCATCAACCTGCGCGCGCGGAGCACGACCGCGTCAGCACCGTCGATTTTGGGCTACTCCACGGGCCGCTGGGAAGACGAAACGCTGGTGGTCGAGACGACCGCGGTGAACTGGGGCCATTTTGCCGCCCGAGGCATCCCGACAACCGAAGATATGGAAATCCTCGAGCGATTCACGCCGGTCGAAAGCGGCTCCAGACTCGAGTACGAGATCACGGTCACGGACCCCGCCGTGTTCACGGAGCCCGTCGTCATGCGCAAGTCGTGGGTCTACCTGCCGGACGTGCGGGTCGAGCCGTACGAATGCGTAGCTGACTAGCGCTGGACCTGCAACTGCAGCTTAACGCCAGTCCGCTTCCCACTCGCTGATGAGGTCGGCAGTGAGATTCGGACGCTGCGACGCCAGATCCCGCGTTTCACCGGGATCCGTACCTAGATCATAGAGTCGCCAAGGGATTGTGCCGGACTGGCCTACGGGAGGCCGGTTGATGAGCTTGTGCTCACCCTTGATCAAGGCACCGCCACCGCCCTGGCTCCAGCCGGCGGTCTCGGTCGGGGCGTGGACGTCGGGTGCGTTCCCGATCAGATGCGCCCAGGCGGAACGCCCTCGGATACCGCGAATTGCGCGGCCTTTGTACTGCGTCTCACCAGGATGGTCTGTGCCTGCGATCTCCAGAAAGGTGGGCAGTATATCCATGACCGTCATGAAGGAATGACTGACGTTCCCGCTTTCGATCGCGCGAGGATAACGGACAAACGCGGCGGCCCGCAGTCCACCCTCATAGAGCGTGCTCTTGAAATATCTGAACGGCGCCGACGCCGCTTCTCCGAAACCGCGGCCATGATCGACGAACGAGTTGAGGCGGCCGAAGTTCTCGATTGAGTTATCCCGCTCGGCGAGAATCGCGAAGTTGCGGTTGTCGGGATCGACTCCGATCTCAGTGGCGGATGCGCCATGATCGGACATGAACATGATGACGGTGTTGTCGAGTTCCCCGGTCTGATCAAGGTAGTCGACGATTCGACCGATACTCTCGTCCAGGTACTCGATCATCGCGGCCGACAGCTCCTGTGAGCGCGCATACCTTTGCTTCTGGGTATCCGATAACGTGCTCCACGGAGCCGCGACTGGCACAAACGCACTCGGATCGGCTCCTGGCGGCAGCACGCCGCGCTCCATGGCGCGGCGCATCCTCTCGTCCCGGATCGCGTCATAGCCGGCCGCGTACCGACCGTCGTAGCGGTTCGACCAATCGTCAGGCACCTGCAACGGCCAGTGCGGCGCCGTGTAAGGAAGGTACGCGAACCATGGACGACTGCCATCGCTGGACTGCAGATACTCGAGCATCTTGTCCGTATAGGCGCGCGTGCTGTAGAAGTCCGCCGGCAGATCATCCAGATCCAGCGCAAGGCCGTCCTCTTCATAGGGCACACTATCGCCCCAGAAATATTCGGCGAAATGACTCGCGGACGCCTCGAGCATCGCGAACGAGCGATCGAATCCTCGAGTTGCGGGCGTGTACCCTTCCGTAAGCCCCAGGTCCCATTTTCCAGCCATGTAAGTTGCATAGCCGGCGTCTCGCAAAAGCTCCGGCAGGCTCGCCCAATCCAGGCTGAGCCTATTCGCACGCTGTCCGCTCGGCAGGGGCGGCCGCAGCTCCAGGGCAGCGGCCACGCCGCTGCTGGCCATGAGCATCACCCGCGTTTGCTGGCAAGCCGGTCCGGCGTGCAGGTTAGTAAGCCTGATGCCCGCATACGCGAGCGCATCGATATTCGGCGTGGAGACCTCACTGCCGAATGCACCGATATCGGTAAATCCCAAGTCATCAGCGACGATGAGCATGATATTCGGCCGGACATCGGCGCCAGTCTCCGCGCCAGAAGGAATCGTCGGCAGTTCATTTTGTAAACAGCCACCCACCATCGCGGCAAGCGCTATTGCAACTGCAGCCGCTAGAAATCGCTGACGCTGCCCGCTTGGAAGGTGGCAGCTCAACGCGGTTCGCCGGCGCTGGTCGATACGATCCATCAGTCCCCCCCCCGATTCGCGTGAGATCAGGCGTTCGAGGCGCCCTCTTCGAGTCGCTCCGGTTTCGGTTATCCGAAATCCCTGCACCAGTATAGCGCGCATGAGCAACCGCGGGCGGTCGGCTGCTATACTTCCACCCCTTCGCAGGCGCCATCCGGCGAGTCACAACGAAATAACAGCAAAGAGCAGGTCAACGACTA
>JAHEEM010000187.1 GCA_024640695.1 Rhodospirillaceae bacterium | reverse complement strand
TAGCGGAACTAGCAGAACGGGCTAGTTATGAGCTATGTCGACTGGCAACCCCGCTGTCTTTGGTTTATCAAAGACCGGTGGCTTTGCGTCCCGACCTCACGGTCGGTTTGCCATTTTCAGTCAGCTACTGCTGAATCTAGACCGAAGTTAGCAGCCGGTTATGGACATGTCGAACCGTCGGTAATTACCGACATAAAATAGACATAATCTGTTGTGGCGAAGCTGAGTTACGCTTGTGGTGGTCATCGTGATGCTCCTCAGTAAATGTTGGTCTGCAAAACCAACCTTGCAAAGGCTCACGGTGACTGCCGCTTCAGCTATCCTCGTGCACCACTTTCTGGGACGTCATAGTACGGACACCCGAGGAACGTTCGCGTTTGGGCATAAATCGCGACCCTGCCGGCCCGATTGCTTGCGCAGCCGAGGTGGGCTGATTAAGGAGCACTGCCCCATCCACGTGATGCCGCGATGTGCAGGATATTTATCCGATCCCCGGGGTGGGTTCGAGCGCGTCATCCCCGGCAAAGGGCTCTATTAGTAAGTGTGAAGGGCTAAGAGCCGTTCGTGCTGCGCAGGAGCGCGGATCAAGAGAATGCGGCGGTTTGAATGTCGGCAATTGTAAGCGGGTCTATCTGCCCTGGCCGCATCACAAACATTACAAATGCCCGCCCGCAGTGGATCGAGGACCCATTCCGGAGTCGGGCCTGCCCTGGTCTGCTGTTCATGCCCGTGGCCGCACCGAGCCGGGCGGAGCTCAAGGGCCTGGTGCCGACGCTGGCCGAGCGGATCGGCCACTCGATCACGTACCGGATTGCCACCCTCGTACGCTCTAATACGGTCGCGATAGGGCGTTGGAAACTACCGTCCGGGAATAGCCCTCTCCGGGAGCCGGAGGCAAGCTCGTGCGAGCGCCGATTTCCGCTGAGGCAGCAAGTGGTACCGGATCCCGAAGCTAGCACACGTCACACTTTCAGCTAGGGACGCCCGCAAGGCTCCGAGTTTCTCGACATAAGTCACATTGCTAGAGACCCTGATTTCCTAAACTTTACGAAATCGTCAATTGGCGGTTTGCTGGAAGGTCGGAACGGGGCCAACTCAGGTTCCCGCAAGATCGAACGGCGGTTTGAGAGGGCAAAGCCATCGAAAGGTGGCGGCGCAAAGTCACCGGCTTAAGGGGCCCTGGCCCTATGGCGGCGGGACTGCATCAAGCTGGTTTTCGGCTAGATAGTCTTGGTCTGCTACCGACGGCGGCGCGAAGCCATCTTCGTTACATCGGATTGTTTTTGTTAACTGAAATGGAGTAGACCTATGACTCTTCGCAAACTCATGCTGACTTCGGTCACTGCGGCGGCCTTCTGCGCACCGATGCTGGCTTCGGCCGATTCGTCGAGCGGAACTGGATCCGCAGCTGCGGATCTCGACTTTACCATCACGATTGATGACTACGTATTTCTTCAAATTGGCTCTGCTGGAACCACTACGGATCTGATCACCTTCAACATCGATGGCGCTACGAACATCGCCGGCGACAATGCTGCAATTGCCGGAGACCAGACTGTGGCTGTAACGCTGACCGCGAACTCCAACAATATCGAGATCACCGCGGATATTTCCGGAGCTACGCTGACTAACGGAACCAGCACGATTCCCTGGAGTGATATCTCGATTATCGGAAGCGGTGATATTAACCCGCCAACCTTAAATGGCACTAGTTCAGGTCCTCTCGATCCCAACACCAGCGGCGGCACTTTGACCGACACTTGGAGCTTCGAGTATATCAATGACACCTACTACGCCCCAGGCACCTACGGTACCGGCGGTGCCGCCGGCGGCGCAGTAGTGACGTTCACGGCTACTTCCCTCTAGGTCAGGCGGCATTCCCGCTGGCAACTTGGCCCGGATAGGCGCTATCCTTTAGGATTGCCTTTCCGGGCCAGTTCTATGGTGCTCGTGAATCGACTGTTAGCGCTCGTTCTCCTGCTGTCGTTCTCGCTACCGGGGCACGCGTTGCGCTTCTCGGTAGTCTCCGGGCCACCGTTCGTATTGATCCAGGTCGGGCACGGTGTGCTCAGTAATTATGGTTTGCTCGGACCTCCCGTCTCCCAGGTCGATGAGGTTTCTTTTCCTCTACCGCCGGGCGTGCAATTCGGCGACGGCACCCCCATCGTAGGCACCCCTGTCATTCCCATCGCTTTCCTGGGTTATAGCGGTGGCAATCAGTCGAATTATCTCATCACCATGAATTCCTCCGGTGGTCTCGTAAACGGCAACGGCGACCTTATCCCTTTCTCAGATCTCAGCTGGACCACGCAGGACGGTGATATTCCGTCGGGTCAGTTCGATAACTCGGCGAATCAGTTTTTGCAGCAGTACAACCGTCGCGGCAATCGTGCGCGTGGGGTCGTCGATTATCTGACCTTCAGCTATGCCAACACGTCAACATATCCTGCGGGCAGCTATTCCGGGCGCGTGACCTACACGATCACGAATCTATGAGCAGGCGCAACATCGTACCGGCACTGGTGCTTCTGACGTTGACCGCAGCGTCGGCGGCCGCTCAGCGCGTCAGGCTGGACGACTCACTGTCGCCAACGGACACCTATCCGGTCAGTCTGTCCTGGAGTGCCGGCGACATCACTCGTGTGCTGAACGCGCTCATGGCCGGCGCTGCGGACGCGGGGGCGCCGCTGACGGGCCGGATTTCGGATGTGGAAGTTCGGCTCGACACGCGCGATTTCGTTGGCATGGCTGCGCGCATTTATCTTACACTGCCGTCCCTCAGCAGCGGCCTGGGCAGCGTGGCTGATCTCGAGCTCCGATGGGATGCGAGCGAACAGTTTCTTTCCGGCGCCGTGCGCCCTGGGCAATCAACGCTCGTATTCGATGGCACGATCGAGGCCCCGGTAACTAGCGGGGTATTCAACTTCCTGCTGGTCATCGAAAGTGATACGAGCGCGGATTCATTCGATGTGGAGCCGATCTATGAACTCGAAGTCTTGCCGTAACGTCTGGCTGCTTGGCGTCCTCTTTGCTGCGCTGCCCGCAAGCGGATTCGCAGCCGGTTTCACTGTGGGCATCTCGCCGAGCAAATTCGAGCTCAGGGCGCGACCTGGCCAGACATTGCGCGACACGGTAACGATCTTTAACCCCGCTGAATCCGGCGCGGATTTACAGTTTCGAACTGCAGATTGGCAACTGACCGAAACGAGCAGTGTGCAATTTTTCGACGATGCCCTGCTCGACGGCAGCTGCCGGCCTTGGGTTCGGCTGGAACGCAAAGCCGTGAGAATCGAATCCGCGGCGCGAAGGAACTACCGTTTCGAAGTTCACGTCCCTGAAGAGGCCGAGCCCGGCTTGTGTCGGTTTGCCATCCTTGTCGAGCCGGCGGAGCGCGATCAAGTAAACGTCGATGGCGTCATCAGCATGCCGATCGTCGGCCGATATGCAATCGTCGTGTATGTGACCATCGGCGACGCCACAGCTGACATCGAGTACCTCGGCATGGGTACTCATATGGCCAGTGGGGAGCGCCTGCCTACGCTGAGACTGCAAAATAACGGCACCACCTACGATCGTGCGTTCGGCCGAATAATCGGGACAGACAGCGAGGGTCGGCGAATCGCGCTAACACCATCGAGCTTTCCGGTTCTGCCCGGCCGCAGCGAGGAGATCCAGCTGCAACGCGAATCCTCGGCGAATGAAGCGAGCACCGGGCCGCTTGCGTACCCTTTGGCGATCACGGGCCGAATCGAGATCGGCGGCGACGCGATCGAGATCGACGAACTATTCGAGTAGGCTCGACGACCGCTCAGCGCGGCTGAGCATCTATTCCATTGCGACCAGCGGAAAATCGACGGTCGTTTCTTCGCGTAGATACGTCACGAGCCGTCGCGGCGCCTCATCATCGAGACCCCACGGCAGAGGCAGCTCCTCGACCAGAACCCTGACCTCATGCACCCCCGTAGGCACTGGCGCGAAGGAATAGCGACCCTGCTCGTCCGTGCGCGTCTCGAAGCGGCCGTCGAGCACGACGACGGCGCCGACCGCTACTTCTTCGCTCGGCTGCCGGACCGAGTCGCGGTTCGCATCAAAAAATGCCTGACCGCTGATTTCTCCGCTGCCGGACATTCCGTCGTGGGTGCGGCCCAGGGTCGGATAGGGCCGCCCGGAGTGGCGTTCGTAACGAACGCTCAGCCAGACACTGCTTTGACCCGCCGACGAGCCGGTCTCCAGCAAATCCAAGCCCGTCGATTGGAAATCCGTGTAATTGCGATTCAAGCTCAGGCTTGCATACCAGTTGGGCAGGAATGACCAGCCGACCTCGGCGCTGAGGCTCGACCCCCCATCCCGCGAATCACTGTCGCCGCGTGCCTTGTACAGACGCGAGTTCAGGCCAAGCGTTATGCCGTCGAAAAGATCGTAGCGGAACAGCGCGGCCACCTCCCTGCGGCGCGCATCCCCCCGTTGACTCTGATTATTCTCGACGCGAAGTTCAGTCGTGAGCCTGATTTTTTGCGGCATGCGCCAGTTGAAGCTCGCTGCCGCACCCGTTTGAGACCGCTGATCGTTAGGAAAATCGCTGTCGACATCATAGGAGAACACTTCGATGCGCATGCTGCCCAGCGAACTGCCGATGCTGGCAAACGCGTTCACGCGAGAAAGGACTTGGTCGTCGCCGTTGGAAGCAGAACTTCTATTCGTAAGCCCGGCATTAAGCCCCAGGCTCAATGCGCGTCTGATCCTCAGATTCCCGGAGAAAAACACGGCATGCGTGATGGTCGAGGCGAGCGTATCGGAGCCAAGGCCTGTCTCGTAATAATCGTACCCACCCGACAGGCTGTATCGAGCATTGTCGGTGCTGGCCCGAACATAGGCGCCCATTTGATCGTTGGAAATTGGCTGGTTTGCCCAGACGATTTCCGGATCAACAGAGAAAGCGCCGTAGCGAAACGTTGAGCTTGAATCGAAGTCGTGGCGGCTGTCTATCCACAGCGCCATATTGCCGTCATCGTCGGCAAGCAGGCGCGCGGCATGCTCCCGCGCGTTATCGGGCGTCGTATAGCGGGCGCCAAGCAACATGCTCGTATGATCACGAAGCCGATCGTCACCACTGAGACTCACGAGTTCGGCGCCGAGCTCGAGTTCATCGTTGAGAGCGTGCTCATAGGCTACAGCCGTGAGGCGGCCACCCGATTTCTCGAATTGCGGAATCCTTACGCCGCGGTATGTGCCCACGTCTCCGACTGCAATCCGGATACGGCTACTATCGCTAGCTTTCACCTCACCGCTGACTCCGCTAATCGCTGATGTGGGCAGCCGGTAGCGATAACCTCCGTTCAGCAGCGAGCTTTGCCAGAGGCGCTGGTGGCCCATCGTTGTGCTTAGCAGCGCGGCCGTGCTCATGGCCATGTTGGATTGGCGTAAGGTAACGACGCCCCCACCGCCGGTCGCCTGCCGGCCGACGGAGTTGCTGTCGATATTGGCATACTGGGCTTCCAGATCAAAAACTCCCCAGCTCTGCGTCTCCAGGCTCCAGTGCACTCGCGCGCCACGCTCGATGTCTTCGCCGAGAAAATCATCATCGCTGCTGTAAGACATCAGCTCGGCGCCGAGAATGCGACGCCCGAAAGGCTCGGGTGCGTAGGCCCCCTCCAGCTCGATATCAGTTAGATCCCCATCCAGGAGATAGCTATCCTCATACGCAGCATTCTCGGGCTCTTGCTCCGACGGCACCCCTTCCTCCGCGCGCGGACTCGACGGGGGGCACAGGACGAGCGAAAACGCAAAGCTCAGCCAGGCGAGGGCATACCGCCGCCTCGGCCTGTGTCGCCGCTCTGCCGTTAGACCGCCCGATAGAAGCACGCAGCTCCCCCTAAGTGTAGGAAAAACGTGATATTACTGGGCTTATCTATGGCGTTATGTGAAACAGTTCCCGAACGGCCCGTATAGACTGACAGCGGCCACATTAGCTAGCCGCTGAATCGTCGTTCATGGCGACGGAGCGGCCCCCGCAGAGGCAATTGTTTTGGAGGGTGGCCAGGGGCTGACTAGAACCGCTGCTGTTCCCAATTTGTTGATTTGCCTGCTCGATTGACCCTCTTTTCTAAGTGCTTGCGTCGCATGATTGCCCCAGCGCCTGGCTGGGATCGCCTGAGGTTGTGGCCCATCTGACGGGCCAAAATTCAGTGCCATTGCTAGGGCAATTTCCGGCGCAAAACAACCGCTGTATCTTCGTCGATCTGGACGCGAAAATAGGGCTTATTGCGGCTAAATTCTGATATAGTTGGAAAATTGTCCTCGCGGTTGCAGGCAAACCGGGCGACGACAAGCGTCTCCCAAGCAAGCCTTTGCGCTTGTCTACGTTATCCTGGATTCAAGCCGAGTGAGCCAAAGATCATCTCGAGCTTGCCGATGCCCGCCGCT
>JAHEEM010000186.1 GCA_024640695.1 Rhodospirillaceae bacterium | reverse complement strand
GAGCACCGCGAACTGGGACCTGCAGGCGCACGCCGCACGACCGATGGTCGCGCAGCCCGGGGTCTATCCAGACGTGCCCGTGCTAGCGGCGCCGGTGGTCGCACTCGGTACCGTAGGCTGGGTCCCGCCGGGTCTCAGTGTCATCGACGGTGACGAGATCCCTTATCTGCCGTGGGCCGCGGAGCGCAAGCGCGACAATTTGGCCCACTGGCTCGACCGCGATCCGGAGCTTCGCTGCTACATGCCAGGCGTGCCGCGCGCTATGTATCTGCCCTACCCCTTCCAGATCATCCAGGGCACGAACAAGATTATGATGATCTTCGAGTTCGCCAATGCACAGCGAACTGTCAACCTCGACGAGGTCGACCCCTACCCTGCCGACGCCTTCATGGGCTACTCGGTTGGCCGCTGGGAAAACGATACACTCGTCGTGGAAGTTACCAACTTCACGCCGTTCACCTGGCTCGACCGCTCCGGCAACTTTCACAGCGATGGCCTGCGTGTCACCGAGCGGTATACACCGCTCGGCCCGGATGCGATCCGCTATGAAGCCACTATCGAGGATCCCAAGGTATTCACTCGGCCCTGGACCATCAGCCTACCGCTCTATCGACGCCTCGAGCCGAACGCCCAAATCATGGACTTCCGCTGCATAGAGCACGTCGAGGAAACAATTTATGGCCACTTGCGCAAGGAGCCGCTCATCGAACGCTGGGAAGGCCGCACGATGACGATCGATGTCACGCGCAAAGTGCCGCCGGGCGAAGGCGTCTACGAGCTGCAGTGGTCCGGGAACCCGCCGGAGGATCAGTAATATGAAAAGGAGAGATACGCCGATGCGAGTAAGCTCGATCCTTAGCACAAGCGCGGTCATCGCGCTGCTGGCGGCCGCCTCCGCGCAGGCGCATCATTCATTCGCGGCCGAGTTCGACGCCAACCAGCCGGTACATTTTACCGGCGTCGTCAAGCGCATGCAGTGGACAAACCCGCATGCGTGGATCTACGTCGACGTGGCCCAGGCCGACGGCTCCGTCGAGGAATGGGCAATCGAAGCCGGCACGCCGAACGTGCTGTTCCGACGCGGGTTTACCAAGGACTCGCTCGCCGCCGGCACAGAAATCGTCGTCGATGGTTATCGCGCCAAGGACGGCTCGCGACGCGCCAATGGCAGAGACCTGACCTTCGCCGATGGGCGGACTTTGTTCTTAGGATCGCCGGGGAACGACACGCCCGGCACGCCGCGTTGATGACAACCTCGGGCGCGCTGGCGACACTTCATGCCCGGAGCCGATGAACTAAGCTAAGGCCCACCGCCCCCGGTGGCGTTGTCCTGTGTGGCCGGATCCGGCCCGCGGCCCTCGGCAAAAGCCCTCTCGGCTGCGCGCATATTAATGAGCATGCCGAGCAAGCCGAAGTTGCCCTCATGACATCCGCCCTCGTAGACCTGATTATCCCGGTCACTGTTCTTCGCCAGCTCCTGCACGGCCGTGAATGGCCGCGTGAACGTGGTCGGATCCTCGACGGTGACTTCGAGCGCAAGGGTATTCTCGTCGACACGACTGTAGCGCTCGATGAGGTGCAGGTTCTCGCGTGAGCCATAGAAGCTGGTTTTCTGGCTGAAGTTGGTAATGTCGACTACGAGGGTGTCGCCCTCCCAGTGCCCGCGCGCATCGCCATGGCGCTGGCGGATGTGACTGGGGAGATGCGGGTCGTCGCTGATCGGCACGATCCGACTGAAGCCCTGTCCCTGCCCCGTGTCGTAGTAAATACCGACAGCACCCGGCGACTGCACGACCCGCGCGACGCCGCCAAGTGTCCCCGACGGCAGCAGCAACGGTAAGCCATAACCGAAGCAACGCTCCGTCGCGCTGCGGTCTTCGGGACCATCCGCGCGGTTGAGTCGGTCGAGACTGTAGTCGGGCGAGCGCTCCGAGCGGCGCGGCGAGACCGGTCCCGGGCGGCCGCCGGATGTGCCTTGTAGCAAGGCCGCAAGATACTCTGCCTTCTCGGCGATACGTGCCTGCGCCTCTGGCGTCAATGCCGGCACGCGCCCGTCCGGTGGATCGATGATCATTGAGGTCCGTCTGCCGCGGGCATACGACGGATCGCCGCGCCAATGCTCGTTGTAGGCGCGCGCCACGTCCTTCTCCGTGCCGACGTACTCGCGACTGTCACGGCCGGGTTGCTGGAATCGCTCGACGAGTTCCTGCTCCGCCGAGGCAATCTCCTCGTCGGTCAAAAATTCACGTGTGCCGAAACGTTCCGGGCGCTCCAGCGGCGTGTTGTAGGGATTACTCCAGATACCCTGCAGATCCGGATCGCCCCACGGCGTCAGGAGCTCTTGCGCCACCGCGGAGGCCGCAAGTAAACATGCGCCGCCGAGCGCGATCGGAGCTATGGCGTCTTGATACCTCACGGGCTTCCCCCCATCGCGTAACGCAACGATCATAGCAACTTCGCAAGACCGTTTCCCGCTAAGGTTTACGCACGCTGCACCAACTCTCCCGCGCACCGATCAGCACCAAGCGCGGGCACAGACTACCCGAACTCTGACGAGCTTCGCCTCGAGAAAAATGCGATCATTGCGCCTTCGCTGACGACCGCGCGAGCTGCCTGCCAGTGCCGACTTTGTACTACGTCCACGACCCGATGTGCAGCTGGTGCTACGCGTTTGCGCCGACCTGGCAGCGCATCGAATCGGCGCTGCCCACCGAACTCTCGGTCGAGCACGTCCTAGGCGGGCTCGCGCCTGATTCGGACGAGCCTATGCCGCCACCGATGCGCGACTACCTTCAGCAGCTCTGGCGCCGGATTCAGACCGCGGTCCCCGGCACGGTGTTCAACTTCGACTTCTGGACTCAGTGCACACCGCGCCGATCTACCTATCCTGCCTGCAGAGCCGTGCTCACCGCCAAGCACTTCGATCCAACGCTAGAGCGTTCGATGATTACAGGAATTCAGCGCGCTTATTACCAGCAGGCCCGCAATCCGGCCGACGTCGACACCCTCTGCGCGGTGGCCGAGGACATCGGCCTCGAACCGCAGAGCTTTCGAGCTTGGCTAGCCAGCGCACCTTGCGAGGGGGAGCTGGCGCGCGAGCTCCGCAAGACACGTGATCTCGGCGTGACGGGTTTTCCAAGCCTCATCCTTGCGAGCGACTCAGGTCTCAGCCCGGTTGCTCTCAGCCATACGGATCCGCGTATTACGCTGCAAGATCTCGAGCGACTGGCTGCAGCAACGGGCGCTGGACCATCGGCGGCCAAGTAACGACGCCGTTGATGTCCGCGTGTTCTCTCGGCGCGCTGCGCTGACGATTCTCAAACGCTCGGTCAACAGGCTCGGCGAGATCGACGCGGCTCGCACTCGCAAGCGCCGGACCGAGTGACCGGCCGCCCCTCCCCGGCCATCAGACGAATCGACGGCAGTCGAATCGATGGCATTTGCGCTCGACGCCAGGCACACCCTCTTCGACGGAATACGGCGGAGTCCTGCGGTATTCATGAAAGCGTGGACCGGTTCATTGTGGAGATTGGTAGAGATGTTATTTTGCAGCCGTGCATACCGCGACATCACATCCTGACGGCCCGAGCCCATTGCAGTGGACGCGACGCGAAGCCGGCTATGCCATCGCACTGTTCATAGTCGCAGTGCTTGCACTTGCTGTGGCAACGCTTAAGGCCCAGACGCCCTTATCCGTCATCAACCTCGACTCTGTACTGTTCTTTTTACTTTACGGTTTGTTCACGATATCGATCGGCTACTACCACCCGAACGTCGGCTATTACTCTTTCGATCGGGTCGCCCAGGTCGCGAGCATCCTCGTGCTTGGACCGCTCGCAGCAGCCTGGATCAATGGCCTCGCATCCTTGCTTTACCCCTGGCATCGGCTGCGCACCGGCACGCCTGTTCGCGAAGTCGCCCTCGCATCACTCCACAATGCCGGCCTCATGACGCTCGTCGTGCTGAGTTGCGGCTCGCTCTATACGGCCTTCGGCGGCGTGGCCCCGCTCACAACGATCGACAGTAACTCGATCCTGCGCTTGGTCCTGCTGGTGCTTTCGATGCAGGGTTTGAACGACCTCGGGATGCTCGCCGTTCTAAAGCTCGGCCGGCGCGATATCTCCGGGTTCTTTCAGAGTTTTGCAGTGGCGCTGGAGCTCGGCTCGGGCGCAGCCGCCGTGCTCGTCGCCGTGGTCTATAACACGATGGATCTCCAGCTGCTCGTACTCCTACTTGGCGTTCTAAGCCTCGGGATGTTGGCGCTGCGGGAATTTGCGAGCATGCGCATGAGTCTCGAGCGACTTGTCGAGGAGCGCACAGAGAGCCTGAGGCAGAAAACCCGGGAGCTCGAGCAGCTCGCGACTCAGGACAAGCTGACAGGACTCTTCAACCGACGATACGCGGACTCTTATCTGGTGAAGCAGCTCGCTCATTCGGAACGGGCAATGGCAACTTTCACCATCGCGCTCGCTGACCTCGATCGATTCAAGCAGATCAACGATGAGCACTCGCATGCCGTCGGCGACGAGGTGCTCAGAGTCGTCGCTAATACACTGAGTTCACGGTGCCGAAAATCCGACATGATCGCGCGCTACGGGGGTGAGGAGTTTCTGATCTGCTTCCCAGACGCGACGCTCGACACGGCATTTAAGCTCTGTGAAGAGCTCAGGCTCGCAGTCGAACAGCAGGATTGGAGCAGCCTGGGCCTGCAGAGCAGTGTGACGATGAGCGTCGGCCTCGCGCAGTCGCGCCCGGAACTAGACGCTAACGAGATCGTTAATATTGCCGATCAGCGTCTGTACGCCGCGAAGAAGTCCGGCCGTAACCTGGTCGTCGCCTAGCAGACGAGGAATCAGCCTAGCTTTTGCACACTCGGCGAACGTTTGTGCGCACGGCGGACTGGTTTTGAACCCACCATACCGAGATTAGGCGGAGGCCCGAGCGCCTTTCGCAATGACCGCCTCTCAAAGAGGTATTCCTGCATCCCGTTGCTGAGCAAGCGCACTCGATCAACCGTATAGTCCGGCATGGCCTGCAACAGAGCTTCTGTCGAGTAGCGCGGCGCAAGCAACTCAGGCGAGGCCCGTGCCGAATCGAGCAGGGTCCCCGCGTCTGCCGGCACATACTCACCTGGCCGACCGTGCATGACACGCCCGGAGTAAACAATCAGCGCATGCACAAGCGCGCCCGGCCGGCAGCGAGCCGCGATCTGCGCCATCAGCGCGCTCAGAGCACCGCAATCCAGATAGTTCAAGAAATCCCAGCAGAGCACGATATCGGCAGGCTCCGGACTACGCATATCTGGCAGTGTGACTGCCGTGCTCGCGGCTTCGCCTGCGATCGAGGCGGCCGCGCGCTCGATGTCCTGCGTCAGATCGGCGATATCCAGCCGGCAACGAACTCCGTTCAGCAGCGCGATGGTCTCCGGTTGCGCGGTGCCCAGATCCAGAATAACCCAACGCCGATCCTCGGCGAGTTGATCGATCAGCGAGCGAAACAGCGGAGCGCTTATCGAATCCGACTTCTCGTGCCGCGCGGGCGCCGATGCCGCGCCGCGCAGCTCGCCCAATTGATTGACGCGCATATGGCGCTCCGAGCTCTCGGCCTAAACCGTTGACTCGGGGCTCTTGCCGCTCGATGCCTGCGCTGCAGCCTTATCGGCGTGCGGCACGCTCGCGCCGTTCGCGCGGCCCGACGCGCCTGTCTGGGGCCGGCTGCTTCGCACGGTGGCCTGGACCTTCTCCAGCGCCGCCTTGACGCTTTCGGAATCCATGTCGATTGACCCCTTGAAGCGCGCACCTTCCTCCAGGCTGACTCGCGACGCAAGGATGTTGCCTGAAACCCGCGCCTTCGCTCGAATCGTGACGCACTCGGAGCCGTAGACATCACCGTTGATCTCACCATCGATGATCACCGACTTGGCATAGGCGTCGGCACGGATGCGACCCTCGGTACCGATCGTCAGGCTGTGGTTCGGCAGATGGATGTTGCCATCGATGTCGCCTTCGATGCACAGGTCTTCATCGCCGCGCACGTCTCCGACGATCTGAATGGAACGGCCGATCACCGCCATTCCGGCGCCGCCAGCAGGCCGGCTGGTCGTCGCGTAGCTCGCGCCGGTCGGCTGCGAATCGCGGCTGGTTGCCGAGGGTTGCCCCGAATCCGCGCGTGCTGGGTCCTTCTTGTTCAGATCAAACATGGCCTTCGCCCTCCCTAATTTGCAATAACTAGCAGCTTCAATGAGTAGCACTATACTTCAACTAAAGGCAATATGTCTCTGAATTAGTGCAGGTTCCTGGCTAGCTGGGTGGAGGGCAGGCGAACAGACACCGGCTCTGGCAAGGGCTTGCAGCGTGCATCCCGCATCAATTCAGGAAGCTGTCTGGCGAGGCGAGTGCTCGGAGGATAGCCGCGGAATGCGTTTGTGGAACGTGTGCGACCGCAGCGACGAGGCTCGGGCGGGGTTACAGGAGCGCCGCGATGGAGCGATTGACTAGCGGTCG
>JAHEEM010000185.1 GCA_024640695.1 Rhodospirillaceae bacterium | reverse complement strand
ATGATCGGTGGGAACCGGAATCACCTCGACGCGCTTGCCGCCCAGGTTGATATTGACCTGCTCCGTGTAGGTGAGGTCCGGCGGCGTCACATACTTGTATGGCCCGCGGACAGCCTCGGCCCCGCTGAGCTCTCCGTTTCCGTCCATGTCGTAAAGATCGAAGAGTTGAGCGACCCGGCCCTCGGCTTCAGACTGCTCGAGTCGTCCATTGCGATTCGTATCCTGACCTGCGAGGTTCTCGGGTAGGCGCGTATTGGCCGGGGGCATCTCGAGAAACCCGAGGATGCTCTCGTGGCCAATGATCCTTGCCGTGTCCGTGTAAACTGCAGCGCCGGATGCATGGTCCGCATGATAATGACTGTAGATCACGTACTTGACCGGGACGCCAAAACGCCGGTTGAGTTCGCCTTTGAGCCAGGTGGCGAATTCGGTTCCGATTGGTTCGGCAAGAACGATGCCTTCTGGCGTGACCATGAACGCGGAGACGTAATCGTCCATCCGGGCGTAATAGACGTCGCCTGTCAGACGTCCGATTTCTCTGCCCTTGTATTCGGTCTGCTGGTACACGGCAGGACCTTGCGCCCATGAAGCCGAGGCTGTTACGGCAAGCAGGCACACACTGATGAGTATTGCTCCACTACGTTTAATGATCATCGCCAATTTCTCCATCCACATTTTCATCTTGAGTCTCGCGTGTCGCGCGCAGCATTTATGCCTTCAGGCCTTGTCGCGATAGTATTGCTGATCGCGTCGCATGAATCGATTTACTCTCCGCGATTGAGCGCCGCAACGGTCAATTCGATCGGCAGCCCGATCCCGAAAGGATTGTCGATCGTCTCAACGCCCGTGACCACCTCGATCCGCGCGGAATTAATGCCGCGCTGCGTCAATGCCTCGACGATGGATTGGGCGCGAAAGCGCCCAAGCCGGTTGAGGGCCCCGTCAGTAATTTCCTCGCTCGCGACCAGCGCGTTGAACAGCGCAGCGTAATAGGCGCGTCGACATAACGACGCGATGGCGCTTTCGCAATTGAATAGTGCGGCAATCTCGTCGACCCGCGCGGCCGGCAGCCTCTCACGGGCGAACTCATCAAGTACGTCCTGCGCGCGCGCTGCATTGAAGTCTACGGGCTGGGGGCGTGCCTGCAAGGACGGTCCGGCCGTGGCCAACAATACATGCAGCTGAATTTGCTGCCGCGCCAATTCATTGCGATCGGCGCTCGCGTCGTATCCGCTATGCACACGCAAGCCGAGTCGTGGGCGCGCATTGAGCACATCCGCCAGTTGGTCGATTGTGGCGAGTGCCAGGTCGCCGAGTGCCGCGTCGCCGGGCACAAACGGTACGGTGCGGACCGCATCGACATCGCCGGCGAGCATCGACGCGACGGCGTCGAAGGGCGTTGCCGCCAGTGTTGCAAGACGCGCGCGGAGTGCATCGGCCGCCGCGTTACCAACGTTGCCGGCGAACGGTATATTCAAGTCGATGACACCGTCAGCGTTGACGAGCAATGCGGCGGCCAAGTCCAGTGATGTGTCAAATTCAGTCGCTTGACCGCTGGCTGCGGGCGGGGCAAACGCGAGCTCGCGCCCAAGCAGCTGCAGCGCACCGCTCACACGCTGACCGTTGAGCAAATAATCGAGCTTGATATCGGCGCGTCCGGAGCTCAGGCCGCGGCCTAGAGCTTGGGTTGCATAACTCGACAGCATCGCTGCCGGCAGATCCGCCGCTGCGAACGACAGAGTTCGCTCGGCCGGTGTTTCAATAGGGATCCGTGCCATCAGCATGGCGTCGCCGGCATCGACGAGTTCGCCGCCAAGATCAATGAAGAGGTCGTAAGTGCTTGGATCGACGAATAACAAGATGGCCGCAGCCGCGAATTCAAGCGTTTGCGGCGGCGTGACGCGCGCGCTGCTGAGCGCTGGTTGCGCATCGGTAATTTCGATACGGCCGCTCGCGGCAACCGCACCATCCAAGGCCGTAAACACGAGATTCGCGGTGGCATTCATCTCGTCGGCGCGCGCCGTAAGCCCAGCGGCCGGTACGAGTACGAAATCACGAATTTGCGCAGTCCCATCAATGAGCTCGAGGATGGGCGCGCTGCTGGGCCCCGTCAGCGAGTAGTCTCCGTTTAGGTCGAGCGCGCCGCTGAGTGTGGTCGCTGGCAGCCAACGCCTAAGCGATGGGTGCAAGCTCTCGAGATCGAATCCCGTTAGAGTTAAGTGGCCCGTGGTGCCAGTGATTCCTGCAATCCCGTCGGAATTGATTTCGGCACCGCTGGTCGTTGTCGCACGCAGTCTAAGTTGGCCGGTTGCCGCTGTTGGCCGTTCTGTACGTCCGTCAAAGTCAGTCAACCCAACATAGATATCACTCAATTGAAGCGGCAAACCAGTATTCTCTGTCGTGGTTGTAAACCGGCCGTCGGTCACCGTGAGTTGCTTGATGCTGATGGCGCTGAGCCATTCGTCGATTAGGCTCTCGCCAAGATCCAAGGCCTGCGCTAGCGATCTGAACTCGAGATTAGGCGATTCGATAAGGATCGATTTGAACTGCAGACGACGCTTGAGCAGACTTTGAAGGTTGAGTTTTAGGGTCACGACGCTCGCACTGAACGTGGATTGCGCGCTGTCGTCTTGGAGTCGGAGCATTTGCAGCTCGGCTTCCAGCGTCAGCGGGTTGAACCGCACGGATTCGACGTCCGCATTTCGCTGAGGTCCTGCAGCGGCATAGCGTGCCAGCGCGCGATCGACACCCCAGGGGACCGCAAGAAATGCGGCGAGGATGCAGGTAGCAGCGAACAGCAAGACGGCACTGACTACAACGAGCAATTTCCGCCGAATCCGGCTAGGCTGCTGGAACCACGGCTTAAGCAAACGGCTAAGGACTTTTTTCGAACTCATTGCATTGGCTGACTTCTTTATATTTCTATTCTACTCGCGTCGGCCTATTATCGTTCTCACGGCTTACGCGTTTAATTTAACGACAAGAGGGGCGGAGAAATGAAGCGGCAGGTTTTCATTGGGGGCGCTGTGTCGGTGGCGGTCGTGATCGGCGGAATTCTCTATTTTGGCTTCGGCGGTCGCGACAGTGGGTCTCCGACCTTGGCCCCGATCACAGGACCCGAGCGTGCCGAGGAGGCGCGGGGTGTCATCGCGGATATCGAACGGGCTCGTGAAGGCGCGGCTGCAGAGGGTCCCCGACCCGTCGAGCGGCCAGGTTCGCCGGCCGAGCCGGCAGACCAGCCGGCGGGCGGCGCTGCAGTGGCAACAACGCCGGCGGCTCCCGCCGCGGAACTCGATACGGCCTTCTCGCGTGCTGAAGCTTTCCGCAAGGCCGGGCAGTTGGCCGATGCCCAACTCTTGTACTTTTACGCGGCGCGCGACGGCCATCCCCGTGCTGCCTTCGAGTACGCATCGATGAACGATCCCAATCATCACTCACCGGAGACGAGTCTGCTCGCGAAGCCGGACGCGTTTCAAGCGTACCGCTGGTATACGGCAGCAATCGAAGGTGGGGTCGCGGCGGCGCAAGAGCGGCTCGAGGCACTGCGTGAATGGGCAGTTGCGGCAGCCGCTGACGGTGACCACGAAGCCGATCGACTGCTGTTGCAGTGGGAGCAATAACAATGTGTAAGCTGTCCCGTTCAGAGATCTTGGGCAAAATCGCGCTGTTGCTGATTGCCTCCATGGCGCTCGGCACTGCCGTGGCGCAAACTACGCGTCCACTAACGCTTGAAGGGAAACGGGCGCTATATCAGCGCGTCATTGCCATTCCCGGTTCGGGCATCGTCAGTACCGCCGGCGCACCGGCACGTCAGTCGCAGCCCGTCGCACCATTTTCGGTCTTCTATGTATATGAGCGCGCGATCGTCGACGGTCGCCAGTGGCTGCGCGTTGGTCTCGATAGCATCGGCGATATTCGTGGCTGGTTGCCGGCTGAGCAAGGCGTCGAGTGGCGCCAGACGTTGACCGTCGGATTCAAGGACCCGGAAAATCAGCCGCGTGTGCCGCTGTTCTCCGACCGTGACAGACTCAAAATGCTCGCCGAGCAAAACGACGTTGCCACTTATAGCGCGCTGCGCGAACGCGCAATCGCGGGCGATGTCGAGGGATCGGGTGTCGTCGCCGTGCAACCGGACGGCTTCATCGATATTCGCCGAAATTTCTATCTGGTGCCGATCTTGAGTCATGAGGACGTATTCGTCGGCGACTATCAAGCACGATTGCTCGAGGTCGCAAGCGTTCCCTTGCACTATCCATCCGATCAAGACCCCTATCGCGCCGGTATTGTTTTTGTCATCGACACGACAGTCTCGATGCAGCCTTATATCGAACAGACTCGCGAAATCATGCGCGACGTCTACGAACGCATCAATTCGGCCGGCTTGTCTGACCGCGTGGCCTACGGGCTAGTCGGTTTTCGCGATAGCACTTCGGCGGTTCCCGGGCTCGAATACGTCTCACGCGTCTACGCGGACTTGACGGGCAGCGGCGAGGAGTTTTTAGGCGAGGTAGCCGGCGTACGCGCCGCCACTGCGTCTAGCGAAGGCTTTAATGAGGATCCATATGCTGGGATCGATCAAGCGCTCGAGTCGATCGACTGGAGCAAGCACTTCGCGCGTTACGTCATTTTGATCACTGATGCCGGACCGAGGCTTGGTACCGATCCCTTGTCGACCTCAGGCTTGAGTACGACGCAGCTGCGCGCAAAACTCGCCGACCGCGGTGTCTCAGTCTGGGCTATCCATCTGCAGACTCCGGCCGGCGCCAGGGAAGGCAACCACGAAATGACCGAGCAGGAGTACCGCGCTCTATCGTCGGTCCCGGGTATCGGTGACTTCTATTATCCAGTGGCTACCGGCGATGTTGCGAATTTTGGGTCTGCGCTCGATACGCTGATGCGTCAGCTGACCGACCAGGTTCGCATGGCGGCGTCGGGATTCCAGCCACTCGATAGCCCGGTCAGCGCACTTGGCAGCGACGATGCCGAACTCGCCGCGTTTCAGCAAAAAGTCGCGCGCCTGGGTTATGCCTTGCGCATGGACTATCTGCAGCAGCAAGCTGGCAGCGACGCCGTGCCTGCACTCTTTAATGCGTGGCTTGTCGATCGCGACCTCGAATCACCGAGTCAAGAGGCGGTCGACGTTCGCGTCTTGTTGACTCGCGATCAATTAAGCGACATGCACGATCTGCTGCAACAGATTCTTGCCCGGGCCGAAGAGGGCGCCCTGGCGCCACAGGCCTTCCTCGACGAATTGCGCAGTCTCGCTGCGATTGTTAGCCGCGATCCGCAGGCTGTGCAGGCAGGCGGCGTTGCCAATGCGATGAGCCTCGCCGATCTCGGTTACATGCGGGAATATATAGAGGGATTGCCATACCAGAGCGAAGTCATGAATCTCGATCTCGCCAGCTGGCAGCAATGGACGGCGGTGCAACAGTTCGAGTTCATCAACTCGCTTGACAGCAAGGTTGCTTACTATCGCGCGCTGCACAGTAATCTCGATCTTTGGGTCTCGCTCGACGCGGGTCCGATAGACGGAGATTCCGTCTACCCGCTGTTGTTGGAGGCTTTGCCCTGAAGCAAGGCCTGGTTTTCTCGCTGCGCGATGTCGAAAAGACTTATGACGCCGGCGGAACGCGCTTCGAGCTGAAAGTGCCCCGGCTCGATATCGCGCGCGGCGCCAAGCTCGCGCTGATCGGCGAGAGCGGCTCGGGCAAGAGCACGCTGCTCGAACTGCTGGCAATGATCCTGATGCCGACCCACAGCGGTGAGTTCAGCTTCGCGCCCTTGGAGGATTCGACGCCCAGCGATCTTGACGCTATCTGGCGTACCCGCGGTTCCGATCAGTTGAGCGAGCTGCGCAGCCGCCATATCGGGTACGTGCTGCAGCATGGCGGTTTGTTGCCGTATCTGACCGTGCGCAAAAATATCGAGCTGCCGCGCGTACTGTTGGATCTGCCCGTCGATTCCGTGGCCGAAGATATCGCCGCCAAGCTCGGTATTGCGCAGCAGCTCGACAAGTTGCCGTCGGCGCTTTCCGTTGGCCAGCGTCAGCGGGCCGCCATTGCGCGCGCTCTGTCGCACGAGCCGCCGATCGTCATCGCCGACGAACCGACGGCCGCAATCGATCCCCTAAATTCGCGGGCCATCATGGCGCTCTTCGTTGATCTCGTGGAAGCCCTCGGCGTAACGCTGATATTGGCGACACATGATCACGAGCTTGCGCGGCAGGGGGAATTTTCGTTGCTGCCGCATGAGATACGCAGCAATGACGCTCAGTCTATGACAGTGACGGTGTCGGGTGGCTAGTCAGAGCTTATTCAAGAAACGGTTCAAGCTGGTCGCGGGACTGGCGTTGGAGGATTATCGCCACGAGTGGGTCATCTCCGGCTGCGCGGCACTCGCCTTGTCGGCTGTGCTGATTCCCTTGCTCGTATTGTTTGGTTTGAAATACGGCATCATCACGAATCTACTCGATCCCTTGATTCAGAACCCGCGTTATCGCGAAGTCACGC
>JAHEEM010000184.1 GCA_024640695.1 Rhodospirillaceae bacterium | reverse complement strand
TAATAAAATACATTATTAAATCTGTATAACTTGTTTTTTTTATTAGTATTTTATGCCTCAATTAGAAGCTTAAACAGCGGCTTTGGCGAGCCGGCCGCGCTGCGGGGCTGGCCGGACGCAGCCGCCCGATCGCCGTCGCCTCACGAGTCGCAAGCTCCGCGGCTGCACGATGATACGCTTGGGGCACAGGCGGTACACTCTTGTCTCACCTGGATAGATATGCGATACCAGCGACCGGGGATGGATACTCTTTGAAAAGGCGCCGGGAAGCTCCGGCGACGAGGCACTACCCATGTCAGCAATTGGCCGAAATGCCCCCTGCCCCTGCGGCAGCGGCAAGAAATACAAGCGCTGCTGTGCGCTGAAAACCAATCAGACCTCCTGGTCGATGCGGCTCGTCATCGGACTGGTCGCGATCTGCCTTATCGGCGGCCTGATCCTGATTTTGACGACCCTCGGCGATATCGAGCCTGGCGCCCCGACCGGCCGCGTATGGTCGGCTGAGCACGGTCACTGGCACTAGACCGCTCCGGTCCACCGCTGCCACTCATCTTAGGGCGCTCGGTTACCCCGGGATTCCCGTGGCCATTGGTTTCTGCGCAGGATTCAGCGGCTGGTCCTTAAGGAAGTCTTCGGTCGTGCCGATAGCCCCACAATGGGTCTGGCACAAAAAGACATCCAGCACTACGCACTGCCGCTCGTGAGCCGCATCCACGAGGCCACCGGGCAGGCATCGCATTTCAGCAGCAGAGGTCGCGGTGACAACGTAACTCACGTTACCGAAGTTTGCTTCGTCCCGTTGCGGTTTCCTCAAGCAGCCGGCAGCGCTGCATCCGTCGCGATCTGGGTCTTGATAGTGCCTGCCGCCGAAAGCTGCCGTTTACCCGGTGGATCTGAGCGATACTGTCTTCCGACCGTTGCCGCACCGAGGGCCAATGAATGCTGCCGAACTTTACCGCTAACGAAGCCCGAGTAATTGGCTGCCTGATGGAGAAATCCATCGTCACACCCGATCAGTATCCTCTGACCCTTAACGCTCTGACCAATGCCTGCAATCAGAAGTCGGGGCGTAATCCCGTGATGTCCCTGGACCAGGGAATGGTGCAGCGCACCGCCCGCGACTTGGGCGCCAAGCATTTCGTGCGTGCGACGGAGAATTTCAAGACCGGAGTGGAGAAATACCAGCAGCGCTTCTGCAATACGACCCTTAGCGATTACCAATTTGACCCGCCGCAGTTTGCGATCGTTTGCCTGCTGTTGCTACGCGGCCCACAGACGCCTGGAGAGCTGAGGGCACGCAGTGGACGCCTGCATGCTTTTACCGGCAACGAGGCGGTCTTGGGCGCACTCAGTAGCCTGATCGAGCGGGACGGCGAGCCGCTGATCGCAAAGTTACCGCGCACGTCAGGCCGCAAGGATTCAGAATACATGCACCTGTTCTCCGGCCCCATAGACGTTGAAGCACTGGCGGCACAAGCAGCTGTCGCGAAGCTTACCGAGACTTCAGAGCGAGTCAGCGTCTCCGAGCTGGCGCAAAGGCTAAGCAAGCTTGAGGCTGAAGTCGCTGAGCTCAAGCAGAGAGGTCGGTAAATGTCGGTTCCTGGCAGAACGCGGGCCCGGAGAAGTTAGTTGCTGGGCTAAAAGCGGATGCCGGCTGGCAGACCCAAGTTCGGCATGGCGAGGTGCCGACAGCAGCGGAATATCCGCAAGCCCGACTGTTTCGTAGTTGTGCATCGGCGCAGAAACTGCGGCGCGCGCCAGGCGGCCTAGGGCAAAGACATGCCGTTCGTCTGGACCGGCAGGGCTGTTGCTCGCCTCGTCAACTCAGCCGCTCTGAACCATCCAGAGAAGGAAGCGATCTTAGGCGGCACCCTGGCGCGCTGCTGAAGATCGCCTGAGAGTCGCGATTCTACCCTACCAGACTCTCGGCCAGGGCTTGCCCACGAGGAACGCGGGGTTGGCGCCCGCACGCGGCGTGTACTTCTGCACGCGGCCGGTTCTTACCTCCGAGGTGTAGAGATTGCCGTCCATGTCCGTGTGGAACCCGTGCACGCCCCACATGCAGCCCTGGCAATCGCCGAACGTTCCCCACGAATAGATGAACTGGCCGTCGGCGGTATAGCCGTTAAGTTTGCTCGACCCTTGATCGGCTGCCCAAAGCACTCCGTCGTTACCCATATAGATGTCGTGGATGTTCATGGGCGGACGCGGGCCCATGCTCCACTGGTCGAGAAAGTTGCCGTTCTCGTCGAACACTTGCACGCGGCCGTTGTTGCGATCGTTTATGAATACTTGCCGCGTGACCGGGTTGACCGCGATGCCGTGCACGCTGTTGAAATAGCCGGGGCGCTGCTCGTTGGGCTGGTTGCCTTTCATGCCCCACTCCATGAGCTTATTGCCATCCATGTCGTACTTGATTACGCGAGTATTGTCGTAGCCGTCGGCCAGATACCAGGTGTTCTCGTCCATGAAGGCCATGAACGTCGGGCGGGCAAAGTGCGTGTCGTCGTTTCCGGGCACGCCGGGCGTGCCCAGCGTCAGGAGACGCTCTTTGCCATCGTTACTGAATTTGCTGACGAAGTGGTTGTCGGCGTCCACGATCCAGACATGCTTTTCCGGATCGTAGGGGCTGATCTCGATGTCATGCGGCCGGCCCCAGATGCTATCCCACTGCGACCAGTCTTCAATCAAGTTGCCCTCGCCATCGAAGACGACAATGATGTGCTCCCATCGCCAATCGATACCCGGACGGCCGTCGCTCCCGTCTGGGTTTGCCCTGCCGTGACTGGGAGTGGCGCTGGACGTTTCGCGCAGTGGCACACGTCCGCCGACCGGGTACTTGATGCTGGGTCCAATCTCGGGCAGCCAGGTCGTTTCAATTCTCGCCGGAAGCACCGGCAGCTCGCCCTTTTGCGCCACCAGGATGCGATCGGGGCTCTCGACGAAAACGTCGGTCGCCTGCGACCAGGTCCATCCCTCGTGGTCAGGAAGGGTCTCCGCCAGCGGCTTGGGCCATCCCGGCACCGGGTCGTAGGGGCCGAACACATCTTGACCGCCCTTCAGGCCTGGGACCGCGGCGAACCCGGTCCCGGGGGGCTGTGCCCGCTCTTCATCGGCACCGCCCGTCCCGCAGCCCGTCAGGATGACGGCGCTTAGAGTCACGCAGAAAACCTTAGTCGTGAGCATTCGGCCATTCATATGGTACCCCCAGCTAATCCCGAATCGATTGATCGACCTGCCATTGGTCGCGCCACGCTGCCTCGTGGAGGTGCAACCCGGCAGACCCGTCACGCGCCAACCGTACGCCCGCCGTACCTTGGCGTCAAACGTGGGCTGGGGGATGGGAAACACCCTTCGGGCTCGGCAAGGCTAAGCCTGTATCCGGCAGTTGTGCCAGCCGTCGAGGTGACAGTCTATACCTGCGTAGTTGTGCTTTTCCGACAGCAGACGTTCACATAGCACTTGTGAGGATCGCCCAGCGGCCGGCCTATAGCCGCACAACAAGCCATGCGCGCCGTCGTCGCCCTGCCCGATTTGTGCCTGATACGGTTGTGCCGCAGCGCGCAGCTACGGCAAAGGGCCGCGCACCAATCAAGTTAGATTTTCCTGAGCGTCGAGACCGGCGGCTCGTTGACGACCGAGCGTGCGGCGAGCGTACCACTGATCCCGACAATTACGCCGCCGATGAGGAGACCAGCCAGCCAGAGCAAAGGGCCCGGAATATAATCGAGCTCGAACAACTCGCGCGCCACAAAGTGGCCAATGAGTCCCGCTCCAACGGCACCCAAGGTGCCGGCGAGCATCCCCAGTGCCGTGAACTCCGCAGCTACGCCTTGCAGCACTACGCTGCGGCTGGCACCGAGCGTCCGCAGCACGGCACTTTCATAGAGTCTCTCATCACGCGTCGACTGGATCGCGGCCAGCAGCACCATGATCCCCGCAGCAAAGGTGAACAGGAAGACATACTGGACCGCTAGTGCGGCTCGCGTCATGGCGCGCCGTACCTGATCCAACACGGCACCGATATCAATCACGGATATGCTCGGCAGCTCCCGGGCAAGATCAAGTGTCGCGCGGCGCTGCTCTTCCTCGAGGAAGAAGCTCGTAATAAACGTTTGCGGAAACCGGTCGAGCACGCCCGGATTCACGACCATGAAAAAATTGGGCCGAAAGGAGTCCCAGTTGATGCGCCTCACGCTGGTGATCTGCACGGTGACTTCCTGCCCCGTAACCGAGTATGTCAGCTCATCACCAAGCGAGAGCCCGATCTCCTCCAGCAATTCCTCCTCGATTGAAACCTGCGGCCGCTGTTCGCCATCGGACCACCATTCCCCAGCCAGGAGCTCGTTATCCGAGGAAAGCTCGGAGGCCCACGTGAGGTTCAGGTCATCTCGCAGCTCCCGCTCGGCACGTTCGTCCTTTGCGGGATACTCGTTAACCGGAATTCCGTTGACGTGACTGATGCGGGCTCGAACCAACGGCGTGAAAGCCGGAGCCGGAACGTCGTGACGCGCCAAAACATCCATCAGCCGGGTCCGCTCAGCCGACTGAATGTTGATTACGAAGTGGTTCGGCGCCGACTCTGGCAGAGTGGCTTGCCAGGTGTCCATGAGCTGGGTTCTGACAACGGTCAGCAATAGCAGGACCATGAGGCCGATGCCGAATGCGACAACTTGCACGCTGCTTTCTGCTCCGCGGCGCGCGACGTTCGAAACGCCATACCGCCATGCCACGCCGACGCGGCCCCGAAATCGCTGCAATAACTGCACGAGCAGGTGCCCGGCACCGAACAACGCGACGAACGTCAGCGCCGAACCGACGAGTAGGTAGAGGATCAGCTCCGGGTCGCCGAACAACCAATACAACATGAGCGTGACCGCGCCGGTTGCGATACCGTAGACCACTGTATACCCAAGCGGCGGTGGCTCGAGATCGTGTCTCAGCACCCGGGCAGGCGGAACGCTGCGCAGTCGTAGCAGCGGTGGCAGCGCGAAGCCCAGCGCCACCGTCAGCGCCGTAATCGGCCCGATGAAGGCGCCGCGCAAACTCGGTGGAGGCAGCTGCGCCTCGACGAGATCGCCCAGCAGCAGCGTCAGGCCCTGCTGTGTCACAAACCCGATCATCGTCCCGAGCACACCGGCGATCGATGCCAGCAGCAGCAGCTGGGAAAGGGTCAGCCGCAGAATGTCTCCATGCTTGGCGCCTAGACATTTCATTAGAGCGACGGAGTCGAGATGGCGGGTCAAGAAGCGGCGTGCTGCCATCGCGACGGCCACGCCGCCAAGCAGAACGCTGACGAGAGCAGACAGAATCAGGAATCGCTCGGCGCGCTCCACCGACGAGCGCACCTCCGGCCGGGCATCGCGTATGTCTTCGAGCTCTTGATCCACACCGAGCAACGGCTCCAGCTCGTCTCGAAAGGTAGCGACAACGCGCTCCGGGCCAGCAAACAGCAGCTCATATTCGACGACGCTACCCGGCTGCACGAGGCCCGTCGCAGCGATGTCTGCGTAGTTCAGCAGCAGCGTTGGGGCAATCTCCATGAATCGCCATCCCTCGTCCGGCCTGAACTCGAGAGTTTGAGTCACCCGCAGGCGGCTGCGTCCGACCTCGAGCTCGTCGCCAACCTCTGCGCCGAGCCGAGCAAGCAGGCTGGGCTCGGCCCAGAGCTCGCCGGGTGCCGGCACGCCGACAGCGGTTCGCGGCGTGCCTGCGAGCGTATCGGCAATGCGAACTTCGCCCCGCAAGGGGTAACCCTGTGTGACCCCGCGCACGTCGGCGAGTGAACTGGCATCGCCCGCGAGCACCACACTACGGAAGTTGATGATCTCGGCCGTATCGAGATTGCGCGCGATCGCGCGGCTCTTTAAGTCGGGGTCGAGCGGATAGTCGGACTCTACCTTGAGGTCGGCCGCGAGCATCTCACTGGCCTGTTGGGTCATCGCCTGCCGGACCCGGTCGGTGAAGAAACCGACGGCGCTCATCGCAGCCACGGCGACGAGCAGCGCAACGAACAACACGAGTGTCTCGCCCGCTTTCCAGTCCCGCACAAGTAATCGCGCGGCTAAACCCCAGCGCACGTTCGTCATGAGCTAATCCAAAACATCGCCGATTCTATTTCCTCTCGTGACAAGCTAAATCACAACAAGACGGTTGCCGCTTGCAGCGACCGCCCAATAGTTCAAACGACGTCAACTATGCTCCCGCGCGCGGCCTTAATCGATCGCGAAACAGTAAAGGTAACCGTTGCCACCGGTGCCGATAAGCGCTTCCTGGCTGCAACCTCGCGACGGATGCGCGGCGTTCCAGGAAGTGTAGCCGCCGCCCTGCCGGTCGAAGTGGCCGAGCATGGCGCTACCCTCGTCGCTGCTCGTCCAATTATTGCAGGTACGATCCTCACCTGCCGGGAACGCAGTGCCATCTTCACGCGCACCCGTAAGAATATCGTGCTGGTTCGGATTGTCGCCGCGCGCCTTGATTGGCTCGCCGTGCTCGTCGAGCCCGGTCTCCCGGCGGATATTGTTGCCGATGTGCAGATCCGTGAGGTCCTGCGCGATCAGGACACCCTTGGC
>JAHEEM010000023.1:15579-24016 GCA_024640695.1 Rhodospirillaceae bacterium | reverse complement strand
CCGGGCTGACCCAGGGCACGGACCTGCTTGGCGAAAATATCTTCGAAACTGTAATCGTTCGCCAATGCCGTCAGTGTCGAAGTATCCGTGGTCAGCGCGATGGCCGGCAGGCCGGGGCGCTCGATCTCGAAACGGCCGAGGAGCTCTCCTGAGAAATGCTGCGCGTCAGCCGCGGAGCCGCCGTTGCCGCAACTCAAGATTTTTCCATCGCGAAGCAGGCTCGCGGTCATGGTCTCCGCGGCGCGAACGATTTCCGGCGCCAACGCCTCGGCTGCCTGCTTGGTCTGGATGCTTTGCCTGAAATGTGCGATTACGCGATCGTGCATGCGACTATTTGCCGGGGAAGGCGGGACGGCCGCCACTCTGCCTGTAAACCGACGACCCTTCAAGCATTTCTGCGCATGCACCGGCCCGGTCACTCGGCCTCGAAGGCGTTGCGTACCCAGTCGTAGCGCGGATGCGCACCGTCGATGTCCTCGATTGCGACGACGTCGAAACGCAGGGGTCGCTCGCTCCAGTGCGGGTGAGTCATGAGCAGGTGGCGGGTGGTCTGGACGAGCTTGCGGCGCTTGGTTGCGTCGATGGTTTCCAAGGGCCTCACTAGGCTGCCCCGTCCGCGTGCGCGGACCTCCACGATAACGAGCCACTCACGGTCCGCGCAGACGAGATCGATTTCGCCGAATCGGCAGCGGTAGCGTGCCTGGAGTACGCGCAGACCGTGGGAGCGCAGGTAGCGTCCTGCTTGGTCTTCCCAGTAGCGGCCCTCGCGCCGAGAATTCATGCGCCGACCGGGCTGTTTCGAAACTGCGCCAGGCCGCCCGGTCGCCGTAAGCGGCTCGCGGGCTACTCAGCTCAGCGCTGCGTAACGGTCGGGTTTTCGGGCGCCTCGCTGTCGAGCGCCTCAGGCACCAACTGCACGGGGCGGCCGTTGATGAACTGAGCGACAGGCAGATGACGGCGGATGCGGCCAGCTGTGTCGAGCCAGAGCTCACCCGACATTCCCGGCAGAGAGAGCAGATTCATCGTGCCGTTGTAAAGCATTGGAATGATGCGGTAAGCGTCAAAGCCAAGCCCATAGAATCGAAGCCAGCGTCCCGCGCGCTGCGGCCAATAACTTTGCAGGGTATTCTTGAGCTCGACGGCGCTGTCGTCCGGCGCGAGCAGCCAGGGTATATCCGCGAACATGACGCCGTTCAGGTCCGGGTCCGCGCGTGCCGACGCGTCGTAAATCTCGGATGTCGCGTAGGTTGGCAAATCGCCGGCGAAGTGGAACCGGAACTGCGGCGCCAGCAGCCGCGCCGCGCCTGAGTTCGCCGCAAAAAAGATGATGTCCACGTCCTGACGTCGGCGTGGCTCGAACTCCATCGGCATGCCGAGGTTTGCCGCGAGGCGTTGACGGCGTTGCTCGCTATCGGTGAGGTTCAGCAGAGTCGTTATTGCGAGCGAGAAGTCTTGCGTTGCGCCGTCGTACGCGCGCGATTCGAGCACGCGGCCGCCGAGGCCCGTGAACTCGCGCAAAAAGCTATCGTATACCCGCAGACCCCACTCGCTGTTGGGGAATAACGCCACCGCGGTTGCCGCTCCTCTCTCGATGGCGTGGCGCGCCACCTCGGCCGCCTCATCCTCGGGCGCGAGCCCGAACTGGAAGAAGTTTGGCGGCAGCGGTGCGACGTTATCGACTGTGTTGAGCGCGAGGGTCGGAACGAAGCCAGAGCTGCCGATGATCTGCTCGACCTCGGGCTTCAACAGCGGGCCAACGACGAATTCAGCGCCGTCGTTCTGCGCTTGTAGATAAGCTTGTTGGCTGCCTAACTCGTCTGTGTCGTAGATGCGCAGCTGCGTTGCGCTGCCTGTCGGGTTACGTAGATAGGCAGCGAGGAAGCCGTCGCGAATCGCGGCGGCCGGCTGCTGCTGGCTCCTGAGGGGTAACAGCAAAGCGATTTTCGCAGGGTAGGTTTGCGCGAGCTGGTCCTGCGCGCGCAGCTCTGGCAAAAGCAGCAGTGCGGCCGGATGATTCGGATTGGCCGCATTCCACTGATTCAGACGCCCGGTGAGGCTGAACGGGTCGCTGCGTGTTGCGACAGCCACCGGCAGCAGAGCCAACCAGCCGTCGATGATCCGATCGCCGGTAGCTATCATGGGGCGAACGCCGGCTTGTGCCCGGAGCCCGTTCCAGATGATCTCGTGGTTTGCCAAGATATCCGTATCCCGGTCTAGCCAGAGATCGCGCTCGACGAGCACCCGCACCGCCTGCTCAACCCGTCCGAACTGAAATAGCGCTCGGCCGCGCAATGCCATCGCACGCAGCGACAGCGCCTGCTCGACCTCGGGGTCTAAGCGGTCAAGCCAGCCGAGAGCAGCTTCTGGGTCTCCGTCGAGCAGCGCCAGCTCCGCCGCGAGACCGAATATCCACTGTTGTTGAGCGGGTGTCGCATCGATCTCGGCGCGGCGCAGCCACTCGCGCGCCTCCATGCTGACGCCCGCGCTTGCGAGCAGATCTGCCGCGGCAATCGCGTATTGCGCGCGCTGGCTACCGAGCGCGCGCTCGTATAGTTCGGCGTAGCCTGCAACGGCTGCATTGGTGTCGCCCGCCTCGGCGAACGCCGCTGCCTCGCTCTCTGGCTCACTCAGATCGATGCCCATAATGGTGGGGCCGGGTATCGTGGTGCAGCCGGCGGCGACGGACAGGACCAGCAGCGAGGCAAAGTGTTTAGTCGGGGTTGTTAAACGCGGCTTGCACATTCAGCGTCCTCACAGGCAGCATGAACCCATGGCGGGCGACTCTCAAGGCGTGCTCTATGTGGTCGGCACGCCTCTCGGCAATCTCGAGGATCTTAGCGACCGTGCTCGACAGACCCTGGCCAGGGTGGATCTCGTTGCCGCCGAGGATACGCGGCGTACGCGTGGATTGCTATCGAGTATCGGCCTGAGTCGGCCACTAATTGCCTATCACGAGCACAATGAATCACACCAGACACAACGCCTGATTGCTGAGCTCGAGCGCGGCAAATTAATCGCGCTCGTCAGCGATGCGGGCACGCCGCTCATCAGTGATCCGGGCCTGCGACTCGTCAGTGGCTGCTTGGCCGCCGGCATACGCGTCGAGTGCGTGCCTGGGCCGAGCGCGCTCGTCGCGGCGCTATCGATCTGCGGCATTGCGGCCGAACGCTTCACATTCGAGGGTTTTCTGCCACGGCGCACGGCCGCGCGTCGTGAGCACCTCGAAGCGCTGCGACGGGAACCCCGCACGATGGTGTTCTACGAGGCCGTTCACCGCGTCAAGCCGATGGTTACCGATCTCATCGCCGTCTTTGGGCCGGATCGCCAGGCGGCGCTGGCGCGTGAGCTCACGAAACTGCACGAGAGCCTCGACGTCGCCACGCTCGCCGAGATCGGTGCGCGGCTCGGGGAGAGTATCCCGCTCAAGGGCGAGTTCGTGCTCGTGGTTGCCGGTGCGCCCGAGGCGTCCGGCAGCAGCGATGAAGTTGAAGCACAACGCATCTTTCAGCTGCTGCATACGGAGCTGCCAGCAACGACCGCGGCAAAGCTTACCGCGAAGATCACGGGCATTTCACGCAACGATGTGTACCGCCTAACGAGAATGGAGAAGGACTGAGGTTGACGGCTGCGCCTGTCTGGTGTCCTAAGGACGCGTGACGGCTGCGTACGACCGTCCTTCGCGCTCCCCCACAGGCCGCTTGCGTGAACTGAAACGCCGAGTCTGGCGGCCGGTCTGTTAACATGGTTAACGGGAGCCGGCCGAGCAGTCGCTGGGGTAAAACCTGGAGGAAAGTCCGGGCTCCATTGGGCAGGGTGCCAGGTAACGCCTGGGGGGCGTGAGCCCACGGAAAGTGCCACAGAAAATATACCGCCTGGCCTCACGGCCCGGTAAGGGTGAAAAGGTGCGGTAAGAGCGCACCGCGCAGCTGGTAACATGCTGCGGCACGGTAAACCCCACCTGGAGCAAGACCGAATAGGGGAACGCTGAGTGTGCCCACACGAGTTCCCGGGTAGGTCGCTAGAGATTCACGGTGACGTGCATTGAAGATGAATGGCTGCTCTCGACAGAACCCGGCTTATAGGCCGGCTCCCACTTTGTCGGCTGGCCTGGGGCTATCGGCGCCACCCGCCTGCGCTGTGCACCCGCAGCCATGTCGCCTCGTTGCGACATAATGTCAGAAACCGTTTAATTGTCTCCCATAAGTCTTTGATTTATTGTTCGAGAGGACCGCGTCCCATTCTACGAACCCACACCTAACTTACTGTCACATAAAAAAAATTTCTCGTTTTCGGTTGACAGTCGCCCGGCACGCTACCTATAGTGCGGCGAAGTGGTGAAAAGTGGGAAGAAATGGGATCGCAATGTTCCGCGGCGCCTCCAAAGTCACGCTCGATGCAAAAGGGCGACTCGCGATTCCGAGCCGTTATCGGGAGCGCTTGCTCAGCCGCGCCGAGGGGCGGCTCGTGGCGACCGTGGACCGAGATCAGTGCCTGCTGATCTACCCGCTTCCTGATTGGGAGGAAATCGAGCGCCGGCTAGACCGCATGCCGGGTCTGAAGCATCAGGTGCGCCAATTGCAGCGCCTGATGCTGGGATATGCCACGGAGCTGGAGATGGACGGCCATGGCCGCATCCTCGTCTCCCGCGAGCTGCGCGATTTCGCCGGTTTGGACAAACAGGCCATGCTCGTAGGCCAGGGTAAGAAATTCGAGCTATGGGACGAAGAAAGGTGGGCCGCGCGCCTGGATGAGTGGCTGGCCGGTGGCGATCGCGATGGCGAGCCGCTGCCAGCAGAGCTCGCAGATCTGCCGCTCTGAGCACGTCAGGCCGTGAGCGGAAAATCCAGTCATCAGCCGGTGCTGATGCGGGAGGCGCTCGAGGGCTTGGCGATCGAGAGCGACGGCTGTTACGTCGATGGCACGTACGGACGAGGGGGGCACAGCGCTGGGATTCTTGCGCAGCTTGGTGAGCACGGCAGCTTACTTGCGTTGGATAAAGATCCGGAGGCGGTCGCGGATGGCCGAGCGCGTTTCAGCGGTGACCCGCGGTTCGCGATACGGCACGCAGGCTTCGAGGACTTTTTCGACGAGGTCGAGCCGTGGCTTGCCGGCAGGCCACTCAGGGGCGTGCTACTCGACCTCGGTGTCTCCTCGCCACAGCTCGACTCAGCGGCACGAGGGTTCAGCTTCGCCAAGGACGGACCATTGGATATGCGCATGAATTCCGAGCGTGGCGCGACGGCCGCAGAGTGGCTCGCGACCGTCGGCGAGCCAGACCTGCGGCGCGTCCTAGCCGAGTTTGGTGAGGAACGGCGCGCGCGACAGCTCGCCGCCGTCATCGTTCGTGAACGCGCGCGCGCACCGATCACGACGACCGGCCAACTCGCGGCGCTCATCGAGCGTCACTCGCCGCAGCGGCCGCAGCGTCTGCATCCCGCGACCCGCGTCTTTCAGGCCATTCGGATCCGTATCAATGCCGAGCTCGAAGCGCTCGCGGCCGCCCTGGCGCAATGTATGGAGCTACTCGCGCCGGGCGGGCGGCTATGCGTGATTAGTTTTCATTCGCTCGAGGACCGTATCGTCAAGCGGTTTGTCGCGATAGCCTCGAGCGTCGACCCCGTCTATGCCGGCCTGCCGAATATTCCGGCGAGCGCGATGCCGTGCATGCGCCGCGTTGGGCGTCTGATCCGACCGACGCCGGCCGAGGCAGCGGCTAATCCGCGCGCCCGCAGCGCCCGCATGCGCGTTGCAGAAAAACTCGAGGTGCTCGTGTAATGAGCGGGGGCAGAATGCAGTTCTGGTGCTGCCTGCCGCTGGCAGTCGCCGTCGTCGGCTCGGCGATCTGGGTCGCCGCGACCCGCCACGAGGCCAGGCAGCTATTCATCGAGCTCGAGGCGCTCAATCGCGAGCGCGATCGGCTGCAGATCGACTGGGGCCGGCTGCAGCTCGAGCAAAGCGCCTGGGCGGCACATCCCCGCATCGAGAACCTGGCGCGGGATCGTCTCGCGCTCGACGTCCCCGACCAGCAGAGCGTCGTGATGATCACGGGAGCGTCGCAATGAGCCGGCGCAAGAAGACACCGCAGCTGATCTGGCGCCGCGGGCGCAGCCTGCTGCTGCTCGGGTGCTTCGTTCTGGCGAGCGGGGCCCTCGAAGCACGGCTCTTTTATTTGCAGCTCATCGACAGAGAGTTTTTGTCCGCGCAGGGGGATGATCGACATCTGCGGACTGTGCAGATCTCCGCGCACCGTGGCCCCATCGTGGACCGCAACGGCGAGCCGCTGGCCGTGAGCACGCCCGTCGACACGATTTGGGCTAATCCGAAGGTGCTGATGCCGGCGGTAGAGCGGCTCGGCGAGCTGGCGGACGTGCTCGAGCTCGAGCAGGACTGGCTGGTGCGCCGTGTAACGAGCAGCCTCGACAAAGATTTCGTCTACCTGCGCAGGCACCTGCGTCCGGATCACGCGGCGCGTGCGCTGCAGCTCGGCCTGCCCGGCGTCGGCACGCTCAGGGAGTACCGCCGCTACTACCCCAGCGGCGAGGTGGCCGGGCACCTGCTCGGATTCACCAACATCGACGACCAGGGACAGGAGGGCGTCGAGCTCGCATACGACTACTGGCTAGCCGGCGCGATCGGCAGTAAGCGCGTCGTGCAGGATCGTCTCGGCCGGATCATTGAGGACGTCGAGCTCATCGCCGCCGCTCGGCCGGGCCGCACTTTGCGAACGAGCCTCGATCTGCGCGTCCAGTATCTCGCCTACCGCGAGCTCAAGCGTGCTGTAACAGAGAGCGGTGCATTGTCGGGATCTGTCGTGATCCTCGATGTTCACACGGGCGAAGTGCTGGCGATGGTCAATCAGCCTTCGTTCAATCCGAACGACCGCAGCCAGCTCGACGTTGCGCGATACCGCAACCGCGCTGTTACCGATATTTTCGAGCCCGGATCGAGCTTCAAGCCATTCGTTGTGGCAGCTGCGCTCGAAACGGGGCGTTACCAGCCTAGCTCGACGATCGATACCTCGCCTGGCTACCTGCGCGTCGGCGGCAGGGTCATTACGCAGGACAGCAACAATCTCGGCCGGATCGATCTTGCAACGATACTCGCGCGCTCGAGCAACGTCGGCGTCGGCAAGCTCGCGCTCGATTTAGAGCAGCGCCAGTTGTGGGGTGTGTTGACCAATCTCGGAATCGGACGGCTGACTGAGAGTGGCTTTCCAGGTGAATCCGCGGGCGTGCTCAATGATCCGGAGCTCTGGCGGCCCGTCGGCCAGGCAACAATGGCGTACGGCTATGGGCTCAGTGTCACGGCGCTGCAGCTTGCGCAAGCCTACGCCACAATTGCGGCCGAAGGGGTCGAGCGGCCGGTGTCGCTACTGGCTGTTGATACGGCGCCCTTGGGCAGGCGGGTCGTCTCTGCGGCAACGGCGCAAGCGGTCAAGGGCATGCTCGAGATGGCGGTGTCGCCCCGCGGCACCGGATTGCGCGCCGCGATAACGAACTACCGTGTGGCAGGCAAAACCGGCACGGCCTGGAAGTCAGGCGTCGGCGGTTACTCGAAGGACCGCTATCTCGCGGTGTTCGCCGGTCTCGCGCCCGTCAGCGATCCGAGGCTCGTCGCGGTCGTGGTCATCGATGAGCCGCGCGGCGAGGACTATTACGGCGGCGAGGTTGCGGCGCCCGTGTTCTCGAACATCGTTAGCGGCGCGCTGCGGCTGCTTGCGGTTGCGCCAGACGCCCTGCCCGCGGCGCCGCAAACAATAGTCGCGCAAGCAGCTGGAGGCGCTCAATGATGGCGGCGCTCGCGACCATGGTCATTAGCCTCGGCGAGTTGCTGGGCCCTTCGGCTGGCGACCTCGCGACGGTGCAGATCCGCGATCTCGTCGCCGATAGCCGCGAGGTCAAGCCGGGCGCGGCCTTTGTGGCGCTGCCGGGGGGGCGTAGTCATGGCCTGAACTTTGCCACCGAGGCGCTGGCGCGTGGTGCGGCCGTCGTGCTGTATGACCCCTCATCGTGGCAGCAGGCCGTCGCCCAGCCGAGCATTGCCGTGCCGGGGCTCGGCAGGCGCCTCGGAGAAATCGCGCGGGCGTTCTTTGGTCAGGGGCGCGAGCCTATCGTCTTGACCGGTGTCACGGGCACTAACGGCAAGAGCACGGTGGCCTATCTCGTCGCGGCTGCGCGCACGCGCTCCGGGCACCGCTGCGGTTACGTCGGCACGCTCGGATTCGGCGTGCCGCCGGCGCTTGAGCACCAGACGCTTACGACGCCGGATTGCCTCACGCTGCATCGAACGCTCCGAGCGTTGGGCACAACCGAAGCGGCGCTGGAAGTCTCGTCGCACGCGCTCGCCCAGGATCGTATTGCGGGTTTGAGTTTCAAGACGGCCGTGTTCACTAACCTGAGCCGCGATCATTTGGATTTCCATGGTGACATGAGCAGCT
>JAHEEM010000023.1:0-15569 GCA_024640695.1 Rhodospirillaceae bacterium | reverse complement strand
GAGCACGCCGTCATCTTCATCGACGATCCTTCCGGCGCCGCGCTTGCGAGCCGTCTGCCAGGCGGCGTCGTCCCGATCACTGTGAGCTTCGCGGGCAACGCGTATCTCGAGGGGCGCCTGCTCTCATCTGAGCTGTCGGGCGTCACTGTCGAGGCGCGTACGGCGCAGGGCAGAGCGACGATCGCCTCGCCGCTGATCGGTGACATCAACGCCGAGAATCTGTTGCTTGCGCTGGGTGCATTGCTGGCACTGGGTACGCCCATCGATCAGGCGTGCGAGGCGCTTTCGGAGTGCGCGCGTTTGCCGGGGCGCATGGACCTTCTCGGTGGTGGTGATGCGCCTTGGGTCGTAATCGATTACGCGCATACGCCCGACGCGCTGCGGCGCGTGCTGAATAATCTGCGCCAAATGACCGCCGCGGAGCTCTGGTGTGTGTTCGGCTGTGGCGGCGAGCGGGATAACGGCAAGCGACCCGCGATGGGTGCGGCTGCGGCCATCGCAGATCACATCGTTCTTACCGACGACAATCCGCGCAGCGAGGAGCCGGCAGCTATCGTCGCCGATATTCGGACGGGCATCGACGCGACTTCCCACGTGATTGTCGAGCACGATCGTCGTGCGGCAATCTTCAGGGCCCTCGAGAGCGCGCGTCCCGGCGACGTCGTAGTGATCGCCGGTAAAGGTCACGAGTCCGTGCAGATCACCGCCGGGCGGCAGCTGCCGTTCGACGATCGCGAGGTCGTCGAGGGCCTGCTAGGGGTGTCCGCATGATGGCTCGCACGCTCGCAGCGGTCGCGCGGGAAGTGGACGGGAAGCTGACCGGACCCGACGCAGGCTTTCGCAAGGTCAGTATCGACAGCCGGGCCTTGAGCGCCGGGGCGCTCTTCGTGGCGATCAAGGGCGAGCGCTTCGACGGTAACGAGTTCGTCGGTGACGCCTACGCCCGTGGCGCTGCTGGCGCAATGGTTTCGCGCTTGCACGACACGCCTCTGCCGCAAGTCGAGGTCACCGACACCCGGCTCGCCTTCGGGCAGATGGCGCGCGCCTGGAAGCAGAACTTCGGTATTCCAGCGATCGCGGTCACGGGCAGCAACGGCAAAACGACCGTAAAAGAACTCATTGTTAGCATCCTACGTCGCGGCCGCAGGGTGTGTGCAACGCGCGGCAATCTCAACAATGATATCGGCGTGCCGCTGACACTCATGGAACTCGATGGCGAGCACGAAGCAGTCGTCGTCGAGCTCGGCGCAAACCATGCCGGCGAGATCGATTATCTGAGTGGGCTCGTTGAGCCGACGGTCGGCGTCATTACTAATGCCAACGCTGCCCACCTGGAAGGATTCGGCTCGGTGGCCGGTGTTGCTGCGGCCAAAGGCGAGCTGCTCGATCATCTGCCGCGCGCGGGCGCCGCGGTGCTCAATGCTGATGATAAATTCTATACCGATTGGCGCGCACGTAGCCGCGCCGAGTTGGTTGTGAGCTTTGGGTTCGGACCGCGCGCGGACTGCACCGTGCGCGGCGAGGTCAGGACCGAGCCGGGCGGATCGGCGTTCACGCTGCAGTTGCCCGACGGCGAAGCGCTGCCGATTTCGCTGCCGCTGCTCGGCAAGCACAATGTCATGAATGCGCTCGCGGCTGCGGCGGCGGCCGATGCAATCGGCGCCGGCGCTGACGAGATCATTCTGGGCTTGGCGGCGGCAGACGCCGTCGGCGGCCGCCTGAAGCTAAGGCCGGGCCGGGCCGGCAGCGTCGTGATCGATGATGCCTACAACGCTAATCCGGCCTCCGTGCGCGCGGCTCTCGATTATCTATCGGGGCGTCCGGGTCAACGGATTTTCGTGCTTGGCGACATGGCCGAGCTCGGCGAGCACAGCCGCGAGCTGCATGCCGAGATCGGCAGCTATGCGCGCCAGCGCTGCGAACTGTTGCTCACGATCGGCGAGCACAGCCGTGAAGCAGCGAGCGAGTTTGATGACTCCGGGACTGCGTACGCCGATATCGCCAGCCTCGCCGCGGCGCTCGAGCCGCTGTTGAGCCCAAGCACTACAGTGTTGGTCAAGGGCTCGCGGGTCATGCAGCTCGACCAGCTCGTGGCCTTGCTGACGGATAGCGGTCCGGAGGTGCCAGGCGCGTCATGCTGATCTATCTCTCCGAATATCTGACGCGCTTTTACTCCGGCTTCAACGTCTTCGGTTATCTGACCTTGCGCGCGATCCTGAGCGCGCTGACCGCGCTTGCCCTGTCTTTCGCGTTGGGCCCGTACGTCATTCAACGGCTATCAGCGCGGCGCGTCGGGCAGCAGATCAGGCAACTCGGGCCGCAGAGTCATCTGCCGAAGGCGGGCACACCGACGATGGGCGGCGCATTGATCCTGCTGGCAATCATCGTGAGCACGCTGCTGTGGGCAAATTTGAGCAACCGCTTCGTCTGGATCGTGCTCGGCGTAACGGTGGCGTTCGGCATCATCGGTTTCATCGACGATTACAGAAAGCTCGTGCTCGGCAGTTCCAATGGCCTGGCGCCATCGAAAAAATTCTTCTGGCAGTCGGTAGTCGGCTTCGCCGCGGCGGTGGTGCTTTATGTCACTGCTGAGAATCCCGCTGTTGAGCGCGCGCTGCTGATCCCCTACCTGCCCGGCTTGATGATTCCGCTCAGCGTATTCGTGTATGTGCCATTGACCTATCTCGTCATCGTCGGTACGTCCAATGCCGTGAACTTGACCGATGGCCTCGACGGGCTCGCGATTATGCCGGCGGTGCTCATCGGCTCGGCATTAGGGGTCTTCGCCTATGCAGCAGGCAATACAGTTTTCTCCGCCTACCTCGGAATCCCTTACGTGTCGGGGTCGGGCGAGATGTTGGTTTTTTGTGCGGCCCTAGCTGGCGCCGGCCTGGGCTTCTTGTGGTTTAACACCTACCCCGCGCAGGTTTTCATGGGCGACATCGGCGCTTTGGCGCTTGGTGCCGCTCTGGGCCTCGTGGCAGTGGTGGTAAGGCAGGAACTGGTGTTGCTCATTATGGGCGGTGTATTCGTTGTCGAAACCGTCTCAGTCATTATCCAGGTTGCCTCCTACAAGATGACAGGCCGGCGAATTTTTCGCATGGCGCCGCTACATCATCACTTCGAGCTCAAGGGCTGGGCGGAGCCGAAAGTGATCGTGCGGTTCTGGATCATCACCGTCATTCTCGTGCTTGTCGGTTTGGCGAGCTTGAAGATCAGATGAACGCATGAGCAGGACAGGGTCAGTGAGAAAATGTTTGCTGCAAGTTTGTTAAAGGAGCAGATGCACGTTACGCAGCAGCGCTGCCGAACCTTGGTCGTAGGCCTCGGCGCGACCGGCCTTTCGGCGGCGCGCTATCTGGCGCCTCGAGATCGAGCGGTCTGCGTAATCGACAGTCGTGCTGCGCCGCCGGGATTGAACGCGCTGCGTGAAGCCTATCCAGACGTGCGCGTAGGCTTGGCCACGCTCGACTCGAGCTGGCTCGAGGGCATAGAGCGCGTGGTGTTGTCACCCGGCTTGAGTTTGGAGCTTCCGCTCGTCGTCGAGGCGCGCGCACGGGGCATTCCCGTGATCGGCGACATCGAGCTTTTTGCGCGCGCAGCTGATGCGCCCGTAGCGGCCGTGACCGGATCCAACGGCAAGAGCACCGTTGTCACGCTAGTTCGGAGCCTGCTCGGGTCGCTCGGAATCGATGCTGTTGCGGGCGGTAACCTAGGGCCGCCGGCGCTGGATCTGTTGTCCGAGCACCCGGATGTCTACGTGCTCGAGATCTCGAGCTTCCAGATGGAAACGACCGACAGCCTGTATCCGAAGGCAGCCGCCATATTGAATATTTCGGCCGACCACCTGGATCGCCACGGTAGCCTTGCGCGTTATTCCGGGCTCAAGCAGAAGCTGCTCGACGCCGCGCAGCTCGGGGTTTTCAATCATGACGATGCGCTCGTGCGCGCGATGGGGCTTGCGCATCCGCATGCCATCCCGTTCTCGACGGTACACGCGCCGCGTGACGGTTACGGCGTGTTGACGCTTGACGGGGCACGTTGGCTCGCGCGCTATGGCGTCGCGCTGCTGCCGGTCACGGATCTGCGGATCCGCGGCCGGCACAACGAAAGCAACGCGCTCGCAGCGCTTGCTCTTGCCGAGGTGGTCAGTGGTATCCAGCTCACGGATCTCCAGGCGCTCAAGACGTTCTCGGGACTGCCGCATCGCTGCGAATGGATCGCTGAGCGGCGCGGAATAAGCTTCATCAACGATTCCAAGGGTACCAATGTGGGTGCCACGGTCGCTGCGCTCGAAGGCCTCGACGGCCCGTTTGTGCTCATTGCGGGCGGCCAGGGTAAAGGTGCGAGCTTCGCGCCGCTGGCGCGAGCAGGTCGCGGGCGGCTGGCCGGGGCTGTGCTCATCGGCGAGGCGGCCGGCGACCTCGAGCGGACCTTGACGGGAGTGTGTCCCACCAGGCGCGCCGCGGGTATGCCGGAGGCGGTGGCGCAGGCGGTCGCGATGGCTGGCACGGGAATGACGGTGTTGCTGTCCCCGGCGTGTGCCAGCCTGGACATGTTCGTCGATTATGCCGATCGCGGTGAGCAATTCGCCGCGGCTGTCACGGAGCTAGACCCTTGAGCGCGCAGTTCGATGTTCGTGGAATCCACGTCGATCCGGCACTCACGGCGGCCCTGATCGCATTGCTGGCAATGGGCGCGATCATGGTCGGGTCGGCGTCGATCTCACTCGCTGACCGAGACATGGGCGAGCCGATGTTCTTTCTTGGGCGCCACCTCGGCGCCGTGTTACTGGGCTGCGCGGCCGGGCTTGTCGTGTTATCCATCCCGATGCAGCTCTGGTTTCGCCTGAACGCACTCGTGCTGTTCATTGCGATTGCACTGCTCGCTTCTCTGGCGATTCCCGGACTCGGGCATACGGTGAACGGCAGCACGCGCTGGTTGGATCTGGGCCCGCTGACCTTGCAGCCTTCGGAGCCGGCGCGGCTGTGCCTGGTGCTCTATGTCGCCAGTTACGTCGTTCGTCATCAGCAGGACATGGCGACGAGTCTGCTCGGATTCGCCAAGCCGATGTTCGTGGTCGGCGCGGCCTGCACGCTGCTGCTTGCCGAGCCCGACTTCGGCGCAGCCGTCGTGTTGACGGCGACGAGTCTCGGAATGTTGTTCGTCGGTGGAGCTCGCCTGCGAGATTTCGTGCTCGTAGTAGTTGGCGCTGCGCTCGCGCTCGGGAGCCTCGCGCTGTCGTCTAGCTATCGCCTGCAGCGACTAATGGGCTTCATGGACCCATGGGCCGATCCTTACGCGAGCGGTTTCCAGCTGACTCAGTCGCTGATCGCTATTGGCCGCGGCGAATGGCTCGGCGTGGGTTTGGGTGACAGCGTGCAGAAACTGTTCTATCTACCAGAGGCGCACACGGACTTCGTCTTTGCCGTGCTCGCCGAGGAGCTCGGGCTCGTCGGCGCGACGCTCGTGATCGGGCTTTTCGGTGTCATCGTTTACAAGGCGATAACCTTGGGTCCACGCGCGGCTGCGGCCGGCCTTCCCTATCAGGGGCTCGTCAGCACTGGCATTGGGCTGACGCTGGGCCTGCAGGCCTCGATCAACATTGGTGTCAACCTCGGGATCCTGCCGACCAAGGGCCTGACCTTGCCGCTCATCAGTTACGGGCGCACCAGTGCCGTCGTGACGGTGATTGCGATGGCTCTGCTGATGCGCGCCCACCACGAGGTCCGGGAGGCGGAGCGGCGCATGCCGGCGGCCTCGGCCAAGGATCGCAGGGTATGAGCACGGGGCCGATCATGATCGTCGCCGGTGGCACGGGGGGGCACGTCTTCCCAGGTCTCGCGGTTGCAGCCGAGCTGCGCGAGCACGCCCGTGCAGTCGTCTGGATGGGCACTCATCAAGGTCTGGAGGCACGACTGGTACCGCAAGCCGGCATAGAGATCGAGTGGATCAACGTGTCGGGCCTGCGAGGCCGCGGTGTCCTAGCCTGGCTCATGGCACCGTTCAGGCTTGCGCTGGCCATCGCCCAGGCGCTCGCCGCAATGCGTCGACGCCGACCTGCCGCAGTGCTCGGGATGGGCGGTTTCGTTTCAGGACCCGGCGGGATTGCTGCGTGGCTGACCGGGCGGCCGCTGCTGATACATGAGCAGAACGCCGCGGCCGGCGCCGCCAATCGCATGCTCGCGCGGTTGACGCGAAACATCTTTGAAGCCTTCCCGGGGGGATTCCCAGCGCGCTTTCCAGCCCGCCTTATTGGGAATCCCGTGCGCACGTCGATTCTGAGTCTGCCGCCGCCGGCGCAGCGATTTGCGGGCCGCACAGCGGGGCAGCGCCGGCTGCTCGTCATCGGGGGCAGTCAGGGGGCTCGTGCGCTCAATGTGGAGGTGCCTAAGGCCGTCGCGCTCCTGCCCGGAGATCTGAAGCTCGAGATCTGGCATCAGGCTGGTGCTGGGATCGACACAGCACGTCATGGCTATGCGTCGCTGGACAACGTGCGCCTAGAGCCATTCATCGAGGACATGGCGGCCGCGTACGCCTGGGCGGATCTGGTCGTCTGCCGTGCTGGTGCGCTCACGATCGCCGAGCTCGCTTCTGCCGGTGTTGGCGCCGTGCTAATTCCCTATCCATACGCTGCCGACGACCATCAGAGCAAGAACGCCGCTGATTTTTCAGCCAACGGCGCTGGAATCATGATCGCGGAGACCGAGCTCAGCGCGAATCGCTTGGCCACCCAGCTTGCTGCGCTGCTCGGTGACGCCTCCGCTCCGCTACGCATGGCTGAGCTTGCGCGTGAGCAAGCGCGCCCGAATGCCGCGGCGGAACTGGCGGCGGCCTGCATCGAGCTGGCGGAGGGCCGCGCATGACGCATCCCATGGGGGCAACGCGCACGATTCACTTCGTCGGAATTGGTGGCGTGGGCATGGGCGGTATCGCCGAGGTGCTCATCAATCTTGGCTACGCCGTGCAGGGCTCGGATATCAAAGCCAGCACAGTGACCGCGCGTCTGGAGTCGCTCGGCGCGGCGATCAGCCTCGGGCATCGTGCGGCACACCTCGGTTCGGCCGATGTCGTCGTCGTCTCGAGCGCCATCGCTGCCAGCAATCCCGAAGTCGTTGAGGCCGAGCACCGCCGAATCCCGGTTATCCAGCGTGCCGAGATGCTCGCCGAGATCATGCGTTTCCGCTATGGCATTGCCGTGGCCGGCACGCATGGCAAGACCACCACGACGAGCTTGATCGCAAGCGTGCTTGCCGAGGGCGGTCTCGATCCGACCTTCGTGATCGGCGGGCGCCTGGCGAGCGCGGACGCCAATGCGCGGCTCGGCAGCGGGATGTACCTGGTCGCGGAGGCCGACGAGAGCGATGCATCGTTCCTGCACTTGCAGCCGATGATCGCCATCGTCACGAATATCGATGCCGATCATCTGACGAGCTATGAGGGCGAGCTTTCGCGGCTCAAGCTGGGCTTCCTCGAGTTTCTGCACAATCTGCCGTTCTATGGCCTCGCGATCATGTGCCGCGATGACGCCAATACGGCCGAGCTGATCCCGGGCCTCGGGCGCCGCGTCCTGAGCTATGGGTTCTCCAAGCGCGCCGACGTTCGCGCAACCGATATCAGGCCCGACGGCTTGGCCAGTGAGTTTCTTATGCACCGCCCTGGTCGCGATCCGCTGCCAATCAGGCTCAATCTGCCCGGACGCCACAACGTCTTGAACGCGCTCGCTGCAGTCGCAGTTGCACTCGAGCTCGACGTCGACGATGCGGCGCTGACCCGCGCGCTGGCGGAATTCTCAGGCATCGAGCGGCGCTTTCAGGTTCTAGGCACGATCACGACAGCCGCCGGGCGCGTCACCTTCGTCGACGACTATGGCCATCACCCGACGGAAATTGCCGCCACGATCGCAGCCGTCCGCGATGCGTGGCCCGAGCGCCGGCTCGTCGTGGCATTTCAACCGCATCGCTACACCCGCACCTATGAGCTCTTCGACGATTTCGCTCAGGTGCTGTCAGGGGTCGACTCGCTGCTGCTCACGGAAGTGTATGCGGCCGGTGAAGATCCGATCTCCGGAGCCGACGGTAAGGGGCTCGCGCGGGCGATCCGCACACGCGGCGCCGTCGAGCCGGTATTCGTCGAAAACGTCGAGGATCTCGTGGGCGTTCTTGCGGGCGTGGTCCGTGACAACGACGTCGTGCTGACGCTAGGCGCCGGCAGCATCGGTGGCGTCGCACAGACGTTGCCCGGCCTGATGGCAACCAAGGTCCTCGTGGGAGTCCCCGGGTGAGCGCCGCAGTGGAAACCCGCAATGATTCGAGTCCCGGCGTGCTAATCAGCGAGCCGATGAGCGTGCATACGTCCTGGCGCGTCGGTGGACCGGCCGACTATTTCTGTAAACCGCGATCGCTCGATGCGCTTGCCAATTTTCTGCGCGCCATGCCGCCGGAGCTACCCATTTTCTGGGTCGGCCTCGGCTCGAACTTGCTCGTTCGCGATGGCGGCATTCGGGGCGCCGTGATATGTACGGTCGGTCTCGAGAAGACCGTCGAGTGCCTCGATGCCGAGCACATCCGCGCGACGGCCGGAGTGCCTTGCACGACGCTAGCAAGACACTGTGTGCGACTCAAGCTAGGGCCCGCAGCGTTTTTTGCGGGCATTCCTGGCACGCTGGGCGGTGCGTTGGCGATGAACGCGGGCGCGTTCGGTGGGGAGACCTGGGATAAGGTCGAGCGCGTCGAGACCATTGATCGTCGGGGCGATCTTCACGTGCGCGACAGGGGCGACTTCGAGGTTGGCTACCGCGCGGTGCAGGGGCCGCTCGGCGAGTGGTTCGTCGCGGCCACGTTTCGGTTCGAGACGGACGAAGGCGCGGACATGAGCGACGTGAGCCGGACGGTCAAGCGGCGCGGTGAGCTGCAACCTGTCGGTCAGCCTTCATGCGGGTCGGTGTTCCGCAACCCCGAGGGAGATCATGCAGGAAGGCTCATCGAGGCCGCGGGCCTCAAGGGCGCTCGCATCGGCGGTGCGGTCGTCTCGGAGAAACACGCGAACTTCATTATCAATGCCGGCGGTGCAACGGCAGCCGACATCGAAGCGCTCATAGAGCTCGTGCGACGCACAGTGTGTGAGCGCAGCGGCGTGGAGTTGGCGCTAGAGGTTCGTATCGTCGGCGAGGCGCTCGCCGAGGGGGCAATGCCATGAAGCGCTCGCGGGCGAACCGCCGCAAGGCCCAGACGCGGCCGGTGAAGTTACCTCGCATCAGGATCAACACCCGCTGGCTGGTGATGCCGCCTGCGGCGACCGCCGTGCTGGTGGCGCTGTTCTTCACTGTTCAAGCGGCGGTTAGCCTGCCAGTGAGTCGCCTTCAGATCGAGGGAAGCTTTCAACGCGTGACGCCGCTGCAGGTCGAGGGCGCCATCGCGGCGGCGCTGGATCGCGGCTTTCTGACCGTGGATCTGAGCCGTATTCAGCGTGAGGTAGAGAGGCTCGACTGGGTCGATTCGGCTGAGCTCACGAGGATCTGGCCGGACACGCTTAACGTTCGGCTCGTGGAGCAGCAGGCAGCGGCGCGCTGGGGTGAGACGAGCCTGCTCAACGTCCGCGGGGAGCTGTTCAGCAATGATCGGCGCTACAGCCTTCCAGAGCTGCCCGTCCTTTCGGGCCCGCCGGGGAGCGAGCACGAGCTGGCCCAGCGTTATCTCATGCTGCGCGATCGGTTGGCGAAAGCCGGCCTTGGCTTGCGTGGGCTCGAAATGGACGAGCGTGGCGCCTGGTCGGTCGAGCTCGAAACGGGCCAGGAGATCAGGCTCGGTAAGCAGGATGTCGGGCCGCGTCTGGAGCGGCTGTTTTCGTTCGCGCTGCCCGCGCTCGCGAGTGACCTCAGTCGAGTCAGCTATGTCGACATGCGCTACACGAACGGTTTTGCCGTCGCCTGGATCGATGAGCTCGAGCTCACTCGGGCCAACGCAGGCGATGTTCTAGGAAGCGGTTGAGCGGTGTGTGGTGCGGTGATGGAAATGTTTGAGATCGTATGAGACCTAAGAAGGACGAACGCAAGCTGATCGTTGGGCTGGACATCGGCACCTCCAAGGTCGTTGCCGTTGTGGGCGAGCTTTCTCCCGAAGGCGTGCTCGAGGTGATCGGCATCGGCTCTCATCCGTCGCGTGGTCTGAAACGCGGCGTGGTCGTGAATATTGAGTCGACCGTGCAATCGATTCAGCGCGCGGTCGAAGAGGCTGAGCTCATGGCCGGCTGCGAAATCAACACGGTCTATACGGGAATCGCAGGCAGCCACGTGCGCAGCTTGAACTCGCACGGTATCGTCGCGATCCGTGAGAAGGAGGTCAGCCAGAGCGACGTCGAGCGTGTGATCGACGCGGCTCGCGCTGTTGCGATTCCCGCGGACCAACGAATACTCCATGTGCTGCCGCAGGAATTCGTGATCGACTCGCAGGAAGGGATTCGCGAGCCGGTAGGCATGTCGGGCGTGCGCCTCGAGGCCAAAGTGCATCTCGTCACGGGCGCCGTCAGCGCGGCACAGAACATCGTCAAGTGCGTGCAGCGCTGCGGTCTGGATGTCGAGGATGTCGTGCTCGAGCAGCTCGCGTCGAGTTATTCAGTGCTGACTGAAGATGAGAAGGAGCTCGGCATCTGCCTAGTCGATCTCGGCGGTGGCACTACCGATATCGCGGTGTTCTGCGGCGGCGCAATCCAGCATACCGCGGTGATTCCGATCGCCGGCGATCAGGTGACCAACGACATTGCGGTGTCGCTGCGCACGCCGACGCAATACGCCGAGGAGATCAAGATCAAATACGCTTGCGCTTTGTCGCAGCTCGCCAACCCCGATGAGACCATCGAGGTGCCGAGCGTCGGCGATCGGCCGCCGCGGCGGCTCGCGCGTCAAACACTCGCGGAGGTTGTGGAGCCGCGCTACGAGGAGCTGTTCTCTCTCGTGCGCGACGAGCTGCGCCGTTCCGGGTTCGAAGAGCTCATCGCGGCCGGCGTCGTGCTGACCGGCGGTAGCGCCAAGATGGAAGGCGCCGTTGAGCTCGCAGAGGAGGTTTTTCATACGCCCGTGCGCTTGGGCATTCCGCAATACGTCGAGGGTTTGGTCGACGTGGTGCGAAATCCCATCCACGCGACGGGTGTGGGTCTGCTGCTCTACGGCAAGGCAGCATCGAAAGCGCGGGCCGATTCGGCCGCGAGCCGAGGTGGCGTCTTCAGCGCGTTCGAGCGAATGAAGGCTTGGTTTCAGGGAAATTTCTAGCGCTCAGGTTAAGGAGTCCGACAATGTTCGAGTTAATGGATGGATACAGCGAGACCGCGATCATTAAGGTCATGGGTATCGGTGGGGGCGGCGGTAACGCCGTTGGGCACATGATGACTTCCGGTATCGAGGGCGTCGACTTTATCTGCGCGAATACCGATGCACAGGCGCTCAAGGGCGCGCGTGTCAAGACGGGCCTGCAAATTGGCTGCAACATCACCAAGGGTCTCGGCGCTGGCGCAAACCCGGAAGTCGGTCGGCAGGCTGCGATGGAAGACCGCGACCGGATTCAGGAGATCATCTCCGGTGCGGACATGCTGTTCATCACCGCAGGCCTGGGAGGGGGTACCGGCACCGGCGCGGCGCCTGTCATAGCCCAGCTCGCAAAAGAGCTCGGCGTGCTGACAGTCGCCGTTGTGACTAAGCCCTTCCACATGGAGGGCAGCAAGCGTATGCGCATCGCCGATCAGGGGATCGCCGAGCTCGGCCGTTACGTCGACTCTTTGATAACGATACCGAACGAAAAGCTGCTGAGCGTATTGGGTCCGGATACGACGCTACTGGATGCTTTCAAAGCTGCGAACCAGGTTCTGCAGGGCGCGGTGCAGGGCATCGCCGAGCTGATCACCCGACCGGGCCTCATCAACGTCGACTTTGCGGACGTGCGCACTGTGATGGCCGAGATGGGCATGGCGATGATGGGCTCGGGCACTGCCAGCGGTGCTGGGCGCGCTCGAGAAGCGGCCGAGGCGGCGATCTCCAGCCCGCTGCTGGAGGACATTAACCTCGCCGGTGCCAACGGCGTGCTCGTCAACGTGACGGCCGGCATGGACCTGTCTATTGGCGAGTTCCAGGAGGTCGGCGAGACCGTCAAGCAGTTCGCCTCTGACGAGGCTACGGTGGTCGTCGGCACGGTTATCGACCCGGAAATGTCCGACGAGATCAGGGTCACGGTTGTGGCAACGGGACTGGGCCAGTCTGCCGTGAAGGTAGACATGCCGGTCAGAGTCGTGCCTCGCGCCACGGGCAGAGAGCCAAACTATGCGGACCTCGACCGTCCCACAGTGCAGCGTAAACGAGCGGTAGGCGATGGCGTCAGCCATCTCGGCGAGGACTTCGAGGAGTTGCTCGATGTGCCGGCGTTTCTGCGTCGACAGGCGGACTAGCTGATCGTGACGGAGGGCTTGAAGCTTGCGCTGCGGCCTTGCTGCGCTCAGCATAGCCATGCTAGGGTGCGCGCCGCCCAATTGGGCCCAATGGCGGGCAGGGATGGCCTGCCTCGACTGCGCTACTCGGCTAGGATACTTTCGGCATCAAGACATTGAAGCAGCGTACTTTAAAGGAATCGATTCGCGCGACCGGCATCGGCCTGCACGGTGGCGCGAAAGTCTATATGACGCTGCGACCAGCGCCCGTGCACTCCGGAATCATCTTTCGCCGGATCGATCTGGATACGCCGGTCGATATTCCAGCCGACGCCCTCAACGTGAGCCAAACCACCCTCGGCACGACCCTCGAGAAGGACGGAGTGAAGGTCGCCACGGTCGAGCATCTACTCTCCGCCATGGCCGGGCTCGGTATCGATAACGCTTTTGTCGACCTGACCGCAGCAGAGGTTCCGATTATGGACGGCAGCGCCGCGCCGTTCGTATTCTTGCTGCAGTCCGCAGGCATTGAGGAGCAGAGTGCAGCCAAGCGGTTTATCCGTATTCGCAAGCCTGTAGAGGTCCGCGATGGCGACAAGTGGGCGCGCCTGACGCCCTACAATGGCTTCAAAGTCAATTTCGAGATTGATTTCGATCATCCCGTGCTGCAAAAGCACCGTCAAACGGCGAGCATCGACTTCTCTACGACGGCGTTCTTGAGGGAGATCAGCCGTGCGCGAACCTTCGGGTTCTTGCGCGATCTTGAAACGCTCAGGGAGCGCGACCTGACCTTAGGCGGCAGTCTCGACAACGCCATTGTCATGGACGAGTATCGAGTGCTCAACGAGGACGGCCTGCGCTTTCGGGACGAGTTCGTTCGCCACAAGATACTCGACGCGGTCGGTGACCTCTATCTGCTGGGTTGTTGTCTGATTGGCGAGTTCACTGGCTTCAAGTCGGGCCATCACCTCAATAACAGCCTGCTCAGGGCCGTGCTTGCCGACCAGGCAAGCTACGAGGAAGTGGTTTTCGAGGACCGTCGCCGCTCGCCCGTGAGTTACCAGGTCGTTCCCGGCCTGCCGGACTGAGACCGCACATCGACCGGGCCTTCGCTTGGTTTGCCAGGCAGATCAGGCGAGCCCGTCGCGAGGCCGCACTTTGACTCTGACGCGGCGCCCGCCGCCGATCTCCTCGGCGAGGTAACGCACCCGCGCTGCCCAGGCCGAAGCATCCATCGTGAGGACCAGCTCACCAGCTGCCGCGACGCTCGCGCTGACTAGATGGCCAGCTGCCTCCGGCGGCAGCGTCGCCCTAACCTGCTCGGTCAGATCGCGGCGCCGTCGCGCCTCGGCGCCGAGCGCCGCTAAATTTCCGCCTCCGAGCAAATCCGCTAGCGATTTCGGGGCCTTACCGGTCATTTTCTGAGAACGACGTCAACGTTTCGGCGTGCAAAGCTTGAGTAGTAAAGCGTTTTTTAGCATGCTTCTAAGGCTTGATAAGGGCAAACCGCTCCAAAGAGCGGGACGCAAAGCCACCGGTCTACGGGAAGACATCCTAGGGCAGCGGGGTCACCAAGTGTTGTTTTATTTAATCCGCTATACTCGAATCCTTCGCGCCAGCAAGGCTGGGCGGCGAGCGTATAAGGCTGCCGAAAAAAATCTAGAGGAAGGCGGAAATTCATGGAGCTAATCCTTCTTTCGAAGGGTAGGGGTCACCTTGGCCACGTGCGCCTTGGGGCAACGTCCGTATGGCTCAGCATCTTTGCCGCCGCCTTTGTCGTTTGTGCAGGCATTTTCTACACCGGTTTCCGCATGGCGGGCGCATTTGGCGTCGCTGATCCCAAGTCGCAGGTCGATACTTGGCGCAGCGATCTCGGCGAGCAGCAGGCCATGCTCGATGCGACCCGCGACGCGGTTGCGCAGAACCTGGACGCTCTGGCGTTGCGCCTCGGCCAGATGAATGCGCGCGTGCTGCGCCTGGATGCGCTCGGGCAGCGCTTGACGCAGATGGCCGGGCTGGATGACGGCGAGTTCGATTTCTCGAGCCTGCCTTCTCTCGGCGGCCCCGAGGAGCCGATCGCAATCGCCGATGTAGATCAGGCCCCCGGCCTGCTGACGGCGCTCGATCGGCTTGGCGCGCAGCTCGAGGATCGGCAGCAGCAACTTAACGTTCTCGAGGACTTTCTGCTGAACCGAAAGCTGCGGGATGAGGTTCGCCCGGAAGGGCGCCCCGTTACGTCCGGCTACATTTCTTCGATGTTCGGCAACCGAACTGACCCTTTCACGGGTCGCGCTGCCTTTCACAAAGGCGTCGATTTCGCAGGTCGAGAGGGCAACGAGGTCGTTGCCGTCGCTTCTGGTGTGGTGACCTGGTCAGGCGATCGCTACGGCTACGGCCAAATGGTCGAGATCAACCACGGCAACGGCTACTTGACCCGCTACGCACACAACTCCGATAACCTTGTGGCCGTGGGGGACACGGTCAAGCGCGGCGATACCATCGCCGTGATGGGTTCCACGGGTCGGGCCACCGGACCGAACCTCCACTTCGAGGTGATGCACAATGGCCGCGTGGTGAATCCGCTTAGCTACGTGAACCAGTAGACCTGTCCCGGAGTGGGTCAGCACGCGGCGCCGGCTTCGGCTGGATGCTTGTATAGTTCAGCGTTTGCGACGAATCCGGCGCGGTGACCTCGAACCTACCGCGGGCCTGGGCGCAGGGCTGATGGGAAGGATGTGTTGCGCGAGTGCCGGCCCCAACGCAAAAATCGCTCCTCCGAAGGGTTGTCTCGGTCCCAAACGGCCTCATCTAGCCGTAGAATACGCTGTTTTACCCACTCACCTTGAGGTCTCGGGTTGCTTAAGTTTCTATCTAACACGTTTGCGGGCGTATTCGGCAGCCGTAATCAGCGGCTGATCAAGTCCTACGGTCGACTGGTTGACTGCGTCAATGCGTTCGAGCCGGAGCTCGCGGAGCTGGATGACGAGGCGATCCGCGCTCGTTCTGCGGAGCTGCGGCGCAAAGTCGAAGCAGACAAGGATGTCACCAAGGCTTTGCCGGAAGCCTTTGCGCTCGTGCGGGAGGCGTCTCGCCGTACCCTTGGGCTGCGCCATTTCGACGTGCAGCTTATCGGTGGGATGGTGTTGCATGAGGGCAAT